>NZ_QWKI01000031.1 GCF_009911645.1 Pseudoflavonifractor sp. 60
GATACGACTCTCGCCCTTTTTCTTCCATGTATCCTATCTTACCACCGTTTTATCCGCTTGTGAATACAGTTTCTAAATTCGTAAGTGATCTGCGTCAGCATACGGCTTAAATTCGTTTTCACCGGTTCCAGAACCAGTTTTTTTGTGCTGAATCTGGTGATCTCAAAAAATTCGTTGATCAATTCTTCCAGACGTTCCGCTTTTGCCCGTGCGATCCCGGTATACTTTGAAATCAATTCCGCTGAAATATCAGGCTCGTCCTCCAGCAGCTTCAAATATCCGAGAACGCTTGTCAGCGGGGTTTTCAAATCGTGCGCCAGATAGACAAGGAGATCATTTTTTCGCTGCTCCGCTTCACGGGCGGCTTTTTGACTTTCTAAAGTCTTTACCCGCACAGTATTCAGGTCATCCTCAATATCTTTCAAATCGGCCGGTAAAGATACCGGTGCATCTGTCGGCGCCGCAAGCAGCTGTGCGGCGTCTGCCACATCATCCAGATATTTCAGGGGGAGAAGCTGAAAACGATAGGCGATATAATAACAGCCCGATGCTGACAGGATAAAAAAGGATGCAACCATCATGATCCGCAGCAAGGGCTTCCACGGGATAAAGATGTCCGAATCATAGAAACTGGCAGAGGTGACAACAATCAGCAACAGCCAGAACAGCATAATCAGACCGAGTTCAAAGCCAACCAGGATGCCTAAAAGTTTGGCGGCGTTTCTTCGAGCGGTCTTTTTATGTTCCCCGCGGCTGGCAGACATCGTTTGTTTATTCAATCGTATAACCCACTCCCCAAATCGTCTTAATATATTTTGGCTTACGCGGCAGTTCATTCATCGTTTCTCTGATCCGGGCAATATGAGCCATGACGGTGTTGTTGCTGCTCTCAAAAAACTTTTCACCCCAGAGCGTTTCAAAAAGCTCCTCCGCAGATACCACGCGCCCATGATTTTTGCATAGATACCAAAGAATATTAAACTCAAAAGGCGTAAGTGGAAGCACTTCACCGTTTAGGGTGCATTTATGGCTGGGCGGGCAGATATAAAGCCCTTTTGCGTCATACTCTGTCACTTCTGTAGCTTGTACTGCTGAATTTGTGTTGTATTGCTTATAGCGCCGAAGCTGTGTTTTCACCCGTGCAACGACCTCTAAAGGATTGAACGGTTTGGCGATATAGTCATCAGCGCCTAAAGTAAGTCCCTGAATTTTATCCATATCTCCCGTTTTAGCGGTCAGCATGATAATGGGAAATAAGTGCTTCTGCCGTATCTTCTGGCAGAGAGTAAAACCATCTATTTCCGGCATCATCACATCCAGTATAGCCAGACTGACCGGCTCTTTTTCCATGCAGGCCAACGCATCCGGAGGATTATAAAATTTGCGGACAGTATAGTTTTCGTTTCTCAAATACACTTCCAAGAGATCGGCAATCTCTCGTTCATCATCCGCGATTAAGACAGTTTCTGCTGCCATCGCCCTGGTCACCTCACATTGCTTGTATTTTTGCTCTGACACATTGCAATCTAAATCTGCCAGCGAGAAGAGATATTTTCGATTGATGGGACTCATTTCGCCGTCTGTATCTGCTCTTGAGGCGCTATAAAATGTTGTCCCATCCTTGGCGTTTTTATCTGCAATCTCCCGAAAACCATCCTCAGTGAGAACCATACCATATATGTCTGCTTTGAGCAGGCTGCCCATATCCCGCAGTACCCCGGTCACACGGTAGTCCTTTGACCTTCCATCCTGCAAGGTGACTGTAACTGTATCTCCAGCAGAGATGCCTAACTGGTCCAGCGCCGTTTGATTGAGCAGAGCTTCATCCGACTGTGCAGGGTATGTCCCGCTTTGCAGCTCCATCTCTGTCAAAACCGAGAAAGCGGTCTCATTTGCTCCAGCGAAGCCGACCATTTTGGAGCCTATTTCCCCTGTACTGCCTTGATAAGTCCAGCCACAGGCCGCCACATCAAGCCGTGCGCCTATCATTTCGGCGGTTTCCTCGCTGATACCGGTCACACTGGCGTGGTACTCTCCATTTGTTTTAATGAAATAGCTTTTTTGCGTACGGAGTGCCATATCCGCCATACGGAAAACACGGTCGGCGGCGCCCGCCTGATTTTCGTTGTGCGTGATCATCAGGATCGTCTGCTGATACTTTGCCGGCATGGATTGCAGGAGCGCAATCACTTCCTGGCTGTTTTTGCTGTCCAGGTTGCCGGTCGGTTCGTCGGCCATAATCAGGGCCGGCCGAGTGGCCAGGGCGTGCCCAATCGCCACACGCTGCTGCTGTCCGCCGGATAGCTGGCTGGGCAAATGATTCCGGCGCTCCGTCAGTCCGAGCACATACAGCAGTTCATCCACAAATTTCTGATCCGGAGTTTTGTAATCCAGAAGAAGCGGGAAGGTGAGATTCTGTTCCGCGTTCAGCTCAGGGATCAGGTTGAAGGATTGGAAGATAAAACCGGTGTGCTGCCGCCGAAATACGGTCAGCTTCTTCTCAGACATGGAAAAGACATCTTTCCCATCAATCCAGACCTTACCCGATGTAGGATTGTCCAAGGCTCCCACAATGTTCAGCAGTGTGCTTTTGCCGGAGCCGGATTCACCAACGATGGCAATAAACTCTCCCCTGCGGACGGAGAACGAAACCTGATTTAAGGCGCGAACCTCCGCTTCACCCGATCCATAAATTTTGCACAGATTTTGTACTTCAAGAATATTCATGGCAAGTACCTCTTTACCATCCCATCATATCCCCTCCAGCTTACTTATAAATGAATTCTATCTTACTCATTTGTAAGCTTAAAAAAGCTGAGTGTGAATGTGGTTCCGGTATTCAGTCTGCTCGCCACAGAAATCGTTCCTCCATGAAGCTCCACGAGGGTTTTTGCAAGAGGCAGGCCCAATCCAATGCCATGACTGTCCTGTGAAAACCGGCTTCGATAGAAACGCTTAAAAATATGGTATAAATCCTCTGGACAAATTCCTTTCCCGTCATCCTCAATCACAAGCGAAAGCAAATTGCCATTTTTCCAAACAAGCCGTTCTATAAGATATACCCTGATCCCGTTTGCATCCAAAAGCATTGATTTTGAAAATCCAGCCGAGCGGCGGAGGAGCGCGTTGATTCTCGAAAGCAGTTCGTTGAGCTTAAATGGTTTTGTGATATAGTCGTCTCCACCCATATCCAGACCTTTTACAACGCTGATCTCCTGGTCGGATGCCGTCAAAATTTACAAATATCAAATCCGCTTCCATCCGGCAGGGTAACATCCAACAAGAGCAGATGATAGAGATTGCTTTTGAATAATGTCAACGCCTGTTGCACGGTCCGGGCGTTATCCACAGAATAGCCGCTGTTTTCCAAAGTATATTGCAGGCCGTCAATCAGGCTCAAATCATCCTCAACATAGAGAATCTTTTCCATCATCTATTTCCTTTCAGATGTAGGCTCAGAATCGAAGGGCGCTATATTCAGCAGCACGCTCAGATGATACTGCCTTCCATTTTTCTCCGTCAGCATTGCCCCGTGGTACTTTTCTGCCACTGCCTTGATGTTGGAAAGACCGGTTCCCGCCGGGGGCATGGGTTCATCAGAGCAGGTATTCTCAAAGGTCAGCATATAGAAATCCCCTTGCTGTTTCCCGCTGATGCGGATCGCCTTAGCTCCATCGTTGGCACGGCAGGCGGCGATGGCGTTGTCCAGCGCATTGGCAAAGAGTACGCACAGGTCAAAGTCGTCAATCCCGCAGGGCTTGGGCAGGACCAGGGACACCTCCGCCGTAATCTCCTTCGCCAGCCCCAGCTTCTCTCCCAGCAGGATGTCCACCACCGGGTTGCCGGTCTGGTAGGGGAAGGACAGAGACTCCGAGACGGTCTCCAGCTTTTTCAGATACTCCCGGCCTTCCTCCAGGTCTCCGCTGCGGAGCAAGCCGTCCAAGAGGGATAAGTGGTTTTTGATGTCATGGCGGAAGGATTTCGTCTGCTCGTAGCGGGCCTGCGCTTCTGCAATATAGATTTTCTGCGTCTGGGCCGCCTGGGTCAGAGATTGCAGCTCCGCCCGGACCCGAAAGCCCTGACAAAGCTGACGGTAGGCGTACAGGGTACACAGCAGCGCCGCCAGTCCCATCACTTGCAGGAGCAGCAGCGTACTGTGCTTTCCCACTTCCTCCAGAGAGACGACGGGGGCAAAAAAGCTGTAGGCGGTCTCGAGAATATACAATTCCGACGCAAAGAAAAACAGTCCGGGAAACAGCAAAAGTCCGATATAGGGTGTCTCCTCCGTCCAGGACAGGAGCTTCAGCACGGCATAATAGCAGCCAGCGCACAGCACAAAGAACAGGAGCTGTGCCACCAAAAACAGCGGATAAAACAGCGGACTGCCGATAAAGCGGGGAAAGAGCGCCGCCTCCATCGAGCTGATGATCCCGAAGGAGAACTGTGAAACGTAGTAGGACAGCACGGCGGCCAGCCAGGACACGGACCGCTGATTTCTCATCCCATAGCGGCTGAGTCCGTAGAGCGCCAGCACGCCTGCGCCAACGGGGAGTGTCCCGTCAAGGGCGAGTCTGTTCGAGATAAGCTGAATCATACCCAAGATGAGAAAATAAGCGGCAAAGCACCATTTTTTCAGTTTCTTCCTGGTGAGGCGGCTGATAAAGACCATGTGCATCACCCCATGTCCCACAAAGAGACAGAGACTGTCCAGAAACAACACGAAATAGTCCATGTCAGCTTCCCCTCTCTTTCATATAGCGCAAAAGGGCCTGGGTCAGCTCCCGCTCCCGCAGCCGGGAGGCGGGGATGCGTTCCCCCTGGGACAGCAAAACCTGTCCGTCCTGGCACCCGCGTACATAGTCCAGATTGACCAGATAGCTCCGGTGGCACTTGAAAAAGCGTCCATCCACCCGCCGCTCCAGGTCCTCCAGCTTGTCGTAGTAGCCGCTCACGGTCCCATCATTTTTATGAAGATAGATTTTCCGGCCCAGTACCTCGCAGTACACAATGTCCGAGAGCAGAACGACCTCGCAGCCGGTCCCCCGCTGGATCACGATGTCCTCAGCGGTTCTCTTTTCCAAAGAGCGGAGAACTCGATCCATTGTCCGGCAAAAGCGGGCGCTGTCCAGGGGTTTGAGCAGATAGTCAAATGCCTCCACCTGGAAGGAGTCGAATACACACTCCTTCAGAACTGTTACAAAGATCAGCAAGCTGTGAACGCCCCGCTGGCGCAGCAGCCTGGCCGTCTCCATTCCGTTCGGCTGTTCCATCTGGATGTCCAGGAAAATCACATCAAAGCTGCCGCTACTTTCCAACAGGGCGCAGCCATTGGAAAAGCTGCTGACAGAGTAGGCGGTCATTGATTTTTCTTTCATATAGTCCGCAAGATGGCCGGCAAGCTCCTGGGCCATCATCGGCTCGTCATCGCAGATCGCAAATGTTATCATGTTCACCACCACGTTTCCTTATCAATCTATCAGATTAGCAAAAGCGGGACAGGGCTACAACCCCCGATGTAATGGAATGTCGCAGGTATGTCATGAAATGTTTTCGCCTCTCTTAAAAAAGCCAGCGAGGCAGCCGCAGCCGCTCCGCTGGCCTGAAGATTACATAGACAGAAATGCCGGTCAGGTAATATCCCTTTTTTGATACACCTTTACCGCAACACGATAGGAGACAAAAAACCAAACGGCGGAAATCGCAAGCACAATGTGAAACGCCAAAAGGATGTTTTCTTTTACGGGAATAAACAAATTGGTGAGAAGCACGATCCCTACAATGATTCCCGTGGATGCCATGAAGGACATCATAAACACGATTTGGGATTTTTCCGGGTCGAACAGATAGGCGCAGGGTAAGCTGATGCCGCCGGCCAGCAGCGTGGCGCTTATACCAATCGCCCCATACAGGCACAGGGAATGGAGGGTAATATCAGCGCCGAAGAATCCGAGCGCGAGGCAGGGGAGCAGAGCGGTAATCAGCCCCAGAACGGCGAGCAGAATGTAAAACACAAATTTTTCCCCGATGATCTGCCTTCTCGACACCGGCATCGTAATCACGTTTTTATTCCACTTCGAGGCGGCGTCGCTGGTGATGCTGATAAAAACTGCGGTGGTGGAGGCGACCGGCGCCAGAACCAGCAGGGCGCTTGTTTCAAGAAGAAACGACAGCCCAAAGCCCAGAACAACCAGGCTGACTACGGTGACCAGGATATTACTCCTGGCAATATAGAGGTCTTTCAACAGAACGCCCTTCATTATTTTTCCCCCTTTACATAGAGCAGCATAATCTCGTCAATGGTGGCCGGAACGACCATGGCCTTGGGATATTTCTTCTGCATCTTCTCCCGGTCGGATACCAGAACCTGCCATTCATAGTCCATTTTTCGGTACACGATAATATCGGTTTTATCCAGCACGTCAAACTGTGCCGCTCCGCATTTGATGATGCCGTACTGCTCCACCAGTTCGTCCTTGGGCTTGGAAAAAACCACTTTTCCCTCATGGATAAACACGATATAGTCCGCAATCTTCTCCAGGTCGCTGGTGATGTGGGAGGATACCAGAATGGAGTGGTCTTCCTCCTGCACGAAATCCAGCAGCATATCCAGAATGTCGTCCCGGATCACCGGGTCCAGCCCGCTGGTGGCTTCGTCCAGAATCAACAGCTTAGAGTGGTGGGAAAGGGCGACTGAAATCGCCAGTTTCATCTTCATCCCCTTGGAAAACTGCTTGATTCGCTTCTCAGGAGGCAGAGAAAACTGCTTCAAAAGGCGGAAGTAGGCCGTTTCATCCCAGGAGCGGTAGATGTTCTTCATAACCCCGTTGAGCTTCTTCGGGGAAAGGATCTCAGGGTAGTTGCTGCCGTCAAAGACCACGCCGATCTCTTCCTTGGTATCGCCGTCCAGCCCGTCTCTGCCCAAAACAGAGACTTGGCCGGCCTCCTTTTGGATCAGGCCCAGCGCCGCGTTGATCGTCGTACTTTTTCCGGCGCCGTTTTCCCCAATCAGCCCTACAATGGAGCCGCTGGGGACAGAAAAAGAAACCTGATCCAAAACAAAATCCTGATACGTTTTGGTCAATCCTGAAACAGTTAAAGCATTTGTCATGGTCAATCCTCCTCATACAGAAGCGTCAGCAGGTTCAGCATTTTGTCAAGAGGTATCCCGCTTGTGCGGGCAATCTCAATCGCCTCGCTGAAATGCTCCTCGATTTTCTTTTGCTGCTCCTCCAGATAAAAGTCCTGATTCTGTGCGGAAACAAAGCAGCCCTTTCCCGCCGTCGTCTCAATAAACCCGTCCGCTTGCAAAAGGTCGTATGCCTTTTGCACAGTCAAAACACTGATCTGCAAGGATTTCGCAAGGGAGCGAATGGAGGGGAGCGGTTCTCCCGCTTTCAGTTCCCCGCTCATAATTTGTGCCTTGACCTGAGTTGAGATCTGTTCATATAGGGGACGGCTCGTTTTATTGCTGACAACAATCTCCAAATTACCACCGCCTATCTGTCTTTTACTGTATTGCATCAACAAGTACAGTATAAAACGGACTGCAACGGTTGTCAAGAGGGATTTTCAAAAAACGGAGGGACATAAGGCTGGCTTGCCTCATGCCCCTCTCCGTATCATGCACCTCGAAAAGACAGCTTGATTTCCAGTATGTTTCCCGTGATCTGCGCGGACACCTGCCCGCCCATCCGCTCCATCAACTCCCGCACGATGGACAAGCCCAGACCGGCCCCGCCCTCTGCCCGTGCGGGATTGCTCTGATAGAAGCGGTCAAACAGATGCTCAGGGTTGGGCCTGGAGCCGGGAGGCAGCGGGTTGGAAAAGCAAATCGCCCCATCCCGGCCAGAAATGGTCAAACCGCCGCCGCTGTGGCGCAGAGCGTTGACGATCAGGTTCCGGTACACCCGGTCCAGGGCCGACCTGCTGGCCCAGACTGTCATATCTTCCCGGTCAAACCGCAGCTCCGGCGTCACACCCGCCGCCTCAAACTGTGGATAAAACTCCGCCAGCGCGTCCCACAGGGGCGGCAGGGCCGCGATTACTCCGCAGTCCAGCGGCAGGGAGCCGCTTCGCAGCCGGGTATACAGGAACAGTTCTTCCAAAAGCTCCTCCAATTCCTCCAGCCGCTTGCGTATGATGCCCTGGTACTCCGCCTGACGCTCTGGTTCCCCCTCCAGCAGCTGCAAATAGCCCATGGCCCCGGCCAGAGGGGTGCGGATGTCGTGGGAGATGCAGGCCATGGTGTACTTCAGCTCCTGTTCCCGCCTCGATGTCTCCAAACGAAGCCGCCGCCCCTCCTCCAGACGCTGATTGACCGCCTGGCACAGCCGCCGTGGCGCTGTACCGGACATCCTCACCGTCAAGCGCAGATTGCTCTCCGGTGGGGTCTCCTCCAGCACCTGGGCCATCTCCAGCAGCTGGGTGCGGTAAGCCCACAGGCGCAGCAGCGCAATCCCCAGGGCGGCAAGGGCCAGGATCAGGGCAGGCAGCATGAAAATTCCTCCTTAAATATCCCGCTTTTCCATAGACAACAGGCTTCCGATTCCGTAGACAGCCGCCCATGCAATGGTACAGGCCAGAATCATCCAACTCTGGGTAATGCCATTCTGAGGTGCATAGACGCCCTTTACCACAGAGGAGAGGAAAAACTGCTCCAGGGGAGGCCAACGCAGCAGCTTTCCCAGCGTACCGACCAGAACAGCGGTCAGCCCTCCTCCGGCCACCAGCGACAGGATGATGCCCAGCGTGGTGTTTCTGGTCAGCAGAACCAGCGCCAAAGCCATAAGCGCAAAGGCCCAGTGAGGCAGCCACATCCAGAATAGATACTGCAAAATATCAGGGATGGCGCTGGGAATAGGGCGCATCCCGTACAGATAGGGTGCCAGCAAAATCAGTACCACTCCCAACAGGGTGATGATTCCGCTGTAAATTCCTGCGGCCAATGCTTTAGACAGGACGTAGTTGGCCCGGCGGGGCTGGGCACAGCAGATATTTTTGACAAAGCCGCTGGAAAAGTCGCCGTTGGCAAAGAGCGTGACCCCGATGCCAACGATAATCAATAGAAAGCCGCCGCCCAGAGTCTCATGGGCCAGATCAAGCTGGGTCATGTTGCGGATTTCTTCCGACATCCTCCGGTCGATTTCATCAATTTCCGCACCGTGGGCGCCCATGTCATCCAGCGTCTCTGGGTCGGAGACAACGGCAGTCATCAGGGATACCATCAAAATCAGCGCCGCGGTCACCAGCAGGATAATCTTAAAACTACGGCTTTTGAACAGCCGCCGTAAGTCCATACGCAGCATATTAAACATGATCCGCACCTCCCATGCGCTCCAGGAAATAGCTCTCCAAATCCTGTCTATGCAGGCCCATCTCCTCCACCGCGATACCTGCCTGGGTGAGGATCTGCCCAACAGCTTTCGTGTCTACAGCCTCGTAAATTCGGATCTCACCCTCTGGCCGCATCTCCCAGCGCTTCAGATGGAGCTCCCGCTCCAGCAGAGCCGCCGCCTTCTGGGGCTGGTCTGCCTGTAGATGCAGATAGTCGGTGCATTTCTGCGCAAGCTCCCCGGCGGTGATCTGTTCCACCATGCGGCCTTGCTGGATAATGCCATAACGGGTGGCGATTTTACTCAGCTCCCCCAGAATGTGGGAGCTGATCAGCAGGGTCAGCCCCCGCTCCCGGTTCAGACGCAGGAGGAGCTCCCGCATCTCCCGGATGCCCTCCGGGTCCAGGCCGTTGATGGGCTCGTCCAGCAGGAGCAGGTCCGGCCCGCCCAGCAGAGCCAGACCGACCCCCAGCCGCTGCTTCATGCCCATGGAGTAGTGCTTGACCGGCTTTTTCTCCTTCGGGGACAGGCCCACCGTCTCCAGAATCTCGTCCACCTGCCGCACCGGGCTGTCCAATCCCAGCAGAGTGGCATACAGCCGCAGATTTTCCCGCCCGCTCAGGTCGGGGTAAAGTCCCGGCTGTTCAATGAGTGCCCCCACCCGGCGGCGGGCCACCGAATCCTGGATGGGCTTGCCGAAGATCAATGCCTCCCCCTGTGTGGGCTGGGCCAGGCCGCACAGGAGCTTCAGCGTGGTAGACTTGCCCGCACCGTTGCGGCCAATGAAGCCATAGATGTCTCCCTGCTCCACCCGCAGGTCCAGGCGGTCTACCGCCCAGTTGTCCTTATAGCGTTTGGATAGGCCCATCGTCTGTATAACTGCCATACAAAAGCCTCCTTTTTTGTTTGCAGGCTCAGTCTAGCAGACGAGTGCCCAAACATCGCAAAGGAAAGGTAAAAAAAGTACAAAGTTTACCTTCTGTCACGCTTCAGCCAGTTTAAAACCAATGCCCCACACAGTCTGGATGTAGCCGTCTGTGCCGCTGGGCCGCAGCTTGGCACGGATGTTGCTGATATGGACGGTGATGGTTTTGTCCTCCACCGCGTATGTCTCCTGCCAGACCGCCTCGTAAATCTGCTGTTTGGTGAATACCCGCTTGGGCCGGCCCGCCAGCAGCTCCACGATCTTAAACTCGTGAGCGGTAAGATTGACCGGCTGGCCGGCGGCGGTGAGGGTCATCTCCTCCGGGTTCAGTACCCAGTCACGGTAACGCAGAAGGGCCCCTCCGGGGGCGGCGCTGGCGTGGCGGAGCTGGACCAAAATTCGGGCCCACAGCTCCTCCAGCTGGTAGGGCTTGGTCAGGTAGTCATCCGCCCCCAGGCCCAGCAGCTCCACCTTGTCGGACAGCTCCGTTTTGGCCGACAGGACGATCACCGGTGCCCGGCTGGACCAGCGTATCTCTCGGATCAGTTCACTGCCGGATAGTCCCGGGAGCATCAGGTCCACCAGCAGGAGATCAACGCCGCCCGCCTGCCAGAGCAGCCGCCCCTCCGTGCCGGAAAACGCCTGACTGCACAGGCAGCCTTTCCGCCTCAGATATTCGGCGGTGGAGTTGTTGATGTCGGTATCGTCTTCAATTATCAGGATGTGGGGCATGGGACGGCCTCCTCAGTCAGTTTTTAAAATTATACCGCAGACGGAGAGAGAAGGAAATGCCTTTGCCCCAAAATATTTTGCTCAATACCCGTACCGCTTCCGGTATTTCAGCAGCAGCGCCGCCGCCATAACCGTCCCCAGCAGCTCGGCCACGGGTGTCGCCAGCCACACGCCGGTGACGCCCCTCAGCAGAACAGGCATAATTTGAATGCTGGCGACCGTGAACAGGAACGACCGGGAGAAAGCCAGCACGGCGGACACCACGCCGTTGGACAGGGCGGTGAACATCCCGCTGGCGAACACGTTGATTCCAACAAACAGCAGCGCTAGGGAGCAAAGACGGTTTCCCGTCACCGCCAGCGTGTAGACGGGACTGTCCGGCCGGGTGAAGATGCCCACCAGAGGGACGGTGGCCAGGGTGGAGATCACCGTGCACAGGACGGAGACCCCGATGATGAACCGGACGCTGAAGCCCACCAGCTTTTTCAGCTTTTCGTGGTTTTGCTCCCCGTGGTAGTAGGAGATCATAGGGGCCACGCCGTAGGAGTAGCCGATAAACAGGGCGCTGACAAACATAAGTACATACATGATGATGGTGATGGCCGCTACGCCGTCCTCACCCACGTATTTCAGCATCGCCATGTTGAACAGCAGGGTGGTAATGCCCGACACCAGCGAGGTCGCCAGCTCCGACATACCGTTGGTGGAGGCGTGGAACAGCACCCCGCCCCGGAACACCGGTCTTTCAAAGTGGAGCAGATTGTCTTTCTTCCGAAACACCAGGAAGCCCACAACGGCGGTGATGGAGTAGCCAAGGCCGGTGGCGATGGCCGCGCCTTGGATACCCATGTCAAACAGGGCGATCAGCGCGTAGTCCAGGATGATGTTGGTCACGCCTCCCGCCACGGTGCAGATTAGGGACAGGGTGGATTTGTCGGCGGCAATCAGGTAGAGGGAGAAGTTATACATCAGCAAAATGGGGATGGTAAACAGCAGATAGTTGCTCAGGTAGGTATGGCAGTAGCCGAACACAGCAGGGGAGAGGCCCATGGCCCCCAGCAGGGTGTCCATCAGGGTGTAGCCCAGCGCCATCATCACCGCGCCAACGATGGCGTTGGTGAGGATCAGCAGGGTGAAATCCTGCCGGGCCTCCTGTTCTTTGTGTTCCCCCATCTTCTTCATGACCACGGCGCTGCCGCCGGTGGCCAGCATCCCGGACACCGCCGTAATCAGGGCGATGGCCGGGGCGGTGAGGTTGATGGCGGACAGGGCCTCCATGCCGATCAGGTTGGAGACAAACAGCCCATCCACCATGGTGTAGAAGGTGTTGAACACCGTCATCACAATGGTGGGGAAGGCGAAGCGCAGGATGTTCCTGCCCGTGACGGGCAGGTGGTAAGAGTCCAGTTTCTCCATGATGTTTTAATTCCTCCAGTCGATATCCTGGCAGTCCTCCAGGTCGAAATACTGTATCTCGTTTCCCTGTGCCGGAAGACGGACGGCGGAGATGCGTCGGTTCCAGGCGGGAGCGAAGTAGTAGACGCCGCTCTCAGCGCACATAACGCTGGTGCAGAGGGTCTGCTCATACACATCATAATCCGGATCGGCCTTAGCCAGCCCCTCTGGGATGTCTACCGGGGCAAAAGCCCGGAACATCCGGGAGACCCCTTCCAGTTCATCCTTTCCCCGGACGGCAAACTCTTTCATAAAGGCCAGCCGGACAAAGCGGGAGGGTGAGGAGTAGTCCCCCGGCAGGCCGGAGCCTCCACCCAGCCGCTCGCCAAACTCCCGGACCTCGTGACCGGCGATGGTCTGGGGAGCCTTGGGCAGATTGGTGACCCCCACGAAGTTGCGCAGATTCGTTCTATGCCACAGATAGTCCGGGCTGTTGGTCAGCACGCCGATGGCATTCCGGTGAATGGACAGGCCAGTTTCGTCCGGCTCGATGATGACAGCCTCGCCCTTTTGGTCGCTGAGGAGATAGTGGGCGGGCAGGGGCTTGCCCTGGATAGGCTCGTCCACCAGAGTGAGGCGGGACAGCTCCTCCACCGCCTCCTCCACCCCGGCGCACCGGCCCAGCAGCCACGCCAGCAGACGGCCCGGGTGGACTGCTGTGGTCCCCTCCTCCGGCCCCTCCCGGTAGGCCGCGTATCCCGGGTAGTGGAGCAGTGCCCCCATCAGGCCGGCGGAGTTCACCCCGTCCACCAGGATGGGCTCCCCAAAGCCCAGCACCGCCATGCCGGTGCAGCCATACGCGCTGGGGACGGCCTCCTCCCCGTGAAGTGCCGGGGAGCAGGGATACCCCTGGGGAACGCTGATGACCCGGTTGGCGGCTAAGTTCCCAAATTGATCGTAGGTCCGGCCTAAAAGGTGAAGGCCGTCTTTTGTCTCCCAGGAAAAGCTGCTGCATCCAAAGTCCATATGAAAAACCTCCTGTTTTCTCTTATTGTTGTCCGGCGGGCTTGCAAATATTTCTGACAAGGGGTATCATAAACTGTGTGGCCGCCACGCAGTCAAGAGGTATTTTTCATTTTGGGAGGGAATTTTTATGGAACGTCAAAAAGGTTGGCTGACCTCCGGGGCCTTCGCTGCTCTGTGTGGTACGACGAAAGAGACGCTACGGCACTACAAGGACATTGATCTCCTCTCCCCGGCCCACCAGGGGGACAACGGCTATTTTTACTACGATGTGGAACAATTCTACGATTTTTACGCCATCTCCATCTTCCGCCAGACGGGGACGCCCCTGGAGGAGATCCGGCGTTGCCTCCAGAGGCAGAATGCTGCCCAGACGCTGGATCTGCTGCGGGAGCAGCGGGGCCGTCTGGAGGCGGAACGGCGGAAGCTGGAACGCATGGACTTTGTGCTGTCCAGTGCCCTGCACAATCTGGAGTTTGGGCCAGTCCCCAACATGGCGACCCAGACCGCCTGGTTTGAAGCGGAACATCTTCTGGCCCTTCCAGCGGAGGAGTTGGAGGGCCTGATGACCCCGGCGGCCAGCGAGGACGAAATGCTGATCGAGGTATTGGAACGGTGCCAATCGCTGTGCGAACAGTACGGGATACAGACAGACTTTCAACTAGGCGCTATCCACCCGTTAGAGGGGCGGGCCGGGCTGGGAGCCATCAGCCACCTCTACACCAGAATCAAAGAAAAGGCGGACTTCCCCTATTACATGGAGAAGCCCGCCGGGCACTATTTATATCTCTGCTGCCGGGGCAGCTGGGATATTTCCGAGGGGTATACCGCTCTTAAAAGCTATATTCAGGAACAGGGATTGGAGGTTGCAGGAAATTTCTACGCCTGTGACCTGGCCGGGTTCATCCTCAATTCGGTGGAGAAAAATGCGGCATCGATGATCTCGGTGCAGTTGTCAGCAAGCTCTTAACAGTATAAATCATTTCTGCGTCCATCAGAATTGTGGCAAAGCCAGTGTGGAGTTACTACGGGAGATCAATCGAGTGATAGGATTGATCACGATGATCTCCCGACCCATCTTCTGTGCATAACGCAAAGTTGCCGCTGCTCCGCCTCGCCGTTCTCCGTTGTAAACAGCCAGCAGAGCAGAAGCATGCTCTACTAAAAAGCGGTTGCGCTCCAACATACAGTTTTTGTGGTAGACCCTACTGACATAAACAAGAGAATCCGCTTGATCCAGAATAGAGAGATAGAGAGCCTGCGATGAAACTGCCCACTTATCCGCCTGCTCTTTGCAAGGAAGAATACAATGGAGCTTGATCATAGGATTCTGTTCTCTCATCCACTTTCCCCTTGGTCTGACCTCGGTAGGGCCGGCACAGAATGGGCTTAAACCCGTAGAACCCCGCGAAATCCTCGAACTGCCGGTTCAATGTGGAGTCCTCCTGCTTCAGAAGCCGCTTGATGACTACCTGCTTCATATTGTCATATAGAATCTCCTCC
>NZ_QWKI01000032.1 GCF_009911645.1 Pseudoflavonifractor sp. 60
AGTATCCTCCAAAGTACCGAAATGCGTTCTGATTGCACCGTATCGCGGCTACCATACCCACCAGCTTTTCCTCATAGGTTCGGTTGAGCGCCCGGCTGCTGAGGGGAGGATGCAGAGTTTCCATCTGGTAGGAGAACCGCTGAAACGCGCGAAGCAGCTCCGCCTGAGGGCCCCGATACACCACAATGGCGCAGCGGGTCCGCTCATGGACGGTGGCGTGGAGGACCTGGGGCAGGCCCTGGAGATAGCACTCCAGCAGATCGGCCTGCTCCGGGGACATCCGGGATTGGGCCAGCTGAACCCGGATGCGGCCCCGGTTTTTGTGTTTGATGATGATGTTCATTGTAACCCCCAAAGAAAAAGGACGGGGGCCGCAGCCCCCTGTCCTGTGTGTGGATCAGGTCTCCTCTGTCGGTTCAGAGGCGTCCGCAGCTTCCTCCTCCGCCCGCTGGGCGTTCAGGTCCTTGGCCGAGGCCAGGATATCGGCGGCATTTTCCTGCACCGTGGTCACGGTCTCCATGACCGACTCCTTCATCCGCAGAGCGGCGGCTGTGGCGTGGGTATAGGCTTTTTTGGCGTCCCGGCTGGACAGCAGCTTCAGTCCGGCGGAGCCGAACAGAACCCCGCCTGCGAAGACGGCCAGATTTTTGACACACTTATCACAATCCATAAAATCTCCTCCTGATTTTCTGCCTTGCTCACTTGTGCTTGTACCCAGTGAGCATTACCATAACCATACAAAAGACGGCGCCCCAGGCCCAGAACCGGTGCTGCTTCATTGAAATCACCTCCATCTGACGGAGAGCCGCCCTTTTTGCCGGCGGGAATGGATGCCGGCCTGCAATATATGGATTATATCGGTCAAAAACCCGGGGAGTCAAGACGAACTGTGGGCATTTATTTCACCGTGCTCCGGGTCCGCCAGCGCCTGCATCAGCTTGCGAAAGCTCTCCTCACTGATGGCGTACTCCATGCGGCAGGCGTCCTGCTCGGCGACATCCGGCGCAACGCCTGCCCCAATCAGCCACTGGGTAAAAAAGCGGTGTCTGGCATAAATTTTCTCCGCTGTCTCCCGCCCGGCCTCGGTGAAATACAGATAGCCGTCTCCGTCCCTGGTCAGGAAACCGCCCTGGAGCAGAAGCCGCAGTCCATGACTGAAGCTGGTCTTGGCAAAGCCCAGATACCGCGCCACATCCACAGCCCGGCCCCGCCCCATACGCTGCCCCCAAATCAAAACCGCTTCCAAATAGTCCTCCCCAGACGCGTGCAATTCCATATCCGATTCTCCTTTTATGCCGGCACAGCCAGCTGCTCAATGGGGATTCCCCGCTCAAACATGGCCACATAGCTCTGGATACACCTGCGGTAGCAGGCAAAGCACACCTGCATCTCCGCCGGGTCGCCGTAGGACTTCCAGAATCCGCAGCAGGTAAAGTTCCGCCCCCGATTTTCAATGAAGCCGATCACATCCCGGAGGGGGTAGCCCAGAAACAGGCCGATCTCGTGGGGAAATTCCGGCTGACGCTCCAGGCGGCGGGCCAGCTGCGGCAGCAGACTGTCCAGGTCCGTACCTGTGTAGCCCACATTCCGCAAAAACTCCTGGTGTGCGCCGCCGGACAGCAGCTGCTCCAGATGATTTCGCCGGTACACATAGATAATAGCTGAGCCCGCGCCGGGGCGCTCCAGGAGGATTTGGACGGTGAGGCCCAGAGGAGCCAGACGCTCATTCCACTGGCATACCTTCCGGCGGAGGACCTCCGGCGGGGAATGGTGAAAACAGAAGAGGCTCCCCGGCTTCATTCCGGCCAGCGTGGGGGCGCACTGCCGGACCAGCACAGCCTCAAAACTCCGGGATGTCCCCGCCCCCTGGCTTACCACGCCGCCAGCCTTCTGCCCAGCTCTTTACAGGCATCCTCGCCGGATGGATCCGGCGTTTCGTTGAGCATCAGCCCGTTTTCGTCCAGCAGGTAGGCTCCGGCGCTGTCGCAGCGGGCGCACCAGTCCCGCATCCACTGGCCGTCCCCCCAGCCGTAGGAGCCAAACAGGGCGATCCGCTTGCCGCTGAGAGCGCCCTCCAGCCCGGCAAACATGGGCTCAAACTCCATCTCCTCCAGTACCTCGCTGCCCATAGCGGGACAGCCGAAGGCCACGGCGCTGTAGCTGGTGAACTGTCCGGCGGAGAAGTCCTCGGGTCCCATCAGCTCCGCCTCGCCGCCGGCGGCCCGGACCCCCTCGGCGATGCAGTTGGCCATGGTCTCCGTGTTGCCGGTCCCGCTCCAGAATACAATTGCGATCTTGTTCATTTGGCACACTCCTTTATGGAATATTTTTGGTTGTAGTTAGTTAAAGCTAACTTTTGCGGGGAGAGAAGCCCCAAGGGGAGGGACCTTGGGGGGGAGAAAACAGGAGGTCATTGTGCCACAAAAGGTTAGTGCAAACTAACTGCGGAATTAAAATATCACATGCAGGGCGCTTTGTCAAGACCTCAGATCAATTTTGTTCCATCCTGCGCTGCCGCACCTTGGAAAAAAGCCCTCCAGTGCGCACGCTGGAGCCCTGCCGGCTGTGGAGTAGAGCAAAGGCGGGAAACTGGAAAAATATGTGGATCACTGAAACGAAATTTAAGGCGTTGTGTTGAAATTGATACCTACTTATGCTATAATACTTTGTTATATTATGTTCCGGCTATCGCAGAAAGGGGCATATATTACGACAAAACACAAAGACAGCTTGACTGTCAATGAATCAGGATGTTGGCAGTCAATTCTAAACATCCATGTGCGTAAGGCTTGCATGGCCTGTGCAGAGAGGCGGGTGAGAGTATGTACCTAAAAGCATTGGAAATCCAGGGCTTCAAATCCTTTCCCGATAAAACGGTGCTTACCTTCGGCGAGGATATCACCGCCATTGTGGGCCCCAACGGTTCGGGCAAGTCCAACATCTCCGACGCCATCCGCTGGGTGATGGGGGAGCAGTCCACCCGGGCCCTGCGGGGGGGGAAGATGGAGGACGTGATCTTCGGCGGCACCGCCAAGCGCAAGCAGACAGGCTACGCTGAGGTGTCCCTGGTGCTGGACAACACCTCCCACCTCTTCGACATGGAGGAGAGCGAGGTGATGGTGACCCGCCGGTACTACCGCTCCGGGGAGAGCGAGTACTATATTAACCGCCGCTCTGTCCGGCTGAAGGACGTGAACGAGCTGTTCATGGACACCGGTCTGGGCCGGGAGGGCTACTCCATCATCGGCCAGGGGCGCATTGACGAAATTCTGTCGGTAAAGTCCGCCGACCGCCGGGAGGTCTTTGAGGAGGCCGCCGGCATCTCCCGGTTCCGCCACCGGAAGGAGGAGGCGGAGCGGAAGCTGGAGCGTACCGACGAGAACCTGGTGCGCATCAACGACAAGATCTCCGAGCTGGAGCTTCAGGTGGAGCCCCTGCGGGAGCAGAGCGGGAAGGCGAAAAAATTCCTGGTGCTCCGGGACGAGCTGCGGGGGCTGGAGATTTCAGTGTGGCTGGACAGTCTGGAGCGCATCCGGGCCAGCAATATCAAGCTGGAGGCGGATTACCAGGAGGCTGCCCGGCGGAAGGAGGAGGTCAAAACCGCCCAGGAGAAGGCCTACGCCGCCGCCGAGCAGTTTTCGGAGGAGATGCACACCAAGGACGTGGAGGCCGACCGGCTGCGCTTTTCCATGCAGTCCCGGCAGGCCCAGGCCAACGAGCTGGAGTCGGCCATTGCGGTGTTGAAGAGCAGCATCCAGCACAATCTGGAGTCCGCCCAGCGCATTAAGGCCGACTTGGAGCAGCAGGAGGACCGGGAGGGATCTCTGGCCGGGCAGATTGCCCAGCGCAGGAGCCGTCTGGCGGAGATTGAGGAGCAGCTGGAGGCGGGCCGGGCCGCCCTGGAGGCCAAGAGCCGGGAGGCGGAGGAGGCCGCCCGCTCTGCGGGGACTCTGGCCCATGAGCTGGAGGAGCTGCGGAGCAAGGCTGACCTGGGCAGCGCCGGAGCCGCCGAGGCCAAAGCCCTGCTGTCCGCCCTGGCCGCCGCCGCCCAGGAGGTGATGGACCGGGACGAGACGGTGCGCCGGGAGGCCCACGAGCTGTCCGACCGCCTGGAGGAAGCCCAAAAGGAGGTCCGCACCGCCAAACGGAAGTACGACGACGCGGTGGAGGAGCGGGACGCGGTTAAGAATGTTATCCAGGGCTACCAGCTGCGCATGGAGTCCCGCCGGAAGAAGTGGGAGCAGACCAAGGACGCCCACATGAAGCTGCAAATGGAGGAGAACGCCCTCACCTCCCGCATCAAGCTCCTCTCCGAGATGGAGCGGGAACACGAGGGCTATACCCGGGCTGTCAAACTGGTGATGAACGAGGCCCAGCGGGGGACCCTGCAAAACATCCGGGGCCCAGTGGCCGACCTGCTGAAGGTGCCAGACCAGTACACCGTGGCCATTGAGACCGCCCTGGGCGGCGCCATGCAGAACATCGTGGTGGACCGGGAGGAGGACGGCAAGGCGGTCATCCAGTATTTGAAGCGCCGGGACGGGGGCCGGGCCACCATCCTGCCCGTCAGCTCCATCCGCCCGGGCTTTCTCCGGGACGCCGACCGCCTGCGCCAGGAGCCCGGCTTTGTGGGAGTGGGCGACCAGCTCATCTCCTTCGACCCCTATTATAAAAATGTGTTCTCCAATCTGCTGGGCCGGGTTGCTGTGATGGAGAACCTGGACGCCGCCATTGCCGCGGCCCGGAAATACGGCTACTCCTTCCGCATTGTGACCCTGGACGGCCAGGTGCTGAACCCCGGCGGGTCCATGACCGGCGGTTCCGCCAGCCGCAGTGCCGGAATTTTGAGCCGGGCCAACGAGCTGGAGCGGCTGAACAAGCAGCTCTCCGGCATTCAGGCCCGGCTGGAGGAGGGCAAGCGGGCCATGGCCGAGGCAGAGCGGGAGTCCACCGCCGCCAACTACCAGCTGGAGACCGCCCAGAGCCAGCTGCGCCAGTGGGAGGACGCCATTTTGAAGGCGGAGGGCGAGCTGTCCCAGCGCCGTACAGTGACCGCCGAGCTGGAGCGCCAGCAGGGGATACAGCAGGAGGAGCTGGAGCAGCTGAAAAGCCGGGCCGCCCAGATCGAGACCGACACCCAGGCCGCCCGGGCGCGCATCCAGACCCTGGAGGGGGAGACCGCCGCCCTGAAGAGCGAGGCGGAGGGCAAGGCCAAGGGGCAGAGCGAGGTCCAGGAGCGGTCTGCCCGCATCACCCAGGAGGCGGCCCAGCTCACCGCCGCCCAGGCCGCTCTGGAGGCGGAGCGGGAGGCGACTCGTTCCGGCCTGACGGAGCTGGAGGAGCTGAAGAAGAATATGGCAGGGGACCGGAACCAGAGCCGGGCCCTGATGGCAGACTACGAGGAGAAGAACGCCGGATTTACGGCGGAAATTGGAGAGAAAGAGGCCGCCCTCACCGCTCTCCTGGAGGAGAACCAGAGGCAGAACCAGGCCATTGCCCAGCTGAATCAGGAGAAGCTTGACCTGGAGGGCCAGCGGGTGAAGGCCACCAGAGAGAGCCAGTCCCTCAACGAGGAGCTGCTGCGCACCGAGGGGGAGGTCTCCCGCCTGGAGCAGAAGAAGGTGGCCGCCTCCCTGGAGGAGAAGCAGCTGCTGGACAAGCTGTGGGAGAACTACGAGCTCAGCCACGAGGCCGCCCGGCAGCAGCGGGTTGAGATTGAGTCGGTGCAGAAGGCCAGCCGCCGCATCGCCGAGCTGAAACGGGCCATCTCGGCTTTGGGCAGCGTGAACGTGGGGGCTATTGAGGAGTTCCAGCGGGTCAACGAGCGCTACACCTACCTCACCGACCAGCGGGACGATGTGGACAAGGCCAAGCGGGAGCTGGAGGAGATCATCGCCTCCATCACCAACGAGATGAAGACAATCTTCCAGCGGGAGTTTGACACCATCAACGAGGCCTTCGGACAGACCTTCCTGGAGCTCTTCGGCGGCGGCAAGGCGACCCTGGAGTTGGAGGACCCCGACGACATCCTCAACTGCGGCATCGAGATCAAGGTCCAGCCCCCGGGTAAGGCGCTGAAAATCATCACTTTGCTCTCCGGCGGCGAGAAGGCCTTTGTGGCCATCGCCCTGTACTTCGCCATTTTGAAGGTCCGGCCAACCCCCTTCGTGGTCATGGACGAGATCGAGGCCGCCCTGGACGACGCCAACGTGGTCCGCTTCGCCCACTATATGCGCACCATGTCCGCCAAGACCCAGTTCATCGTGATAACCCACCGCCGGGGTACCATGGAGGAGGCCGACGTGCTCTACGGCGTCACCATGCAGGAACAGGGCGTGTCCCGAATGCTCACCATCAATTTGAATGACGTGGAGAAGGAATTGAATATTAAATAGGGGCGCGCCCCTTTTGGCAGCGGGGGATGGGCCCTGCGGAGCAGGGCCCCCCAAGCGGCGAAGCCGCTTGCCCCCTTTGGCCAAGGGGGCCCCTGAGCGAAGCGAGGGCGGGGGATTGTCATCGGCAGACTATCTTCTATTTTAGATTTTAAGTCGAAGCAGTGCCAGCAAATCAATCCCCACCCGCTTCGCGGGAGCCCCTTTTCAAAGGGGCCCGCCCCTGCTGGCGCAGGGGTGAAAGGGTGGTGGACCGGGGGCGTCCCGTCCTACAGGCCGCTCTGGGATAGTTCCTGTCCGAAGTAGAGCCCAGCGAAGAAGGCTGCCCGTTCCTGGAGGTCGCCAATACTGTTTTCGGCGTCCTCCAGTTTGTGGAAAAGCTCCTGGACATGGGGATCAGGAACTGCCTGGCACTCCTGCCAGACCTGGTCCAGCAGTTTTTCCTGTGAAATTCGCTCTGGTATTTGCCGGTAAATCTGGTATGATAGGTCTTGCAGGTCCGGAATACTGTAGAGCATTTCTAAAATGTGGAAATCCATTTTGTACCTTCCTTATGTGTGAATATGTTCATATTATATACGGCAGTTTTTACTACGTCAAGTGGGAGTTTTAAAAATGAGTCAATTTTCTGATTCGCTGAAGTCGATTCGAAAGGAATCAAAAAAAAAGCAGCGAGAAGCTGCGGAATATTTGGGTATTAACCTTAGAACCTATCAAAATTATGAAGGTGGCAGAAGTGAGCCGTCCATTACTCAACTTATCAAGCTGGCCGACTTCTTCATGGTCAGTCTGGACGAGCTGGTGGGCCGGGACTGGATTGGAGGGTCATTTTGAACGAAAACGAGAAAAAGATCGGTGACTGGAAAGGGATCATTGGCGACATCCTTTTGATTGCGGTGCTGTTTGCGGGGGTCAAGCTTGTATTCTGGGGGCTGGGGGCGGCCATACACCAAGACATCCCGGACACTGCGCCGAGCGGATCCTTCTCTCAGAGCGCCGTCCAGAGCGGAGAGGCGGAGGCCCCCAGCTTCTGCGTCCACTGCGGCAGGGAGCTGCCGGACAGCTTCCAGTGGGGCCAGTTCTGCCCGTACTGCGGAAAGAAGGTGGAGTGATGGAAGCATTAAAATGTCTGCGCTGCGGCATGGAGATGGAATTTATGACCCGGGAAAAAATACAGCTGGGCCAGACAGGTCTATTCCTGGGCGGTCTGGACAATCTTCTGTCCGGCGCGCTGGAGACAGCCATTTTCAGCTGTCCCAAGTGCGGCAGGCTGGAGTTTTTCCGGGGGGATTTCTTCGACCGTGAGGGGGAGGAGGCCGGGCGCATCGCTCAGACCCGCTGTACCGGCTGCGGGATCCTCTATGAGATGGACTACCCCAAGTGTCCCCAATGTGGGGTCAAAAACGAAAACTGGTAAGAGAGGGAAGGACCTATGGGCTTTTTTGACAAGCTGAAAAAAATCAACATTTTTGCCGGCTTCGGCTCCGAGCTCACCGACGAGTTCTACGATGAGCTGGAGGAGTCGCTGATCCTGGCGGACACCGGCATGGACGTGACTTTGGAGCTGGTGGAGGAGCTGCGCCGCCGGGTCAAGCGGGAGGGCGTGAAGACGGTGGAGGGAGCCCGGGAGGTGATGGTAAACGTCATCACCGACACCCTCAGCGCGGGGGAGCTGGCGCTGAACCTGTCCACCAGGCCCTCGGTGGTGCTGTTCATCGGGGTCAACGGCGTGGGCAAGACCACCACCATTGGAAAGATTGGCCGCCAGCTCCGGGCCCAGCGGAAGAAGGTGCTCTTCTGCGCCGCCGACACCTTCCGGGCTGCCGCCGCCGAGCAGCTGACCATCTGGGCGGACCGGGCGGGGGTTGACATCATCAAGCAGCAGGAGGGGGCCGACCCCGCCGCCGTGGTCTTTGACGCCATGTCCGCCGCCAAGGCCCGGGGGTCCGACGTGGTGCTGGTGGACACCGCCGGCCGGCTCCATAACAAGCAGAACCTAATGAACGAGCTGAACAAAATCAGCCGGGTCATCGACCGGGAGCTGCCCGGCTGCGCCCGGGAGACCCTCCTGGTGCTGGACGCCACCACCGGCCAGAACGGGCTGATCCAGGCCAAGCAGTTTAAGGAGGCGGCGGGGATCACCGGCATCGTCCTCACCAAGCTGGACGGCACCGCCAAGGGGGGCATCGCCATCGCCATCGCCAAAGAGCTGGGGGTCCCGGTGAAGTACGCCGGGGTGGGCGAGGGCATCGACGACCTGCGGCCCTTCGACGCCCGGGAGTTCGCCCAGGCGCTGATCTGATTTTGTCCTCGCCGGACGGACCTTCTTTTCTTTGAAAAGACATAGAGTCCCTTAGTGAATACGGAGTATGAGCTTAGGGACTCTTAGTGCCGCGAAGCGGGAAAGAAGCAAAAGAAACTTTTTGGAAAAACTTCGTTTTTCCTCTCTGGGCCGGCATAAAAATTAATAGAATATCAATAGACAGAATGAGAAAATATGGTAGAATAAGGGGGAAGGCCGTATGAAACTGGTACTGGCCAGCAAGAACAGGAAAAAGCTGGTGGAGATGAACGACATTTTGTCCCACCTGGGAATTGAGGTCTGCTCTGAGGCGGAGGCCGGAGTTGACGTGGAGGTGGAGGAGACGGGGACCACCTTTGAGGAGAACTCCCTGCTCAAGGCCAGGGCCGTCATGGAGGCCAGCGGGCTGCCCGCCATTGCCGACGACTCCGGCCTGTGCGTGGACTGCCTCAACGGGGCCCCGGGGGTGTACTCCGCCCGCTACGGCGGCGAGGGGCTGGACGACGCGGCCCGCTACCGTCTGTTGCTGGAGAATATGCGGGGCCAGATGACCCGGGCGGCGAAATTTGTCTCGGTGATTACCTGCTGCTTCCCCAACGGGGATGTGATCTCCGCCCGGGGGGAGTGCCCCGGCACCATCGCCTACGCCCCCATAGGAGAGGGCGGCTTCGGCTATGACCCAGTGTTCTTTGTCCCGGAGCTGAAAAAGACCTTCGCTCAGCTGTCCGCTGACGAGAAAAACGCCATCTCCCACCGGGGCAAGGCGATTGAGGCGTTTCAGGTCAAGCTGGAGGAGTATTTGCATCAGTAGAGCGCACCCTGCAAAAATTGTGAAAAATGAGGATTTGAAATGGAATTGACAAGCAAACAGCGCTCCCAGCTGCGGGGACTGGCCAACAGCATTGACACCATCCTGATCGTGGGCAAGGAGGGCATCGGGGACAACCTGGTCAAGCAGGCCAACGACGCCCTGGAGGCCCGGGAGCTCATCAAGGGCAAGGTGCTGGAGAACTCCCTCCTCTCCCCACGGGAGGCGGCGGAGAAGCTGGCCCCCCTGACCCGGAGCGAAATTGTCCAGGTGATTGGAACAAAGTTCATATTATATCGCCCAAGCCATAAGAAGGACAAAAAGGATAAAATTGTCTTGGTGAGCGACAGGAAGCGACGGACGTAAGGAGGTGCGGCGCCGTGAGAAACAAGCAGCTCTTCCGCCGCTGGTGGTGGCTGGCCGGGGCGGCGCTGATGCTGGCGGGCTGGCTGCTCTTCTGGTATCTCCCCCGCCCCCTGACAAAAGTCGCCTGGCCTATATCTGAGCCAAAGACCAGGTACGGGTTTGAGGACAGAGAATTTGATGTCCGGCTGGATTCGAAGACGCTGGAGGAGGTCCTGGAGGGCTGCCAGGTCCGTCCGGCCTTCCGGGGCGACTATTTTCCCTATCAGACAAACACCGCCCCCTGTTCCGTCCGCTTTCTGGATGGGAGAGGGAGCCCCTGGGAGCTGGTAGCGGGCCCCGATTGGATGGTGTTCAACTCCGGCGGGGGGATTGTCTGGCCCGTTGTGAACAGCGGGGAGTGGTGGCCGGAGCTGCTTCATTGTGTCTTGTCCAGCGGAGGGACGGAGATAGAACCGTCTCCCCAGCCCTGAGCGTTCTGCATGTTCATTCTGAATGAAGAAGAGGGAGTGTCAGAAATGAAGATTGGAGTCTATGGCGGGACCTTCAACCCGCCCCATTTGGGACATTTGGCGGCAGCCCAGGCGGCCATCGACAGTCTGGGGCTGGATAAGCTGCTCATTATCCCGGCGGCCATCCCGCCCCACAAGGAGCTCCCCCCCGGGACCCCGACGGCGGAGCACCGGCTGGCAATGGCGGAGAAGCTGGCGGACGCCCTTCTGCTGCCGGACAAGGTGGAGGTGTCCGCCATCGAGCTGGACCGACCGGGTAAGAGCTACACCTCCGACACCCTGCTCGACCTGCGCCAGGAGTATCAGGACGGGGAGTTCTGGCTTCTTCTGGGGACGGACATGTTCCTGACCCTCCACAAGTGGCACGAACCGGAGCGCATTGTGAAGAATGCCAACCTGTGTACATTCCGCCGCAGTCCCCGGGACCGGGCGGAGCGCTTTGTGGCCCAGCAGGCATATCTGAAAGAGCGCTGGCCCTGGGTCAAGGTCAAGACCATTGAGATTCCAAATCTGGTGGACATCTCCTCAACCCGCCTGCGGGAGCTGCTGGTCCAGGGGGAGGGGGCCCAGTACCTGACTCCCGGCGTCTACGGGTACATTTTGCGCAATCAGCTCTACGGGACCCGCGCCGATTTAAAGCACCTGGATATCCCGGAGCTGCGGGCCTGCTCCTACTCCATGGTGCTGGAAAAGCGGGTGCGCCACATTCGGGGCACCGAGGAGGAGGCGGTCCGCCTGGCCCGGCGCTGGGGGGCGGACGAGACCATGGCCCGGCGGGCGGGCATCCTCCATGACTGCACCAAATACCTCACCGGGGAGGAGCACATCGCCATCTGCCGCCAGTACGGCGTGCCCCTGGACGAGCTGGAGCTCACCGCTCCCAAGCTGCTCCACTCCAAGACGGGGGCGTGTATGGCCCGGCATATTTTTGGAGAACCTGATGAGGTGTACGAGGCCATTTTCTGGCACACCACCGCCAAGGCGGATATGACGGTCCTGGAGAAGATACTCTATGTGGCCGACTACATGGAGCCCAACCGAACCTTTGACGGGGTGGAGCGCCTGCGGGAGCTGGCCTATCAGGACCTGGACAGGGCCCTCCTCCTGGGAGTAGAGACCACCGTCCAGGAGATGAAGGACCGGAATCTGCCCGTCCACCGCAATACGCTCCAGGCCCAGGCGTGGCTGCGGGAGCATGGAGTCACAACAGAAGGGTGAGACTATTGAGCGAGACAAACAAGCATCGTGGAAAACGGGAGGCCCCCTCCCCACTGGTCCGGTGGTGGCGGGGGTATCGGAACTGGGTTGCCGGGCTGAGCCGGGGACAGCGCATCCGCTACCGGGTGTGCCTGGGGCTGGGGATCACAGCGGCGGTGATTTTGGTGATTGCGCTGTGCCTGCGGTCCTGGATCAGACTGCCCGAGGTGCCCACCGTGCCGCCGGGACCTGTGGCGAACGGCTCCCAGATCACCCCGGGGGACCTGTCCGCAAACCTGCCCGGGGGGAACGGCCTGGAGTATGCGGGGGCGGAGCTGCCCCAGGTGACCCGAAGCGGTCAGAAGCCGGGTTACTATACCTTCCTCCTGGCCGGGCGGGACGTGGTCAGCGGGGCCACCGACACCATGATCCTCATCACCTACGACACCAAGGGCAAGACCATCAACGCCATCAGTCTGCTGCGGGACACCATGGTAAACACCTCAGCGAAAGCTGGGGCCCAGAAGCGGCTGAATGTGGTCTTTGCCCGGAACATGGGGGGGCGGAGCCTGTCTGAGAAGGAGCGGGTTGAAAACGGCATGACCGCCCTGAAACAGGAGGTGAGCAAGCTCACCGGTATCTACCCCAACTTCTATGTCTTGGTGGAGTGGGAGGCCATCGGCGAGCTGGTGGACGCCATCGGCGGGGTTGAGTTTGAGGTCCCCTTCGACATGGACTACGACGACCCCTATCAGGACCTGCACATCCACCAGAAGGCCGGCCTGCGGCTGCTCAGCGGACGGGACGCCATGGAGGTCATCCGTTTCCGGAAAAACAACAACGGGACCCACATCCTGGGGGACTCGGGCCGTACGCAGATTCAGCGGGACTTCCTCACGGCGGTCATCAAGGAGTGCCTCCAGCCGGATATTCTCCTGAAGCTGCCTGCCCTGGCCCAGATTTTTGTGGACAACGTGAGCACTGACCTGTCCATCGGCAACATTCTGGCCTTTGCCGAGTTGGCGGTGGGGATGGACATTGAAAACGGAGTTAAATTTGTGGCTATGCCCTTTGACAACACCTCCTACAAGGGCGCGGCCCTGGCTCTGGCCCGGCAGGACGAGCTGCTGGAGGTGCTCAACGACGGAATCAACCCCTACCAGGATGAGATCCAGGCCAGCGATTTGCAGCTGATGTACCGCAAGCGTGGGGGCGGCTACAACGTGACCAACGCCACACTGGCCGACCCCACCGTGGGGCAGGTCCCGGTGGCCAAGCCCAAGGAGGAGGAGCCCGCCCCGGAGGAGCAGGAACCGCCGGAGGGGGAGAACCCCGGCGGTGAAATCCAGCCCGGAGGAGATGTGGGCGATACCTCCCGGCCTGACGAGAATGGGGCGCCTGGGGATACCACTCAGCCCGGAGAGAGCGGGGAGTCCGGGGATACGTCTCAGCCTGGAGAGAGTGGGGAGTCCGGCGATATCTCCCAGCCGGGAGAGGATGCAAAGCCCGGCAACATCAGCGCCATTGACCCCAGTGAGATTTTCCCTGACCCGACCTCGGATGCCGCTCCTGTCATCGTGGAGCCGGAAAATGCCGGAGAGAGCAGCGCGGCGGCGTAAGGACAGCGGAAGTTCCTTCGGATGTGATTGAAATTGGGTATTGATTAAAAAGAGAGGAGAATACCATGGAATCTTATGAATTGGCGGTCCTGCTGGCCAGAGCGCTGGACAGCAAAAAGGGCGGAGAGATCAAGGTGCTGAAGACGGAGGGGCTGACGACCCTGGCGGACTACTTTGTCATCTGCACCGCCACCTCCAACACCCAGGTAAAGGCCATGTCCGACGCCTGCGAGGAGGCGGCAGAGGCCAACGGGGAGAACGCCCACCACATCGAGGGGCACCGGGGCGGCGCCTGGCTGCTGATGGATTTCTCCAGCGTTGTGGTCCACGTGTTTACCGACGAGGCCCGGAAGTTCTATGACCTAGAGCGGCTGTGGAGCGACGCGGAGGAGATCGACATTGCTAAGGTACTCGACGAGCTGCCCAGGCAGCAGAATTGGAGAAGCGCCCACTGATTCATTTCCACCATATACAAAAAACCCCCTGACGCAGATCACGGTGTCAGGGGGTTGGTTTATTGCGGTTATTTCGCTTCGATGATGCGCACCTGCTGGCCCACAGGGTCAACGTAGATGGTAAAGCTCTGGGAGTAGCCCTTGATGGCGGCCAGCCGGTCCTCGCCGGTGAGCCAGTTCTCCTGGGCGACCCGGTTGCTGCTGCTGCGGCAGTAGAAGCCCTCCACATCGTCGGCAATGCGGTAGGTCTCGCCCTTGGCGGTGACGTAGTTTGCGCCCTGACTCTCGAAGAAGTCGCTGCCTTTCACGCCGGTGATTTCGGTCAGCTTGATAACTCCGGTGAGGGTGTGCTGGCTCCCCTCGGTGTTGCCGATGGGGGTCCCCACAATAACGCCCACCATATCGCCGCTCTCTCCCGCATAGGTGGCGGCGCTGATGAAGCTGATCTCGCTGGAACCGTTGCGCAGGTACCAGGAGTGGCGCTGGGTGTCGGGGATGGTGTTGCCCTCCTCGTCCACGCCGCCCGGCTCACCGGAGTAGCCGCCCACCATCATGCCGTAGATGTAGGCGCTGCCGGTGACCTCCCGGAGGACAATGTAGTCCACCACGTTGGAGCTGTTCATGTGGTAGGCGTAGATATTGGCTACCTCGATCTGCTCCATGGTCAGAGTGCTGAGGCTGATGGGCACGGTGGCCCCGCTGCTCACCCGTTCGAAGATGCGCACGCCGGGGGAGACATTGTAGCTGCCCAGCTTCATGGAGGAAATCTGGAAGGCCCCAGGGGCGCGGTTCTCAGACAGCCGTCCGGCGCTGAGGTGGTCGCTGCCCGCAGTGATGACGGCCAGCTGGCCCTGTAGGTTGTCGCCGTTGGTGATGGTGCCGCTGAGGGTCATAGTGCCCCCGTTGGGCAGGAAGATCTTGGCGGAGCCGCCTTCCACTACGCCCACCGCAGTGGAGCGGGTCTGGGGGGAGGAGGGGAGGATGCCGGCCACCTTGCCGTCGGCGGTGAGGAGAAGGGAGACGCTGTCGCCGGGCTTCAGGTCGCCGATGGTATCCCAGGCGCTCTCCAGGACCTGGAACTCGTTGCCCACCACACTGAGGGTCTGGGGAGTCTTGGCGGAGGGCTTAGGGTCGGCGTAGGTGGCGGTGATGCGCAGGTCGGACACCACCAGGGTGTTGGTCATCTGGTCGTAGGTGACCACGTCGTAGGGCTTGATATCGGACAGGCCCACGCTCTGGCGGTTCTTAACAATCTTAAAGTCGGTGACGCCGCCGGTGAGCTTATGGAAGGAGGCGGCAGTGGCCCGCTCCAGAATGACCACCGCGTCGGAGTCCGCCGTGGTGACGGTGCTGGTGGCGTAGACGGCCACCACCTTGCCCTTCTCGGAGTAGAGCATCAGCTGAGTCCCGGCGTAGAGGGTCGTATAGGCGTCCAGATAACTGGTGCTCTGGCCGGCGGAGGCGGTGTACACTGGGGTACGGGCGGAGATGGTGTATTGGGCCCCCTTCACGTCCTTCACCGAAGTAGACTGGGCGTCGCCGGACAGGGTTATGGAGACAGCGGTGGAGTCATCGGGGATGAAGGTGACGATCTCCTCCTTGTCGTTGAGAACCAGGTTCCCCCGCTTGCCCTGGAGGGAGGCGGGATTGCCATCCCCGTGGGCGGGGAGGTAGGCCTCGGAGTTCTGGTTGCTGGAGGTGCGGATGGCCCCCCGGGTGCTGCCGTCGTCGGTCTCCACGTTGACGGCCAGGATGATGGTCTTCTCCGGGAGGACGGTGCCCAGGCTCTCATAGTATACCTTGCCGTCCACGTCCTTGCACTTCAGAGCGTTGACAAAGAGCTGGGCGGCCTGGGCCCGGTTGATGCCGGCGCTGTAGTCGGCGGGCAGCCCGGCGGTGAGCCCGATGGAACCGGCCAGATTCATAAAGCCCTGGGGCCACACCGCGCCGGTCTGCTGGCTGGTGTAGCGCAGAGCCCGAAGGAGAATGGTCACCGCCTCGGCCTGGCTGATGGTGCTGTCGGGCTGGAACCGACCGTCGCCCACCCCGGAGATGAGGGGAATGTCCTTGTCCCCCTCCTTCACGGGGCTGTAGGAGGCCGCCAGATTCACATAGCTGCGGGCCCAGTGGTCTCCCTTCACGTCGGAGAAGATGGTGCGGGTGGCGTACTGGGCCACCTCGTCTCCCTTCTGGAGGAAATTGATCACCATAGTACAGAATTGAGCCCGGGTCAGGGTTCCGTCCGGATTAAAGCGGCCGTCCCCTGTGCCGGTGACAACCCCCATCAGCCGCAGAATGTCCGCGTTGACGGCGGTGGTGCTGTCCGAGATGTCGCCAAAGGAGGAGGGCGCAGCCGGCGCGGGCAGCACCAGCAGCGCCAGAGCCAGCGCCGCTGTCAAAATGGCCGCCGTCAGCCGTTTTGTATTTCTCATAGAATTTCTCACCTTTCTTTGTTGGTTGCCGGTAGGATTGTGGAGAGATTCGCTCCGCCAGGGTTCCCGCGAAGCGGATGGGGATTGACCGTCAGAAGTAATTCTAAGGTCCCGAAGTTGTGCGTTGTAGGACGACAATCCCCCGCTGGCGGCTGACGCCGCGTATCAGTCTGCCCGCAGGGCCTCCACCGGCTGGAGCCCGGAGGCTTTCACAGCGGGGTACATACCGAAGATGACGCCCAGCACCACCGAGAAGAGGAAGGCTCCCAGTACAATACTCTGGGCGGGCCAGAGGATCATGCCGTTGAGGAGGAACTTCCCCGCGATGAGGGAGCCCATACACCCGATAATGATGCCCAGGATGCCGCCGATGCCGCAGATGACAGCGGCCTCAATGAGGAACTGGGCAATGATGGACCGCCGCTCCGCGCCGATGGCCTTGCGGATGCCGATCTCCCGGGTGCGCTCGGTGACGGTGACCAGCATAATGTTCATAATGCCGATGCCGCCCACAATCAGGGAGATACAGGCGATGCCTCCCATGACCAGGGTCTGCATTCTGGCGTATTCCTGCCGGCTCTCCTGCCAGGTGTTGTTGCTGTAGGCGTTGCCCCAGCCCCCCTGCTGCATTCCGTTTTCGTCAACGGGAAACATGCCGTCCAGAAAGCCCTGGATGCGGGTCGTTACCTCACTGGTGGCAGCGCTGGTGGCGCATTTCACCTTCCATCTGCTGATGGTCTGATTCTGGTTCAGGGTACGGTTTACCGTGTAGGGCAGGAGGACCACATTGTCTACCTCCTCCCAGCCCTCCACCGACTTGGACTGATACCAGCCAATGACCAGGTAGGGCAGGCCGTTGATGGTGATGGTCTCACCCAGGGGGTCGGTGTAGTTAAACAGCTTCTCCTTGATGCCGGCCCCCAGGACGCAGACGTTGTTCTCCTTCTCAATGTCCAGGAAGGACAGCTCCCGCCCGTCGGCCAGCTCATAGTTATTGCAGATGCCGTAGGAGTCGTTGCCCAGTACCACCTGGATCATATCCTCATAGGTCTCCCAGTTGTTGGTGGAATAGCTTTTGCCGCCGTAGCGGACGATCATCTCGTTCCACAGCTGGATATCCGGGGAGATACCCACCACCAAGCTCTTGTCCAGGGCGGCCACATACTCGTTGAGGATGGCGTCCATGTCCTGGCCCGTCCAGGAGCTGGCGTTGACCTGCACGATATTGTTGCCCTGCATCTCCATATAGGCCATCTGCTGCTTGTTCTGGCCCGCCACCACCGACACCATGATAACCACTGAGGCCACGCCGATGATAATGCCTAACATGGTGAGGAAGGACCGGGTCTTTTTCACATAGATGGATTTGAAGGCCATTTTAAAGGCCTGTACTAAATTCATACTGCCGCCTCCTTTATCCGCTCATCGGAGACGATCCTGCCGTCGGTCAGCCGCACCCGGCGGCGGGCCTGGGCGGCGATGCCGTCGTCGTGGGTGATCAGGATGATGGTGGAGCCCTCCGCATTGAGCTGGCGGAGGATCTCCAGCACGTGCCGCCCCGTTTTGGAGTCCAGCGCGCCGGTGGGCTCGTCGGCCATAATGATAGGGGGACGGGTTGCAATGGCCCGGGCAATGGCAACCCGCTGCTGCTGGCCGCCGGACATCTCACTGGGGCGGTGGTGGGCCCGGCTGTCCATACCCACCCGGGCCAGCGCCTCCATGGCCCGGTCCTCCCGCTCGAAGACGGACACCCCCTGGTAAATCAGGGGCAGGGTCACATTCTCCAGGGCGTCCAGCTCCTGAATCAGGTTGTAGCCCTGAAAGATGAAGCCGATTTCCCGGTTGCGGATACGGGCCAGCTGGCGGTCGGTCAGGTCGGTGACCTCGGTGCCGTCCAGCAGATAGGTGCCGTAGGTGGGGATATCCAGGCAGCCCAGCACGTTCATCATAGTGGACTTGCCGGAGCCCGACTGGCCCACAATGGCCACGAACTCGCCCCGGTCGATCTGGAGGGAGACGCCGTCCAGGGCCCGGACCTCGCTCTCCTTCCCCTCGTTGTAGATTTTGAAGATATCCTGTATTTCAATCAGCATGGGAGCGCCCCCTTAACCGATCATGATTCCGCCGCCCATGCCGTTCTCCTGGCCGGTCCCGCGGCCGGTGAAGACGGTGGTGCCCATCTCCAGGCCCTCAGTGATCTCGCAGTTGTAGGTGTCGGACAGTCCGGTGGTCACTGGCACCGGCCAGAAGCCCTCCTCGGCGGTGGGCATATCGGTCCCCATGCTCTCCGGGTCCAGCTCCACCGCGTTGTCCGGCTGGGCATCGGCCTGGATGAAGACCACCGTCTGGGGGTTGCCCTCCAGGTCGTTGACCCGCTTGATGCACTGGTTGGGCACGGTGATGCAGTCCACCGCCTCGGCGGTGACCAGTTTATAGTTCAGCCAGGAGCCGTTGTAGATGGAGCCGCCGGAGTTGTCCACCTCCAGGGTCACCGGGTAGGTGGTGGTTCCGGAGCCCACCTCACCCTGCATAGCCACGTTGGTGACGGTGCCCATCACCGGGTTGCCGTAGTCGTCGGTGAGCTCCATGGTCATGCCCGCCTGGATAAAGCCGATATTCCGGCTGTCTACCTGAATATCCACCACCATGGTAGTGGTATTGGAGATGGTAATGACGGTGTCACCCTCCTTCACGTCCTGGCCGGGAGTCAGGGTGCAGGAGAAGACCTGGCCGTCAATGGGGGCCACGGCGTTAAAGTTTTGCAGCCCCTCCTGGGCCTTGGTCACGTCCTCCTGGGCCTGGTCAATCTGCTCCTGCTTGGCCCGGATGTCTGACTCGATGGTGTCGGAACCCAGATAGAGCAGGGCCTCCCCCTCCTGAACGTCGGCGTAGTTGAGCAGGTTGCCCTGGCCCAGCACCGGGCCGCCCGCCTTGGTCTCCACGGTGCGGGTCTCGTAGAACTCAGTTTTGCCGTTCTCATAGGGGTAGATCCTTCCGCCGTCGGAGGCGGTGAGTACGGCGGAGGCGTCCATTTCGGCGGTGAGGGTTCCCGGATTGTCGAAGACGATGACTGCCTCAAAGTGGACCGCCCCCTCGGGGGATATGTAGCTCACCCGGTGGATCTCCTCCACCGTGCCGGAAAAGGAGCGCATTACGGCGGGAATGGATACGTCTACGCTCTGGCCGGTGTGGATCTCGTCCTCATAGGCGTAGCTGAAGTAGAGAGACAGCTTCAGCTTCCGGTCGTTGACCAAGGTCGCCACCTTGATCCCGGTGGTGATCTCCTGCTCGGGCTGGAACTCCTGCACATCCTGGAGCTTCCCGGCGAAGGGGGCCCGGACGGTCAGGTTGTCCATCTGCTTTTGCAGGTCGGCCATGTCCTTGTACAGGCTGTCCAGCTTCTCCTGGGCCTTTTGCAGGTTGTCCCGGGCGGCCTGACTGTCGATGGTGTACAGCGGGTCCCCGGCCCAGACGGTCTGGCCCACGGTGACGTAGACCTCCTGCACCGTGCCGGCGGCGTTGAGGGTGATGGCCGCCGACTCCTTGGGCACCGCGTTGCCGTAGCCCTGGACCACGCTCTGGATGGTGTTGAGCTGGGCCACGTCGGTGAGGGGCTGGCCCAGGGAGTTGTCCTCCCGGAAGACCAGATACCACATGCCAAAGCCCGCCCCGGCCACAATGGCCAGCAGTACCCCCAGGGCAATCAGCCGCTTTATCATCTTCTTCCTGCCCTTCCCCGAGGGCTTTTTTGCCGGGGGTCTGGGGGATGCGGCGGGTGGGGCCTCCTGTATGGCCGTATCCTGTACGGGGGCTGTTTCTTTTACTTCTGCCATAATGGTTTCCTCCATTTCAAAAACAGTACTGCCCGGGGCTGCTGTGCCAGTGGGCAGTCCCGCGTTTGTCCATCAGTCCCTATTATATGCCCCATCTCCTGAAATAGGCAATTACAGAGTGATTACAAATTCTTAAAGAATTTTTAAGATACGCCTATTTCCGGATTTTGAGAGCATGTCTATTTAATAGACGAAAAAACCCGAAAAAAAGTTCCGGGCTTCACGTGAAAATTTTTAATTTTATTCCAATGGCTCCCAAGTTACAGATATCGCTCTAAAATCAGCATGGTACGGCCCTTTTTGGACTGACCGGAGACCTCCTTCACCACAAACTTGCCCAGCCCCCGGCAGGAGATCACATCCCCCTGGGCCACCTGGCGGTCGGACTTGAGGCACTCCCGGTGGTTGACGGCAGCCCTGCCCGAGGCGATGAGCGCCGCCGCCTTGCTCCGGGACATGGAAAACCCGGCGGCGAGGACCGCGTCCAGCCGGAGGGCGGCCACCGTATCCCGGATGGTCTTCACCTGGGGCGGGATGGGGGTTAGCTCCGACAGGGGGATCTCCTCCAGGCGGATCCGCTGCCGCCCGGCTCCCTCCCACTGGGACAGGAGGATGGGCAGGGTCTCCCGCAGCACCGCCGCCTGACACAGCCCGGGCCGGGGCAGGAGGATGTCCCCCAGCAGCTCCCGCTCCAGCCCCAGCCCCATGAGGGAGCCCAGAATATCCCGGTGGGTCAGCCCGGCCTCCTCCGGGAAGCGGGCCTGAACGGCGGCCAGGTGCTCGTCCATGGTGAGGACCAGGTCCTCCGCCTCCTGCCAGGGGGCCAGGAACAGACAGATGCACCGCTCGCTGTCCGGATAGCCGCCCCAGAACAGATGCCGGGCCGGACCCCGGGCGCTGAGCAGACCGGTCACTGACGCCTGCTCCGCCGGAGAGAGAAAGGCGGTGCGGGCGGGGACCCCCCGGCTCTGGGCCTGCTCCAGCTTGTCCAGGACCCGGGCCAGAAGGATGCGCTCCTCCCCGCTGCGGGCACAGCGGTCCAGCAGTTCTTTTTTGGTCATCCCTGTCCTCTCCTCTCACACAAAATCCGCTGTGCCCCTTGACAAAACAGGGCTTTGCGGTATAATAGAAACAGAAGGGCGCTGTCGATAAGCGGTCAGCCCCCCGTGTGGTTAAAAGAAGTAACCGTAGCTTGGGGAAGCGAGGCGGTTACTTCTTTTTGTTATGAGCCGCAATGAAGAGACCGATAACACCAATGATAACGAGCGAATACTGAAACAGCTCCGAATATGTAACCATTGGACAGCCCCCCTTTCCTGAGATCAGGGGGCAGAAGCGCCCCCTGTCAGGGGACAAACCGCCTACCGTTATGAACAACGCGCCTTGAGTCCCATCTGGCTGATGGGCACACCTATTATATCCCAGCATATCCGGCATTGTCAATCATTCATTCCGCATACAAAGGAGGTTCCATGGGAAAATTTGACGGTCTGCTGCTGGCCAGCGACTTTGACGATACTCTGTACGGCCTGGACCTGCGCATTCCAGAGCGCAATCTGGAGGCCATCCGCTACTTCACCGATCAGGGGGGCCGCTTTGCCGTGGCCACCGGCAGAGCCCACCGCACCTTCGCCCCCTTTGCCCACCTGGTACCCATGAACGCTCCGGCGGTGCTGTCCAACGGCTCCGCCCTCTACGACTTCGCCCAGAACAAAATGATCTGCCAGACCTTCCTGCGCCCTCAGGCCCCCGCCGACCTGGAGGCGCTGGCCGAACAGTTTCCCGAGATCGGCTTTGAGGCCTACTTCGGCGAGGACATTTACGTCTTCCAGCCCAACACTGTCACCGACTCCCACATGGCCAAGGTGGGCACCGGTTATATCCAGTGTACGCGTATCGCGGACATCCCGGTTCCCTGGACCAAGGTGATCCTCCAGCAGGATTTCCCCTATCTGCAAAGGGTCCAGCGGTGGATGCTGCACACCTTCCCCGGTGCCTACGAGGTCATCTTCTCCAACCGGTATCTGCTGGAGATGACCGACTTCGGCAGCAATAAGGGGGGGATGGTCCAACGGCTGGCGGACCACCTGCACATCGCCCCGGGGCACGTCTACTGCGTCGGCGATAATCAGAACGACATTCCCATGCTGGCCCTGTCCGCCATCCCCTTTGCCCCCGCCAACTGCGCCCGGGAGGTGCAGGACTGGGGGGCCAGGGTGCTGTGCCACTGTGACGAGGGGGTCATAGGGGACATTGTGGCCCTTTTGGACGGGCTGTATTAGGCAACACCACAGAAAAAGGAGGCAAACCCATGGACGAACAGGAGCTGTCAGCGGGCCTGGCGCTGCTGGATTTTCTGGACCGGACCGCGGAGCACTGCCTGACCTCCTCTCCGGAGGTGCAGCCGCTGGAGCCGGAGACCCTCCGGCCCCAGGACGTGATCCTCTTCCGGGTCGACGAGATCACCTATGAAGAGGAGGCCCCCTGGAAGGAGGCGCTGGAGAATGTGATGAGCGCCGCCCGCATCCCCGGTGTAAATTTCGTCTACCTGCTGCTGGGCAGCGCCGCCGGAGTGCAGTTTTACTACGGGCTGTCCCGGGACTACTCCGCCCCCGCCCGGGATAACAGGCTGACCATTGCCGAGCTGGGCGGCAGTGTGCTGAAGGACAGCCTTGCGGGCAACTTCCGGGGCAGCCAGGTGACGGCGGTGGAGGACCAGGACGCCATCCTAGAGCGAATGCGCCGCATGAAGAAGGTGGCCCGCATTGAGGGGGTCGCCGGCAGCGTGAAGGACGACGAGCGCTTCCAGAGCGTGGACCGGCTGGTGGACGTGATGCAGGGGGACCCGGAGGGGCCGCTGGTCCGGCAGGGGGAGTTCTGCCTGCTGGTGGTAGCCAAGGCGCTGGACCAGGAGCAGATCGCCCGGCTGGAGGGGGACATCTGCCAGACCTACAACACTCTGGCCCCCCTTCTCCGGTGCGGGGTCCAGGAGGGACGCAGCCTGGGGGAGGGCAGGACGATCACCCAGACCCGGGAGGACAGCGACAGCACCGCCGAGACCGACGCTCAGACCCACTGCGAGCAGACTGCGGAGTCCTCCTCCTCGGGGAAGAGCCGGGACGTATCCACCGCCAAGGTCCATACCCACAACACCCAGAAGGACGACCGGAATACCGATACCAAGGCCACCAGCAAGAACAAACAGGACGTCACCCAGACGGTGAGCGGGAACCGCACGACCCAGAGCGTGGAGGCGGGGCAGGAGACCCAGGACAGAACGGTGGTCAATACCACCACCACCGGCGACCAGACCAACACCACGGTGGACGAGCGGACCACCAACAGCGCTGGGCGGACCACCAACACCTCTGACAGCCATGAGACGGGGACCCGGACCACCCACACCTCCACCCAGGGCCGCAGCGAGCAGACCAGCCAGAGCAGCGGCGTGACCCAGTCCCGCTCCCGGGAGTACCCCGACCGGCGGGTCCAGGAGTGGCTGAAGTACTGCGACGAGGTGATTTTGCCCCGCCTGGACTACGGCAGGGGCAAGGGGCTGTTCACAGCCGCCTGTTATGTTATGACCAACAGCGCCAGCGCCCTGATCAAGCTGGAGAACACCGCCCTGTCCCTCTACTCCGGCAAGGAGGGCAACCGGATCCCCCTGCGCGCCTTCCATCTGGAGGAGAAGGACCCCCAGCGCCGGGCGGCCTGGAACCTTCAGCTGCCCCAGGGGCGTTTTCTCCCGGGGACCGGCCAGCGCGCCGCCCGGGCAGTGCTCTCCCAGCCCCCTTCCGCACCGGAGGGCTTCCCTCTGGGCAACTGGATCACCACCAACGAGCTGGCCATGATTGCCGGCCTGCCCCGGAAGGAGGTGGTGGGGATGCGCCTGCGGGAGGAGGTGGAGTTCGGCCTGAACTGCCCCCTGCCTCGGGAGGAGGACCGCATTGAGCTGGGCCGCCTGGTCCAGAACGGCAAGGTGATCTCCGTGCCGGTGTACCTGGACAAGGGAGTTTTGGACAAGCACATCTTTGTGTCGGGGGTCACGGGCAGCGGCAAGACCACCACCTGTCAGAACCTTCTGCTGCGCAGCGGGCTCCCCTTCCTGGTTATCGAGCCTGCCAAGACCGAATACCGGAGTATGGCCGGCCATCCGGAGTGCGGGGAGATGATCGTCTTCACCCTGGGGGACGACCGGGAGGCCCCCTTCCGCCTCAATCCCTTTGAGCTTCTCCCACGGGAGAGCATTACATCCCATGTGGACATGATGAAGGCCAGCATGGAGGCCGCCTTTGCCATGGAGGCCGCCATTCCCCAGCTCATTGAGGAGACCCTCTACCGCTGCTATGAGAACTTCGGCTGGGACATTGCCACAGGCCGGAACACCAGGTACCCCGACCCCTTTGCCCCCGGTGTGTACCCCTTCCCCCAGCTGAGCGACTTCCTCCAGGTCATCCCCAAGGTGGTGGAGGAGCACGACTTTGACGAGCGGCTGAAAAAGGACTACACCGGCTCCCTCACCGCACGCCTCAAGAATCTGACTCTGGGGGCCAAGGGGGCTATGCTGGACACCCCCCGGTCCATCGACTGGGATTCCCTGCTGGACCGGCAGGTGGTCTTTGAGCTTCAGGAGGTGCGCAGCGGCAGTGAGAAGTCGCTGATTATGGGCTTTATCCTCTCCGCCTTTAACGAGGCCGTGCGAGAGCGGTTCGAGCGCCGGGGACAGCGGCCCCACTCCCACATCCTCCTGGTGGAGGAGGCCCACCGCCTGCTCAGCCGGTACACCCCCGGGGACAGCGCCAACAAGAAGCACGGGGTGGAGATGTTCTCCGATATGCTCTCCGAGATCCGGAAATACGGGGAGTGCCTTATCATCGCCGACCAGATCCCCAACAAAATGGCGGAGGACGTACTGAAAAACACCAACACCAAAATTGTCCACCGCATTTTCGCCCAGGACGACAAGGAGGCCATCGGCAGCACCATGTCCCTCACTGGGGAGCAGAAGGGCTTTCTGTCCAACCTGGGGGCGGGGCGGGCCATCCTGTTCAGCGACGGCATGGGGCGGGCGGTCCAGGTGCAGGTGACCCCCAAGGGGGAGGAGCCCCGCCCTCTCTCCGGCGGCTGGCTGCGGGAGCGGGCCTTCCGCTATTACCTGGAGGAGTCCCATATCTTCATGACTCTGAAGACCGACCCCTTTGCCCTGCCGCCGGAACGCTGCCGGCGGGCGCTGGATTTGATCCGGCTGGATATCCCCACGAGGATCATTGAGAACAGCCTGACGTGGAACCCGGAGTGGGCCGCCCTGCTGGGGGAGCTGCTGGAGGAGGGGGCGGTGTCGCCGGAGGACCTGGCTCAGTGGACCATCCCCCACGGCAGACGGCTCTCCCGGTGGCTGGGAACCCCGGAGGAGGACCGGCTGCGCCAGGTACTCCAGGAGTTTTTCACCGCCTACCCCCAGGGGGACAAGGCGCTGGGGCGGGTCCCCATAGACCGGTACTTTTAAATAGACAACAGGAGGAATATTGATGGGCATATTTTCGAGCATTTCCGACGCACTGGGCAGCGCCCTGAGCCGAGGGCTGAGCAAGGCGGCCAGTCTGTGCGCCTCAATAGGCAGCAAGGTCAAGGTGATGTACGGCGTCAGCAAATTTCTGGAGGGCGTCCCCGAGCTGGAACTGGCGGTGGAGGTCATCCGCGCCATTGGGAAGATTATTGTATCGGTGTCGGATATTCTTTTGGAAAAGCCGGCGGAGGAGGCGCCGGAGGATCTGGGGATGAAGGCGGAGAAGTGCTTCCGGGAGGAGCGGCTGGAGGAGCGGGACTTTGAAAGCGCTCAGGCTTACATCGAGTATCTGCGCAGCGAGATCAAGCTGGACCCGGCGGAGAAGGAGGGACTGTCGGAGGAGGAGCTCCAGAAGTACGCCGCCGTGGGGGTCGGGCTCTACGTTCAGGCCATGGAGGAGCGTTATGGTGTGAAGCTGGAGCCTGAGTTCTGGCGGGCGGTCTACCGTACCCGGCTGACGGCGGACCAGATCCCGACGCTGATCACCGCCATGCAGGAGGGGGAGATGACCGACGGCGCGGCCCTGGACGGCTATCTGTCCGGGGAGCTGAAGGATACAGCGGTGTGGACCAGGGCCTATGACGTGCTGGAGGCTTATACCCGGGCTGCCGGCGGGACCACCACGGTACGGGACCTGCGCCAGAGCTATTTGAGAGAGGAGCAGACCGGTGACAGCCAGGAATAAGGGACGGGATATCTCTATTGTGCTGTGCTGGAGCGGGGGGAGGGTCACCGGGAGCTGGAGCTGCCAGGGAGAGGAGACCGTCAAGCCGGTGACAGTGGACGGGGAGGACCGGGATCTCCCCTGGCGGCCGGAGCTCTGGACGCGCATCCTCTCCAACCTCCGGTTCAACCCCCGGCTGGACCGCTGCCGGCTGCTGGTATACACCTTTGGGGAGGAGACGCCGGTCCTTCCTTCGCTGGACAGCGCCTGGGAGTGGACCGTCCAGGAGCTGTCTGGAGCCCTGGAGGAGAAGCCCGCCGTGGGCCGGTGGCAGCTCAACGGGGAGGAGCTTCAGGGGCGGTACAGGGATCTGTTCCCCGGGATCGAGCACGGGCCGGGCAGTATATGCCGGATGTTTACCGCCCCGGCGCTGAACATTGCCCCTGCCGGGGAGGGCCGCACCTCCCTGTTTGAAATCATGCCCGAGGCGGAGCGCAGGGCGAACCCGTCGGGCCGCCCCAGAACATAACAGAAGCCGGAGTCCCTGACCGGGGCTTCGGCTTTTTTCCGCAGAAGGCGGCGGACTCGCTTCCAATTGTCTGTGTGCAAGCAACGCGTTCAGGGCATTGGGTCGCTACTCCAGATCCTCGATCCGCATCCGGTTCAGGCCGTCCAGGGTCTCCTTTCGGCCCTTGCAGTGCAGCCAGATACCCCCGAAGACAATGGTGGGGATGTTGGTCACCAGGAAGATAATACCCATGATTACCAGATTCCCAGGTGCGGCGCCCACCAAATTGAATGCAAGGAGAAGGGTCATCAGCAGCGACATTACCAGCGAGATTCCCGGCAGGACCAGCCCCAGGTACACGCTCTTTTTGCACAGCAACACCTGGAGCGCCACCAGCAGAGCGATGGGCAGTAAAAACGCAAACAATATAACGGGAATTGTGACCAATCCCACAGTAAAATTCATTGCCATTACAAATCCTCCCTTTTCTTTGTCCTCTTATACTCCGCAATCAGGACCTTGGCGGTGTCCAAATCCAGCTTTTCATTCACCGCCAGACGTTTGATCGTAGCGATGTAGGGGTCGGCGGCGGCGTCCTCGGTCAGCTTGATTTTCTGGATCAGCCGGTCCAGGCGCAGGCGCACCGTGGGATAGGTGACGCCGTACTGTCCAGCCATCTCCTTCAGTGACCCGGAGGCCAGAATGAACTTTTTGATAAACACCACATCCTCTTCCTCCAGTCCGGCCATCCACTCGGGCAGCAGTTCAATTGCCATATGGCTCCCCCTTTCTGCCTCTTTATTATATACTTTAATAAAATAAAAGTCAACATTTAATTTTATTCTTCTTTTTATAAAAATAATCCCCACCAGGGGGTGGGGATGAGGGGAGTCAGGTTTTCTTGTGGAGGAAGGAGAATTTGGTCTCGGAGCACACCACCGCCACGAAAATCAGGGCGAAGCCGGCCAGCAGACGGCCCGTCACCGGGTCGCCATAGAAAATCACCGAGGCGGCAACCCCGAACACCGACTCCAGGGAGAGGATCACCGAGGCGGAGGCGGGGTCGGACCAGAACTGTCCCACGTTCTGGAACAGCAGCGCCACGGTGGTGGCCATGACGCAAAGATAGACCATAGGCAGCAGCAGCGCCGGGTCGGACAGGGCGGCAGCGGGGAAGGTCTCGGTGCAGGCCCCGCAGATCCAGGCGTAGAGGGCGGCAAAGGCGAACTGAAACACGGTGAGCAGGGTGATGTCCTTCCCAGGGGACACCTTGGCCACCGCTACAATGTGACTGGCGTAGAAGAGGGCGCCGCACAGGGTGAGCAGGTCGCCGGTGTTGATGGTCAGGTCCTCCGTGAGGGACACCAGCCCAACCCCCGTCACGCACAGCAGGGCGGCGGCGATGTTGTACCGGTCGGGCCGCACCTTCACCACCGCCCAGGTGAGGAAGGGGACCAGCACACAGTAGACCGCCGTCAGGAAGGCGTTCTTGGAGGGGGTCGTCTGTGCCAGGCCGAAGGTCTGTACTGAGTAGGCCAGGAAGAGAAATCCTCCAATCGCCGCTCCCCGCCACAGATAGTCCAAGGTGAATTTCCTCCACTTCCTCCAGGCCGCCAGGGACAGCAGCACCGCCCCGGCGGTGAAGCGGATGGCCAGCAGGAAAAAGACGGGCATCACGTCCAGGGCGTTTTTCATAATGAAGAAGGAGGTGCCCCAGATCAGGGCGGCGGAAAAGAGCATGGGCTTGGCCAACATCCGCATAGTTTTAGGGGACATAGTATCAACTCCGGATTGCAAAATGAGGGGCTGCATGGTAGGATGGGAGCAGCCGCACAGAAGGCGTCAAGCCTCTGACCGCGTCCACAGGGAAACGTTTCTTTTTTCTTTTCAAAGAAAAGAAGGCCCGTCCGGCGGGGACAATGGCGAGGACAAAACGCAAGCGTCTCTTATCATACATAGAAACAGGAGAATTGGCAAGATGGAATACGGAAAAATTTTACCGGGCACCTTTCTGACGCGGCTAAACCGGTTTGTGGCCCATGTGGAGGCGGAGGGGGAGCTTCAGGTCTGCCACGTCAAGAATACGGGGCGGTGCCGTGAGCTGCTGGTCCCCGGGGCCCGGGTCTGGCTGGAGGAGAGCGCCAATCCCGCCCGCAAGACCAAATTCGATTTGATTGCGGTGGAGAAGGAGCGGCCCCAGGGTCCGCTGCTGATTAACATGGACTCCCAGGCACCCAACAAGGTCTTTGGGGAGTGGGCGGCGGCAGGCGGCCTGGGCTTTACGCCTGAGCTCCTGCGTCCGGAGATGACTTATGGCAATTCCCGCTTCGACTATTACTGGGAGTATTCGGACCGCCGGGGCTTCTGGGAGGTCAAAGGGGTCACGCTGGAGGAAAACGCCGTGGCCCGCTTCCCCGACGCCCCGACCCTGCGCGGAGTGAAGCACCTGGAGGAGCTGATGCTGGCCCGCCAGGCGGGATATGAGGCGGGGGTGTGCTTCGTTGTCCAGATGGAGGGCATGGACCGGGTGGAGCCCAACGACCTGACCCACCCGGACTTCGGCGCGGCCCTGCGGCGGGCGGCCCATGCGGGGGTTGAGGTGCTGGCTCTGGAGTGCGCTGTGGAGCCGGGGCGGCTGACCATCCGGCGGCCCATTCCAGTGGGGCTGTAAAGGCTAAAGTTTTGGGGCAGTTGTGCCGATAATCCTATCGTATCAACAAAAGGGGGTATCCATATGGAGATTCTCGAAAGCGCCAGCAGCAAGGAGACCGCCGGAGCAGAGCAGGAGGGCCGCGTCTCCATTGACCGGTTTGTGGCGACCCGCCGGTTTGAGGTACGGGACGAGGAGGAGAAGGTGGAAGCCGCTATGGCCCTGTATGAGAAGGCCGCCAGGGCGCGATTCCCCAGCGAGCCTCTGGATATACCGCTGGAGCCCGCCGACGAGGAGGAGCTGGAGGCCATGTCCCAGCAGCTGAAGCTCCAGCAGAAGTGCCAGGACATTGCCGCTTTGATTTTGGTGGACGAGCTGGAGGAGGAACTGGAAGACGACGAGGACGACGAGCCGAAAAAGCGGCGGCGGAAATAAAGGAGGGCGTGGACCATGGAAATTCGTCAGGTAGTGCGGGGGCAGAATACCAGCTTTTCTCCCACCGCTCCCACCAAAGGCGGAGCGAAGAAATCTGCCGTTTCCCGTCCCTCTGCGGACCGGCTGGAGCTGAGCCGTCAGTGGGTTGCGGCCATGGAGGAGCAGCGTGTTCAGACCCAGGCGGAGCTGCTCAGCGGCGGGAAGGAGCAGAAGAAATCCCAGGGCATTTTGGATCTGCTGGACCAGCCCACTGCCGAGGAGCAGGAGCTGGACGCTTTGTCCAAGCAGCTAGACGTCCAGATGAAGTGCATGAAGATTGCCGCCAATATTATGAAGGGCAAAAAGGTGCCGCCGGAGGACGAGCGGTATCTGATGGAGAACGACCCCGAGGGCTACAAGCTGGCCATTGCCATGCGCTCCACGGTGAAGGAGGACGACGAGGAGTGCGAGAGTGTGCTCAAGGACGAGGACAAGGAGGGGGAGGAGACCGCCGGGACGGAGGAATCCGCCGCCGTGGAGAGTTCCCCTGCCGCCGGCGGGGAGGCCGGCGCACTCTGATAAATCATCAACACACCCAACAGGAATCGACCCTGTTGGGTGTGTTTTGATCTGATGGAACGGTGTTTGTCAGATTTCCCTGCGGCCCTCCAGGGCGCGGACCAGGGTTGCGTCGTCGGCGTACTCCAGGTGGCTGCCCACAGGGATGCCGTAGGCCAGGCGGGTCACCTTCACCTGGAAGGGCTTCAGCAGGCGGGAGAGGTACATGGCGGTGGCCTCCCCCTCGGTGTCCGGGTTGGTGGCCATAATCACTTCCTCCACGCCGCCGGCGGCCACCCGCTCCACCAGCGAGCGAATGTGCAGGTTGTCGGGGCCCACGTGGTTCATGGGGGAGAGGACCCCGTGGAGCACGTGGTACTGCCCGGTGTACTCCCGGCTGCGCTCCATGGCCACCACGTCCTTGGGGTCCGCCACTACGCAGATGGTGGCGCTGTCCCGCTTGGCGCTGGCGCAGATGGGGCAGGGGCCGTCCCCCTCGGTGAGGTTTTGGCAGACGGGACAGCAGTGGATGGAGCGTTTGGCGTCCACAATGGCTTGGGCGAAGGCGGCGGCCTCCTCCTCGGGCAAGGACAGCACGTGAAAGGCCAGCCGCTGGGCCGACTTGACGCCCACGCCGGGCAGTTTGGCGAAGTGCTCCACTAAATTTTCCAGGGCGGGGGGAAAGTACTGCATATCGGTCAACCCCTCAGTGCCGCAATGGCGGCGGGAATGTCGTCGGCCCCATAGACGGCGGAGCCGGCCACCAGCACATTGGCCCCGGCCTCCACCACCAGGGGGGCGGTTTTGGGGGAGATTCCCCCGTCCACCTCCAGGTCGCAGGCGGGATTGTACTGGTCTATGATGGCCCGGACCTGCCGGATGGTCTCCAGCTGGGACTCCATAAAGCTCTGGCCGCCGAAGCCGGGCTCCACCGTCATCACCAGCGCCATGTCCAGCTGCTGGATGTAGGGCAGAATGGCCTCCGCCTTGGTGATGGGCCGCAGGGCCACCGCCTTTTTCACGCCGCAGTCCTCCATGATTTTGAAGGCCTGGGCGATGCGGGTTGGATGGTCGGCCTCCAGGTGGACGGACAGCATATCCGCCCCCGCCCTGGCGAAGGCCTCCACATACCGCGCCGGTTTGTCAATCATCAGATGGACGTCCAGAAACAGATTGGTACATCTGCGGATGGATTCCACCACCGGTATGCCGATGGTGATGTTGGGCACAAAGGCTCCGTCCATCACGTCCACATGGAGGTAGTCGGCGGAGGACACCCTTTTGATGTCCCGCTCAAGGTTGACAAAGTCGGCGGACAGAATTGATGGGGCAATCTTTACCATGACAGCTCCTCCTTTATAGTTGGACAGGCGCTGAGGACAACCCCGGCGCATAGGATAATGCAGCGGAGAGAGGCCCCGGACGCGGGGGGATCGCTCCAGGCCGGGCCCACGGCCCAATCCCGTTCCCGCCGCTCCGGCCGGTCCGCCGCTTTCAGATAACCGCCCGCCGGGGGCCGTTCAAGCCTCCGGCGGGCGGCAAGGAACAACCATTAATTATAAAATTCCGCCGTATCGGTCTCCACCGCGTGGAAGCCCCGGGCGCGCAGGGCGTTGAGGATCTGCTCCTTGTGGTCGTGGCCGAAGGCCTCCAGGGTGACCCGCAGCTCCACGCCGGACTGGCGGTTGATGTTGACGAACTGGTTGTGCTCCAGCTTGATGACGTTGCCGTTGTTGGCGGCCAGCACCTGGGACACCGCCAGCAGGGAGCCGGGCCGGTCGGGGAGCTGGACGGCAAAGGTGAAAATGCGTCCCCGGGAGATGAGCCCGTGCTGGACCAGGGAGGACATGGTAATCACGTCCATATTGCCTCCGGACAGCACACAGACCACATTTTTGCCCTGATAGTCCAGGTGGCGCAGGGCGGCCACAGGGAGCAGGCCGGCGTTCTCCACCACCATCTTGTGCCGCTCCATAATGTCCAGGAAGGCCTCCACCAGTTCGCTGTCTTCAATGGTGATGATCCGGTCCACATTGCTCTGTACATAGGGGAACACCTTGTCCCCCGGGGTCTTCACCGCCACGCCGTCGGCAATGGTGGAGGCGGAGGGCAGGGTCACCACCTGTCCCGCCTCCAGGCTGGCCTTCATGGAGGCCGCCCCGGTGGGCTCCACTCCAATGACCTCCACGTGGGGGTTGAGCAGCTTGGCCAGGGTGGATACCCCCGCCGCCAGGCCGCCCCCTCCAATGGGGACCAGAATGGCCTCCACATCGGGCAGGTCCTGGAAAATCTCATAGGCAATGGTGCCCTGCCCGGTGGCAAGGGTCAGGTCGTTGAAGGGGTGGACATAGGTGAGCCCCTCCTCCTCCGCCAGCTTGGCGGCCAGCTCGGCGGCATCGTCGAAGACCTCGCCGTGGAGCACCACCTTGGCCCCGTAATCCTTGGTGTTGTTCACCTTCACCAGGGGTGTTGTGGTGGGCATGACAATAGTGGCCTCCACCCCGGCGGCCTGGGCGGCGTAGGCCACTCCCTGGGCGTGGTTGCCCGCGGAGGCGGTGACCAGTCCCCGGTCCTTCTCCTCCTGGGTCAGGGTGCTGATCTTATAGTAGGCCCCCCGCAGCTTGTAGGCGCCGGTGGCCTGCATATTCTCCGGCTTGAGATAGACGGAATTTCCGCAGTTTTTGGACAGGTAGGGGGAGTGAATCAGTGGGGTGGGCCGCAGAACGCCCTGCAAAACACTGCGGGAGGATTTAAATGACTCCAAGGTCAGCATAGCGGTTTTCTCCTTTTGTAAAAAATCAGTCTGTCACTAATCATACTGAATTACCGGGGAGAAGTCAATAAAAAATCCAATTCTTTCTTCCATTCAAAAAGCGGACAAAATTTGCAGGGTGTACAGGGTTGTTCTACCCTGCGCAGACGCAGAAACGCAAAAGCGGCGTCAGACGCCCACAAAAAAAACTCCCGCTCCTGCAAGAGGAGCGGGAGTTTTGGTCAGTCCAGGGTCAGGTAGTCCGCCGACACGTAGCCGATGGCGGCCTGGCCGCTGGGATTTCGGAATAGGATCTGGTACCACCCGGGCTGCTGGCCCAGCACCAGGACCCGGTCGCCGTTGAACAGGGCCCCGGAGCGTCCATAGCTGGTGTCCGGGCCGGAGCGGACATTGAGCCCGGTATCCGCGCCGGTGACGGTACCCGCCCGGCTGGCCCGCTGGCAGGTGACGGTGCAGCTGGCGGACAGGCCGTTCCAGCTGGCGGTGACGGTGAGCGTCTTGTCCTCCCGGTCAGGATTCAGGTTGGTGACCACACCGGCAGGGGTCACCGGGGCGGTCTCCGGGTCACTGCTTTCCCAGGTAATAACGGCCCCCTCCGCCGCCGGAAGAATGGCGGCGTTCAGCGCGACGCTGCTGCCGGAGACCAGGGTCAGCGCACTCTGGTCCAGGGCGAGCATCCAGCTCCCGCCAGAGGGGGGCGTCACGGTCTGAGAGGGGTCGGAGGGATTTTCCGGCTGCTCAGGCTCCGGCGGTTCGGCGGGCTCCACAGGCTGGGTGGGCTCCGTCGGTTCGCTGGGTTCGGTAGGCTCTGCGGGATCGGTGGGCACATCGGTAATGGGGGTGTGCTCCAGCAGACTGCGCAGCAGGGCCGCCATCTCTGCCCGGGACAGGGTGCGCTGGGGTCCTATGCCGCCGGTGCCGCCCGACACCAGCTTCTGTGCCACCATGGTGGCGGTGGCGTTTCGGGCGTAGGTGGAGATCAGGTCCTTGTCGGGGAACTGGTCCAGCACGGACAGGCTGGCGTCAGGGCAGTCCTTCCCGGCGATGGGCAGGAAGCGGTAGAGGATGGTAAAGGCCTGTTCCCGCAGGATGTTGGCGTTGGGCGAGAATGCGCCGTCCCCGGTGCCCGACGCCAGACCGTTGGCCTGGGCCCAGGAGAGGGCCTTATACTGGTAGCCGTTGGGATCCACATCGGTAAAGGTGCAGGGAGAGGAGACCTCCGGCCTGCCGGCGGCGGCGTAGAGCATGACCATAAAGTCGCCCCGGGTTATGGAAGAGTTCCGGCCAAAGAGGTTGGGGGCAATGCCGCTGACAATCCCCTTGGCATAGCAGTATTCCACCGCCTCATAGGCCCAGTCATCCGGGGGCACGTCCTCGTGGAGGTTGGTCATGGTGACGTTCACCGTCTGGGTCAGGCCGCCGGCGGAGAAGGTGATGGACCCGCTTCCCGAGGCGCGGGAGGCGGTGAACAGTCCGTTTTCGTCTATCGTGCCCACATTTCCCTGGACGGTGCAGGTCACGTCGGAGATGCTCCGCAGGGCGGTGCGGCTCCAGTAGCTCCCCGAGGCGGCCAGCTGGACCTGGTCCCCCGCCTTCAGATTCAGGGAGGTCAGGGCGGAGGTGCTTCCCGCCCGGGTTATCTTCAGCTCGGTGAGGCGGTCCACTACATGGAGCTGGGCAGTGCCCGTCAGGCCGTCGGCGGACAGGGACAGGGTGTCGGTCCCCGCCTGGAGCCCGGCGGTGTAGCTGTCCGCCCCCACAGTGCCCAGGCCGTTGAGAGAGGTATAGGTCAGAGCGCTCAGGTCGGCGGAGACGGGATTAAGCCCCGTGTCCACCGCCTGGACCTGGGGCAGGGGGAGGGAGGCGCCCGCCAGGACCACCTGGCCGTCCTGGGTCGGGACCAGGCGGCTGGGCCAGCCGTCCCCCTTTTCGTCGGTCACCAGCAGCAGATAGGTGGCGCAGCCCCGGGGCTTCCCGTCGGAGGGCCGGTTGACCACTGCGGGGCCGTTCTGGCCCGGAGTCCACAGGGAGAAGGAGGTGGAGCCGCCCCCGTCCAGGTTGACCGCCGTGACACAGCCCTGGCGCAGCAGCTCATCGGCCAGGTTGACCTGGGACAGGCCCACCGAGTAGCCCGACTGGCGTCCATCCACGGCGTAGAGGACCAGGGTCCCGTCGGCCTTAATGCCCAGAGCGGTGCGGGGCTGACGGCCGTCACTGGCGTAGACCCAGCTGGTGCTGTCGGTGACCGCACCGTTTCGGATCATAATGTCCCCCACGCCCCCGGCCCACTGGGCGGAGGAGAGGACCGCGTTGTCGCAGGCGGTGGTCAGGGTCATCAGGTCGCCCGGCTGGAAGGACTCAAAGGTGCCCTCATATCCGGCCTCAGCGGCGGCGGTAAGGATGTACTCATTGGGGCCGATCACAGGGGAGACGTCCGAATGAAAGACCTCGATAACCTCCAGATTGAGGGCCGCGTTGACGGTGAGCTCCGGCATCTGCCCGGTGTAGGGGTCGGCCACCTGCCGCATACGGACATACCAGCCCGCGCTGTCGCTGCGGGTTGAGACCACGGAGAAGTACTCGTTCAGCAGGTAGAGCCCCCCCAGGGGGTGGCGGGTCTTGTTGAGGTTGTGGACGGGAGTGGAGAAACCGGAGACCGGATTGTACAGGGTCATGGAGACCTTGGGGGACTCCAGGATGGACACCAGGCCGTCGGTAATGACCATGGTGTTCTCCCCCTCGTTGCTGGACTTGTAGACGCCGTTTTCCACCACAATGCCCAGAGGGACGCCGGTGGACAGGGCGAAAAAGTCGGTGTTGATGCCACCCAGCACGTGCCAGCCGGCGGCCTGGGCGTTGGAGATGGCCCGGTTGATGCTGGCCGCGGCGTAAATGGTGGTGTCCCCCTGGACCAGGATGGGCTGGGCCGCACTGTGGGGGGCCAGCTCAAAGGAGAAGCTCTCGACCCGGCTGCCGGCGTTCTCCGTAATGGTGTTCCGGTAGGTCAGGCCGTCCACGATCTGGGTCGTGGTCTGGAGCTTCTGGTCGCCCGCCGCAGCGTAGACGGTGGGGAAGGCTAACAGTACTGCCAACAGCAGCGCCGCCGCCCTGCGGGATAGGGATTTGGTATGTCTCATGGGATGCTCCTTTATCGTATGTGTCAAAGCGTACCCCGCCATTATAGCAGACGGGCGCAGGAGATTCAATGGGAAAAAAGGGGAGCGGGGGGAAAAGGATTTTACCGGGGCAAAAAAATCCCGTGCCTGAGAGCACAGGATTTTCCGCTATTTCAGGGCGTTCTGGGCGGCGTCCAGGTCGTTGGCCACCACCAGCAGAAGGGTCTCCCCCCGGAGGTCCACCAGGGCGTTTTCCAGCTTGGGGATCTCGGCGGGGCGGTAGTCCCGGTTGGACTCCATCTGTCCGGCCAGGTAGTCCTGAAGGGCGTCAGCCGCCGTCTTCGCCTTGTCCGCGCTGGTGAAGACCAGCACCGCCGCCTCCTCGCAGGTGGCCCCGGCGGAGCGCAGGACGGCGGACTCCTTCAGGTCCTCCCGAACCAGGCCGCTGTCCCCCAGACGGTAGAGGGCAAAGGCGGTGTCGGCGTCCACTTCTTCCAGGTCGTTCAGCTCGGCGGTGAAGGCCTCCGACTGGCTGATCCGCTCCACGTCGCCCAGGGCGTAGAGGGGCGGGGCGTCGTTTTCTCCAGCACAGGCCGCCAGCCCCAGCAGGACCAGCAGCGCCAGAGTCAGCTTCCATATCCGTCTCATTCTAATGCACTCCCATCCGCAGTTGAGGTGTCCGGTCCGACCGTCTGAACAGCGGGCGGGCCGTCGGGGTAGAGCCGGTCAAGCTCCACCGTGTGGGTCTTCAAATACTCCAGCCACTGCTGGCAGTACTCCTTGCCCAGATGGACGCCGTCCCGGCTGGCGCCCTCGGGCAGCGCGCCGTTTTCGTCGGCAAATTCGCTGTACAGGTCCAGATAGACCACCTGCTTCTCCTGGGCCGCCTGGCGCATCAGGTCGTTATAGGTGCGCAGGTGTTCATTGGTCAGGTAGTCCCGGCCGCTGGAGGCCATAATCTGGTCCTCATTCAGGGGGATCAGCCCCTGGATATAGATCACCGCCTGGGGCTGGATGGCGCGGATCTGGTCGATGGCCTGGCAGTAGCTGTTGTAAAAGCCCTGATCGTTGTGATAGCCCAGCTCATTGACCCCCAGGGAGAGGTACACCTTGCCGTACTGCTCCTGGGCCAGGGCCTCCAGCAGGGTATACGTCTCCCCGTCGATGGTCAGCGCCTTTTTCGAATCCAGGCGGAAGATGGACAGGCCGTTAGAGGTCAAATTTTTCCCGCAGCCAATGCCGCTGTACACCATAAAGCCGTCAGTGCGGGAGTCCCCCACAAAGGCGGCGTCGGCAAAGTAGCTGTTGTCCACCGCCTCTCCCGCCGGGGCGGGCTGGGAGAAGTCGTAGGGCTCTGACAGCGGGGCCATAGAGGGGATGGCGGAGTCGTCGGACCCCTGAGGCTGGCTCAGGTCTGGGGAGATGTGGGAGGACTCTCCCCCGCTGGCATCTGCCGGGGGCGGCGTCTGGACCGGCGGTGCAGTCTGAAAGGTCATCAGCACGGCGACGGTCACCAACACTGCCGCCACAGCCCAGAGCAGGCTCCCTCCGCCCGCCGTCCGTTTTCCCCGATAAGCCACAGAAAACACCTCCCGCCCTGTCGAAATCGTACCCATTTAGGATACCACACTTTGCTTAAATTTCAAGTGACAAAACCGTTACAAATCGCCCCCATTTTTTGTATTTTTTCTCCCCTCTCCCATAAGGGCAAAAAAGCCCCCGCCGGTTCAGCGGGGGCGCGCCGGTTATTTTGGCTATGCCGGAATGGCCCGGCGCAGCAGGCCGACCCCCAGGGGGCTGGGGCCGGTGTGGACTCCAATGGTGACTCCAATCTGATAGGGCCGCTTTACCTCGGGCCGGTCGTAGCCCAGCTCCAGCAGGCCCTGGTACACCGCCTGTGCAAAGACCGCGTGCTCCTCCCGGTCCAGGCCGAAGCCGGTGGCCAGGCGGTAGTCCCTCAGGTCGATGCCCTCCCGCTGGATATGGCGGAAAAACAGCTCCCGCACCTTGACCAGGGACTTCTTCCGCCCCTGGGCGATGCCATCGGAGATCAGTCCGGCGTCCTTGTAGCCGATGAGGGGCTTGACCTTCAGCAGGGCCCCGGTGGCCGCCGCCGCCCGGCCGATCCGCCCGCCGTGGCGCAGGTACTCCAGGTCGTTGGTGGTGAAGAAAATGCGCCCCGTCTCGGGCAGGGCCTCCAGCGCCTGGAACGCCTCCTCCAGGGAATAATCCGCGTCCCGCAGGGCGGCGGCCTCCTCCACCAGCATCCCCTGGAGCACGGTGGCCAGGGTCGAGTCCAGGACCCGCACCTGCGCGCCGGGGTACTCCTCTCTCAGCTCCCCGGCGGCGTTCCGGGCTGTCTGGTAGGAGCCGCTGAATTTAGCGTTGAGACAGATGCACAAAATAGGTGCGCCCTGGGCCGCCAGGGGGCGGAAGGCCTCCAAGTAGTCTTCCGGGGTGGGCATGGAGGTCTTGGGGAACACGCCGGGGCGGTCGGCCATCATCTGATAGAAGTCGTGGGTGGGGATGTCCCGCTCCTCGCGGTAGTAGACCTCGTCGTCAAAGGCCACGTAGTAGGACACCATGGTCACACCCAGCCGGGCCATCTCCTCCCGCCCAAGGTCGCAGGAGCTGTCGCTGACAATCTGAAATTTCATACCTTCTCCTTCGTCTTGCGCCCGGGCCAGGGCCCAGGTGGGTAATAGTACAATTATATATCAGGGTCCGCAAAAACTCAACCGCTTTTTGGCAAATTTTTCAGCCCGCACCACAGGGGGAGCAGCCACAGGTAGAAGGCCAGGGGCAGGGCGGAGGCTCCTACCTCCATGGTGGTGAGGGGGACACTGGCGGCAATGGCCCAGGGCACCAGACCGGCCAGGTTGATGCAGGAGTTTCCAATGTTGGCGGCCAGCTCCATGGGGGGAAGATTTCGTTTTTTGTACTCCTCCCCCAGCAGCTGGGCGCTCATCACAACGCCCACCGTCTGGTTGCAGAACAGGGCGCAGCAGCCCAGCGACACCGCCACATGGGCCCCGAAGAGGCCGGCTTTCTCCGCCAGAGTTCCCACCCGGCTGGTCACCGGCGTCAGCAGGCCGGTGCCGCTGAACATACCGGAGTAAGCGCAGGACAGCAAAACGATGCACACCACGTTGACCATGGAGAGCAGTCCGCCCCCGGACATAAGCTCCGCCAGCTGGGGGAGGGCGGGCCGGTAGCCCAATACGCAGGCGCGGAGCACCTCTCCCGGGGAGAGCCTCTGGACCAGCAGGGCGCAGGCCGCGGAAAGCCCGCAGCTCACCGCAATGGACTTTATGGCGCTCACCTTCAGCCAGGGCAGGATCAGCAGGGCGGCGGCAGGGAGGATGGCGGGCCAGGTGAGGGAAAAGCCCTCTTCCAGGGCGGAGAGGATCTGAGGGTCCACCCCCTGGATGGGGAAGAGGAGGGAGAGCCCCCCGTACAGTCCCAGGGTGAGCAGCAGGGGGACGGGGGTGTCCCGCCACATCCGCATTTGGAAGGTGTGCTGGTCCACCTCCGCCACCGCCGCCGTCAGCGCTGCCGAGGAGGAGGCCGGGGACAGCCGCTCCCCCAGATAGATGCCCGACATGATGGCTCCCGCCGTTACCGCCAGATTGGCTCCGCCGCTGCGGGCAATGGTCATCAGGATGACCCCCGCCGTCCCCACCACACCGAAGCAGCTGCCAAAGGCCAGGCTGAACACCCCGGAGAGTAGAAATGCGACCAGGACAAAACTTCTCGGGGTTATGAGCCGCACCCCCAGCCAGACGAAATAGGCCACCGTCCCCCCGGCCCTCCACAGGGCGGTGAGCAGGCCCAGCAGCAGCAGAATGCGCAGCACCTTAAAGGCGGTGCCCATCCCCTCCAGCGCCATCCTGATAAGCCCCCGGGCGGAGTGCCCCCGGCGCAGGCCCACCAGGAAAAAGCATATAAACCCCGCCGCCAGCGCCCAGGCCAGAGACCGCCCCCCGGCCATACACCCGGCCACGCCGGCTAAAAACACTCCAAATGCAGCCAACAGATCCATTTGTTTCCTCTCCCGTTTCCAATCTACAGGGGATTGTACCATTTCCGCTTTGATTTGTCACCTTTTTGGAACAAAGAAATTTTTATATAGAATTTTTCAAAAACCTCTTGACAATATATATATATATATATATGATAAAATGTGCGAAAAGTTGTAAGAAGCGACAACTTTTCATATTTCTTCTTGGAAAAGGAGCGGATTGCTATGAGCGCAAACAATACAAATACAAGCATAAGTACAGGTACAAGCGGAATGTCCCTCGGAGCTAAAAAACTGATTATCATTGTGGTAGCCGTCTTGATCGCACTCTTCGCTGCGTTTCAGGGATATAGGTATATCCAGACCCAGCGTTCTCTCGCTGAAGCGCGCCAAAAGATTGAATCATACCTGATGAACGGAGAATTTGACAAGCTAAGTGACGAACTCAAATGGAAGATATCCTCCGGATCCCTGATGAAATGCTATCCAAATACCAGTACTTTCCTTGATATGCTTCTGGAACACTGCAAGGTTTATGTGGTACAGCCCGGTCTGGGTGGCTACTATGACGGATATAGCGACTCATCTTCCTCCAGTTCCAAAGGTCTGGGGGTGGAAGGGATGGAGTCTATTGGAACGCAAACTCGAAACACCTACACCGGCTATTGCGGCGACTTCCAAGCGGGTACTACTTATGTGACAGACCGTTACGACGGCCTGGTGGATGATGTTTCCAAGAGCAAGTACAACAAAACCAGAGGCTTCGACGACGTCTACTGCCGCGGTGAAAAGGTATATGGAAAAATCGACTCAAATGATTTAAAAGCGGCCGTAAAAGACGGCGCACAGTATATACTGTGCGGACAGCAAGGACGGGAGCTGGACACTTTGCTCTTAATCAGCGAGGATAAGATTTATGCCCTGAAAAATGCCTTGACAGTTGGCGGCTTCTATGAGATCAAGGGCGATTTCTCCAAGGAACTGGAAAAGGTAGCGGCGGCCTATCAGCCGGACTAATGCAAAGGGAGACAGCGGCAGGTCCGCTGTCTTCTTTTTCGTTCCCTTCCCCCTTTTCTTTTTCCCAGCCTTGTGGTATACTAAGGAATGAATTTGTATGTAAAGGCTGGGAACTCTTTTGGATAACATCACCCTTACAGGAATGCCGGGCTCCGGCAAAAGCACCGTGGGCGTCCTGCTGGCCAAGGCGCTGGGCCTGGGCTTTGTGGATGTGGACCTGGTCATCCAGGAGCGGGAGGGGGCTCTGCTCCAGGACATTCTGGACCAACGGGGCACCGCCGCCTTTCTGGAGGCGGAGGAGGCGGCGGTGTGCACGCTGGACTGCCGGCGCACCGTCATCGCCCCCGGGGGCAGCGCCCTGTGCCGGGAGGGGGCTGCCCGGCACCTCAGCGGCCTGGGACCCATCGTCTATCTGAATGTCCCCCTGGAGGAGCTGAAGCGCCGTATTCAAAATATGGCGCAGCGGGGCATTGCCATGGAGCCAGGACAGACCCTAGCCGATGTGCTGGCCTACCGGGACCCCCTTTACCGCAAATACGCCGATCTGATTGTGGACTGCCCGCCGATGCAGCCCCTGGACCAGACGGTGCAGTGGGTTCAGACCGCGCTGAAGGAGTGCGGCCTGATTCGCTGAACAAAAACGCCCCAGCCCGCAGGGTCAAAAGCGCGGGCCGGACAGGGCGGCTCCCGTTGGGCGCGGAGCCTCAGTCCGAACTTGAAAAGGAAGTATTCCATGCAGTTTAAAGACCTTGGGCTGAACGCCCAGATTCTGAAGGCCCTGGAGGAGCAGGGCTACACCAAACCCTCTCCCATTCAGGAGAAGGCCATTCCCCCCGCGCTGGCAGGGCGGGACGTGCTGGGCTGCGCCCAGACGGGCACCGGCAAGACCTGCGCCTTCGCCGCCCCCATTTTGCAGCGGCTGGAGGGACCTGCCGGTATACGCTGCCCCATCCGGGCTCTGATCCTGACCCCAACCCGGGAGCTGGCCATCCAGATTGGAGAGAGCTTTGAGGCCTATGGCAAATATCTGAAGCTGCGCCACGCCGTCATCTTCGGCGGTGTGGGCCAGAATCCCCAGGTGGAGGCCCTGAAAAAGGGAGTCGATATCCTGGTGGCGACCCCGGGACGGCTGATGGACCTCCACGACCAGGGCTTTGTCCACCTGGACAGCCTGGAGATCTTCGTGCTGGACGAGGCCGACCGGATGCTGGACATGGGCTTTATCCACGATGTGCGGAAGATTTTAAAGTGGCTGCCCCAGAAGAAGCAGACCCTCTTTTTCTCCGCCACCATGCCCCCCGAGATCACCGACCTAGTAAACTCCCTGCTGAAAAATCCGGTGAAGGTGGCGGTCGATCCCGTCTCCTCCCCGGTGGAGGTCATCCGCCAGTGGGTCTACCTGGTGGACAAGGGGAACAAGACCAGTCTGCTGGCCCACCTGATGGAGACCAAGCGGGTTCGAAACGCCCTGGTCTTCACCCGCACCAAGCACGGCGCCAACAAGGTGGCCCGGGATCTGGCCCGGGCGGGCATCTCCGCCGCCGCCATCCACGGCAACAAGAGCCAGACCGCCCGCCAGCAGGCCCTGTCCGACTTTAAGGCGGGCAAGATCCGCGCCCTGGTGGCCACCGATATCGCCGCCCGGGGGCTGGATATCGAGGAGCTGTCCCACGTCTTCAACTACAACCTCCCCGAGGTCCCCGAGACCTACGTCCACCGCATTGGCCGCACCGGCCGGGCTGGCAGGGGCGGGGAGGCCATCGCTTTCTGCGACTTCGGGGAGAAGCCCCTGTTGAAGGACATTGAGAAGCTCATCGGCAAGAAGGTCCCCCTGGTGGAGGACCACCCCTATCCCATGCAGGTCTTCGAGGCCCCCAAGCGGGACAAAAACGGAAAAATCATCAACGAGGAGGACGCCGAGGCCCGCGCCGCCGCCCGTCAGCTGCGCCAGCAGCGGGAGGAGGCCCGCCGGGCTGCCCAGGCCGCCAAGGAGAAGACGCCGCCCCCCGCGCCGGTGGAGGCGGTCCCGCCCGAGCAGCCCGGGAAGAAAAAGCGCCGCCGCCGGAAGCGGAGCGGTACGACTTCCGAAGAGGTCGTCCTGCGCCCCGCCGCCCCGGAGCCGGAGATTCCATCCCCCGCCCCGCCCAAACGGGGAGTCCGTCCCGGCGGGCTGGTGGACACCGGAGACTCCCTGCCCAACACCGATTTCCGCCGCCCCAACCCCCTGGACAGCGACGTGATTATGGACGCCACCGCCCGTCTGCTGGCCCCCCGGCGTATTCCCCTCTTCTCCTCCCCCCGCCCCAAGACGGAGGAGAAAAAGAAGCAGTCCGCCCCCCAGCCGAAGCAGGCCAAGGGCAGGCAGGGCAGACCCGCAGATTCCCGGCAGGAGCAGCCGCCCCGCCAGGCTCAAAAGCAGCAGAAGCCCGCCAAGCCGGCAGCTCAGCAGCCCAGGAAGGCGGCCAAGCCCCCCCGCCGGGACCGCCCCCCCCCCCCCCCCCCCCCG
>NZ_QWKI01000033.1 GCF_009911645.1 Pseudoflavonifractor sp. 60
AGCCCAAGGACTCCACCGAGCAGGAGAGCCTGATGAAGCCCTACTATTTGGATATTGGACGGTAAGACTTTTCCTTTTGCAGGGGCGGCCTGCGGCCGCTCCTTGCACAATCATCAGGAAAGGAGGGCTAAGGCAATGACAGAAACTGAGAGACAGGACGCCAAGAAGTCAATGGCATATGATTTGAAACTTCTTTTTAAGGAGAAGCAGGACGAAGAAACCTACAAGGTAACCGAAGCAATTATTGACGCTTATATCGCAGGTATCCAGCAGTAAAGGAAACCGGCACCGCTCTCGAAAAGAGGGAAGTATCATAATACACATCAACAGGAGGAAACGATTATGGATTATCAGGCGCTTTACCAGCAGAAGCTGACCACTGCGGAACAGGCGGTACAGGCGGTGAAATCCGGCGACTGGGTTGACTACGGCTGGTGTACCAACCACCCCGTCGCCCTGGACCGGGCTCTGGCCGCCCGGAAGGACGAGCTCACCGACGTGAAGGTGCGGGGGGGCGTCACCATGTGGATGCCCGAGATCGCCAAGGCCGACGACGCCGGCGACCACTTCACCTGGAACTCCTGGCACTGCTCCGGCATTGACCGGAAGATCATCGGCAAGGGGATGGGCTTCTTCGCCCCCATGCGCTACTCCGAGCTGCCCCGCTTCTACCGGGAGAATGTGACAGTGGACGTGGCCATGATCCAGGTGACCCCCATGGACAGCCACGGCAATTTCAGCTATGCCCTGGCCGCCTCCCACCTGGCCGATATGCTGGACAAGGCCAAGACCATTATTGTAGAGGTCAACCAGAACCTGCCCTGGGTCTACGGCCTCACCGGCTGTGAAATCAACATCGCCGACGTGGATTACGTGGTGGAGGGAGACAACCCCGCCGTGGCTCAGCTGGGCAGCGGCGGCGAGCCCACCGACGTGGACCGGGCGGTGGCCAAGCTGATTGTGGAGCAGATCCCCAACGGGGCCTGCCTCCAGCTGGGGATCGGCGGGATGCCCAATACCGTGGGCTCTATGATCGCCCAGTCCGACCTGAAGGACCTGGGCGTCCACACCGAGATGTACGTGGACGGCTTTGTGGATATGGCGCTGGCGGGCAAGCTCACCGGACGGAACAAGGGGCTGGACAAGGGCCGGCAGGTGTACGCCTTTGCCGCCGGTACCCAGAAGCTGTACGACTACGTGGACCGCAATCCCGACGTAATGGCCGCCCCGGTGGACTACACCAACGACGTGCGGGTACTGGCCCAGCTGGACAACTTCATCTCCATCAACAACGCCATTGACATGGACCTGTTCGGCCAGGTCAACGCCGAGTCTGCCGGCCTCAAGCACATCTCGGGCACCGGCGGCCAGCTGGACTTTGTGATGGGGGCCTACCTGTCCAAAGGGGGCAAGAGCTTTATCTGTATGTCCTCCACCGTCACCGGCAAGGACGGCACAGTGAAGAGCCGGATCGTTCCCACCCTGACCCCCGGCTCCATCGCCACCGACCCCCGGTCCTGTGTGCAGTACATTGTCACCGAGCACGGCATGATTAACCTGAAGGGCCTGTCCACCTGGGAGCGGGCGGAGGCCATCATCTCCATTGCGGCCCCCCAGTTCCGGGAGCAGCTGATTCAGGACGCCGAGAAGATGCACATTTGGCGCCGCTCCAACAAGTAAATATCCAAAATCCCAGCCTTGCGGCTGGGATTTTTATGGAGTGGCGGAATATTCCTATCAAAAACACCTCAGAGGCTGACCCCTCTGAGGTGTTGGGTATTACAGCTTCATGATCCAGTTGTGGGGGTCGGCCACGTGGCCCCACTGGATGCCGGTGAGCTCATCGTAGAGCTTTTGGGTGATCTCGCCGATCTGGTTGTGAGAGACGGTGACCTTCTTCTCCCCCATAGCCAGCTCCCCGATGGGGGAGACCACGGCGGCGGTGCCGGTGCCCCAGGCCTCCTCCAGTTCCCCGCTCTCGGCGGCGGCGAAGAGCTCCTCGGCAGAGATGCGGCGCTCCTCCACCTGGTAGCCCCAGTCCTTCAGCAGCTGGATGCAGGAGCGGCGGGTGATGCCGTCCAGCACGGAGCCGTTCAGGTCGGGGGTGAGGATCTTGCCGTTTACCTTGAACATCACGTTCATGGCGCCCACCTCCTCAATATACTTGCGGTGGACGCCGTCCAGCCACAGCACCTGGCTGTAGCCCCGCTCCTCGGCCCGGTTGCCGGCGCGGAGGGAGGCGGCGTAGTTGCCTCCGGTCTTGGCCATACCCATGCCGCCCTTGACGGCGCGCACGTCCTCCTCCTCGATATAGATCTTCACCGGATTCAGCCCCTCGGGGTAGTAGGCGCCCACCGGGCACACCACCACAATATACTGCACATGGTGGGAGGAGTGGACCCCCAGGGCGGCGTCCAGGCCGATCATAAAGGGACGGATATACAGGGAGGTGCCCTCCTCGCTGGGGACCCAGTCCTGCTCCAGCTTCACCAGCTCAGTGATGCCGGCCAGAGCCAGCTCCTCGGGGATCTGGGGCAGGCACAGCCGGTCGGCGGACTTGTTCAGCCGGTCGATGTTGTCCCGGGGCCGGAAGAGCTGGATAGAGCCGTCGGCGGTGCGGTAGGCCTTCAGTCCCTCGAAGATCTCCTCACCGTAGTGGAGGACCTTGGCGGCGGGGTCGATCTGCAGGGGGCCGTAGGGGATGATGCGGGCATCGTGCCAGCCTTGGCCGGCATCGTAGTCCACAATAAACATATGGTCGGTCATGGCCTTGCCAAAGACCAGGGTGGAGGAGTCGGGCTTGTCCTTCAGCGCGGAGGCGCGGGTAATTTTGATATCCATTTGTTCATTCCCTCCTGATTTATTCAAGGGCCTGCATTCACAGCCTTGAAAGGCTTGATTTCACTGCTGTGGACGCAGGCCGTTTGGGTATTCTCTATTATAGCAGTATTTTTGTCCCGGTCAAGGGGAGATACGCTGTATTTTGTGCTTGTGCTTCCCTGTAAAATTTGATATAATGAACTACCTTTTGTTCCTTAGAACAGGGATTGAAGATTTACTGAGAGGGGGACTCCTCCTTGAACCGAAAACTGAACAAGCTGCTTCAGCCCAGCTTCCGCCTCTATTTCAGCTGCCTGCTCCTATTTGCTCTGCTGTCCGCCATCTTCTCCCTGCCTCTGGCCTGTCTGGAGCTGGCGGCGGTGGCCTGCCTGGGCCTGTACAGCCGGGAGGACGCCCGCCGGAGGCGCAGGGAGATCAACAAATATCTGGACAGCTACGCCGGCAACGTGGACTCGGCCACCAAGGACACCATGATTAATTCGCCGCTGCCCATGGTCCTCTTCCGGCCTGAGAGCGACGACATTATCTGGACCAACGACCGATTCCTCCGCCTCACCGAGGAGCGGGAGCACCTGTATGACAGCAAGCTGTCCGCGCTGATCCCCGACTTCGACACCCGGTGGCTGATGGAGGGCAAGAACCAGTGCCCCGGCGAGGTGAGCTACGGCGGGCGGCGCTTCCAGGTCTACGGCCATCTGGTGCGCTCCGGCGGGCGCAGCGGCGGATTTCTGGCCACCACCTACTGGGTCGACGTTACCGAGCTGGTGCAGGTTCGGGACCAGTATCAGGCCAGCCGTCCGGTGGCGGCGGTGCTGCTCATCGACAACTACGAGGACCTGCTGAAAAACGTCTCGGAAAACGAGCGGTCCATCATTATGGCGGACATTGACGGGCGCATTGAGAACTGGGTCGCTGAGACGGGGGGCATCCTGCGCCGCTACCAGCGGGAGCGCTACCTCTTTGTCTTTGAGGAGCGCCATCTGGCCAAGTTTGTGGAGGGTAAATTTGACATTCTGGACTCCATCCATCAGGTGGTCAATCCCAGCGGTATGAACGCCTCACTGTCTATCGGGGTGGGCACCGGCGGGGACAGCTACCGGGAGCTGCTGGACTTCGCCAACCTGTCGGTGGACATGGCCCTGTCCCGGGGAGGCGACCAGGCGGTCATCCGCAATAAGTTCACCTTCGAGTTTTACGGCGGCCGCTCCAAGGAGACCGAGAAGCGCACCAAGGTAAAGAGCCGGGTCATGGCCAACGCCCTGTCCTCCCTCATCTCCGACTCCTCCCAGGTGTTCATCATGGGCCACAAGGCCGCCGACAACGACGCGGTGGGGGCCGCGGCCGGGGTGTGCGCCCTGTGCCGGAAGAACGGCATTCCCGCCCACATTATTAAGGAGGCGGGCAATCCCCCCTCCCAGGAGCTCATTGACCGGCTGATTCAGCTGCCTGAGTACCACGACTGCTTCCTCTCCGCCCAGGAGGCCCTGGTCATTGCCGACGCCCGCTCTCTGGTGGTGGTGGTGGACACCAACCGCCCTGAGCAGGTCCAGGCCCTGGAGGTCCTCCAGAGCTGCAACAAGGTAGCTGTCATCGACCACCACCGCCGGGCGGCCACCTACATCGAGGGGGCGGCCCTGAACTACCACGAGCCCTACGCCTCCTCCGCCTCCGAACTGGTCACCGAGCTGCTCCAGTACATCATCGAGCCCAACCACCTCCTCCGGGCGGAGGCCGAGGCCCTTCTGGCCGGCATTGTGCTGGACACCAAGAACTTTACCATGCGCACCGGCGGGCGCACCTTCGAGGCCGCCGCTTTCCTGCGCCGCTCCGGAGCCGACACCGCCGAGGTGAAAAAGCTCTTCCAGAACGACCTGGAGGGCACCATCGCCAAGTACTCCATCATCCAGAACGCCAAGCTCTACCGGGACGGCATCGCGGTAGCTGTCTCCGAAAAGCCGGTGAACCGGGTCACCGCGGCCCAGGCGGCGGACGAGCTGCTGAATATTATCGGCATCGACGCCTCCTTCGTCATCTCCCCCGACGGGGAGCGGGTCAACATCTCGGGCCGGTCCATGGGCCAGACCAACGTGCAGCTCATTCTGGAAAAGCTGGGCGGTGGCGGCAACGCGGCGGCGGCGGGGTGCCAGCTCTCCGACAAATCGGTGGACCAGGTGGCCCAGGAGCTGGCCCAGGCTATCGACCAGTACCTGGCGGAGGAGTAGGAGCAGAGGTCTCCGCCATCCATATGTAATAACATCAGAAAGGACTTGATTTTTATGAAGGTAATTTTGCAGCAGGACGTAAAGGGCCAGGGCAAGAAGGGCCAGCTGGTGGAGGTCTCCGACGGGTACGCCCGCAACTTCCTCCTGCCCCGGAAGCTGGCGGTCATCGCCACCGCCGAGAATCTGAACACCATGAAGCAGCAGGAGAAGGCCAAGAAGGCCCAGGAGGCCGCCGAGAAGGCCGAGGCTGAGGCCACCGCCAAGAGGCTGGAGGGGCTGATGGTAAAGGTGGCCGCCAAGGCCGGAGAGGGCGGACGTCTGTTTGGCGCGGTCACCGGCAAGGAGATCTCCGACGCCCTGGCCGCCCAGCACGCCATTACCATCCCCAAGACCAAGCTGGTGCTGGACGAGCCCATCAAGTCCTGCGGCAGCTACCAGATCAAGGCGAAGCTGGGCTACGAGGTCAGCGGAACGGTGAACGTGCTGGTCACGGAGGGCTGACGTATGCCCACTGAAACGGACGAACTGCTGCTGCGCCAGATGCCCTACGCCATGGACGCGGAGCACGCGGTACTGGGCTCTATGCTGATCGACCCCCGGTGTGTACCGGAGGTGATCGAGAAGCTGCGCCCGGAGGACTTCTATCTGCGCCAGAATCAGGAGATTTTCGAGACCATTTACTCCATGTTCAACTACTCCCTCACCATCGACCCGGTCACCATACTGGAGCAGATGCGCCATAATGGGTACTACCATGAGGGCCAGTCCTGGGAGTATCTGTACCAGCTGATGGATACCACCCCCACCGCCGCCAACGTGGGGGACTACATTGAAATTCTCCAGGACAAGGCTCTGCTGCGCCGGGTTGCGGAGGTAGCGGGGGAGCTGCTGGTCAGCATCCAGCAGGGCACCGTCTCCGGCCAGGACATTTTGACAGTGGCGGAACAGCGCATTTACGCTCTGCGCCAGGGGCGGGCCTCCCGGGGACTGATCCCTATCTCCCAGGTCATCATCGACGTATACAGCCGCCTGGAGGAGCTGTCCGCCCAGGACAGTGCCATCCCCGGCCTGTCCACCGGTCTGCGGGACCTGGACCGGGCCATTTCCGGGCTGAACAACTCCGACCTGATCCTGCTGGCCGCCCGTCCCGGCATGGGCAAGACCTCTATGGCCCTGAATATTTTGTTGGACGCGGGCAAGAGGTCGGGCAAGAAGGTGGCCTTTTTCTCCCTGGAGATGAGCCGGGAGCAGCTGGCCCTCCGGCTGATCTCCAGCGAGTGCTATATTGACAACAAGAAGCTGGTGACAGGCAAGCTGTCCGACGACGACTGGGAGAGCGTGGCCGCCGCCGCCGACTCCCTCAACCGCTCCACCATTCTGGTGGACGACGACTCCTCCGTCACCGTGGCCGATATCAACGCCAAGTGCCGCCGGGTTGACAACCTGGGACTTGTGGTCATCGACTATCTCCAGCTGATGCAGTCCGCCGGGGGCAAGTCCGGCAGCCGGGGCGAAAACCGGCAGCAGATTGTATCGGACATCTCCCGCTCCCTGAAAATCATGGCCAAGGAGCTGAACGTGCCCGTGCTGTGTCTGAGCCAGCTCTCCCGGGCCAACGAGTCCCGCCAGGACAAGCGGCCCATGCTGTCCGACCTGCGGGAGTCGGGGGCCATCGAGCAGGATGCGGATATCGTCCTCTTCCTCTACCGGGAGGGCTACTACAACCGAGAGTCGGACAATCCCAACCTGGCCGAGTGCATCATCGCCAAGAACCGTCACGGGGAGACGGGCACCGTGGAGCTGCAATGGACCCCCGAGTTCACCACCTTCACCGATATGGAGCGGCGGCGGGAGGAGTACTGATGCCAGTCCACCCCTATATCGACCCGGACAAACTGAGCCCGGAGGTCCTGCCCCAGGAGTCGCTGCTGCTGATTATCGTGGCCCCCTTCGTCTCTTGCTTTGGGATTCTGGGCGCCTTTGTGTTCTCCAGCGGCCTGCCCAGCCTGTTTCTGCTGGCCATGTCCCAGGAAAACCCCGCCTTGGCGCTGCTGCGGGTCTACCGGGCCGGGTATATGATCTCCTGCGTCCTGGCGACAGCGGCTCCCTTTGTCTATGGGGCCCTGGTCCTCTGGCTGTTCCGCGTCTGGGGGCGGAAGATGGACCCCAAAACCGTCCTGCTGAGTCTCCCCGCCTTCATCGTACTGGCCGGGCTCCTCCTGATTGTGGTGACGGTCGGCGGCTGGGGGGTCATGTTGTGGCGGGCGGAGCTGCCCCAGCTCTGCGTCCAGTACAGCGCGGAGATCCGGCAGCTGGAGGCCGGCGAACTGGAGCATATGACGCTGCTGCTGGACGAGGGCTCCAGCCCGAAACCTATGCCCGGCGCACCCTCGGACGACCTGACCCTCCACTGCCGGGGGGCGCTGGGGCGAGACACCGGCTATGAGTGGATTACCCTCCATATTCCCGACGCACTGGAGTTCACACCCGTCCCGGACAGCTTTGTCACGCCCGGCCAGACCTACGGCTGGAACTGGGAGAACCAGCAAAAATATGAGGTGTACTACACCTCGGAATTTCATCTGGTGGAGACCATAACCCCTGTATCCTAGGAGGGGAGGGAGCGCCATGGGATTGTTCCTTTCTCCCGGAGAGCGGGAGTACGTCAGACAGGTCAACCGGACCCCCGGCATCCGAAGGGCCAACCGGCATATGCTGGCGATGTTTTTGTACATATTTGGCGTCCTGTCTCTGATGATCGCCTTTCACTCGCCCTCGTTCACCGGCTGGATTTGGCAGTCCGCCGCCGGGGAGGCCTCCCCCGCCCACGACCTGCTCACCGGCTATCTGCGGTGAGATGTAATGTATAAAGGGTGGTTTCACCAGACCACTACATTACATTGACTGCGGTTCATTTGTGGCAAAATGACACAGGCCGGAAAGGCGGTGATCAACCAGCAGGAGGGAACCAAAGGGGGAGCGTCCGGGGATGACCTGGGCGCTCCGTTCTCTTTGTCGGCCCTCTGCGAAGAGCGCACTTACTCACCACCCGCAAGCTGGTGGTGGTATGGCCTTCGGCCATCGTGCGCCCTACGGGGTTTGGCTCCGCCATCAGCTTTCCCCTGCCAATATATACAGCAGACGCCAACGGCGGCTTGTGCATCGGACGCAGCCGCGCCGATCACCGGGGGCTTGGGGGCCTTTGGCCACCAACAAGCGGCACAGGGTATATACCTGCGCATTGCTTGCTACTACTATCAGCGCCTATAAAAGAGGGTTGAAAGTCGTTTGCTGTCATGGTATACTCTATTTTAAGGACAGTGATGAAGGTGCGCGAAAAAAAGAGAAAAAATGTAGTCAATATTTTGACCTGTGTTCTCTCGGTGTTAGGGGCAATCGGGCTGCTCCTTTTCTATGGTAGTCTTCCATCAAAAGATAACATACAGATCGGGAATCTTCCGAAGGAATTTAACATTGATGTGGGCAATAATCACATTGATTTTCAGGTGGAAAATGAGTGTTCAGCATATGCGTCCGCCTACGTTATGCGGCACTTAGGTAGGCAGGTTGCAGGTTCTGAATTGTATAATGATATTCACCGTGTATTCGGCTTCGTTTCTGTCAATTCTGTTGTTAGCCTGTTGCAAAGTTATGGATATGCAGCAAAAGCCTATCATGGAGATCATAACACTCTAAAGCAACGTTTAATTTCAGGAGTGCCTATTATCGCATTTATACGCACGCCTGATGATACGCACTATGTTGTAGTTGTTGGATATGATGAGAATTTCATATATCTGGTAGATTCAATCTCTGATAACGTCAATGCAAATGGCGGCTGGTATAACAGAAAACTCAGCACAGAGGAATTTGATGAGATTTGGAGAACGAATATGTACCCTGTTGAGAATATCTATATTGTCATATCAGGATTATAAAAATATAATTTCCGGTTTATGGGGGGATTTCATCTTTTGGGTAAAATCCCCCTTGACAAATGTTCTCTTGGTACTGGCTGCTGCTGATCTTCAGCGGCGGCAGCTTCGGGCTGAGCGCCGTGCTGCTGGTTTTCTATCTGTGCCGGGCCATCCGGAATTGGGTTAAGGCCTGCGGTGTCTGGAGAGATGAGGTCCTGCCCAAGCTGGCGGAGATCGACAACTGGGACAGGGCGGGCCAGAAGGAAGAGGAATACAGCCGCGGCCGGGTTATGGCATATGGAAGCAGATACCATTCCGCCGCCCTGAGCTATTTCGTCTGCGGTTTTCTGTGTTTTCTCATCGTCCTGGGCAGCGGCGGGATGCTGGCACAGGAGGACCTGGCCAAGCTCCCCTTCCAGGCCCGGGAGGACCTGTCTCAGATCGAGGCCGGCTTTTTGCAGACTGCAGAGGTGTGGATCAGCCCCAACTGCCGTCCGGCCCGCCTGCCCGGTCCCTACGGGGAGGGCCAGCCGGAGCTGACGACCCTCTATGGGGTCATCAGCGAGGACACCGAGTTTCAGTGGGTCCGGATCTATGTCCCCCATGCGCTGGGCTTCTCTGTGGACCAGGGCCGCCTTTTCGACGAGGAGAAGACCCTTGGCTGGAACTGGGAACACGCCCGTCGCTACCAGGTGCGCTATACCTCCGGCCTCCACGTGGCCGTGGAGCTTGCGCCCATCCCCTGAATCCAACCCCACCAAATACCCCCATGTTTACTCTAAACGGAGGTCCTGCTATGCTGAACATTGTGGAAACCTTCATCCGGGCGCAGGACATGATCCCCACCGGGTCCACTGTACTGTGCGCAGTGTCGGGCGGGGCGGACTCCATCGCCATGCTCCATGTGCTGTACCGCCTGCGTCCCAAGCTGAATTTTAATCTGGCCGCCGCCCACTACAATCACCGGCTGCGGGGGCTGGAGTCGGACCGTGACGCCGTCTTTACCGCTCAGTTTGTCCAGCTCTGCTGCGGTCCACAGCGGCTGTCCCAGGGGGAGGTTCTGCCCGCCGTCCAGCTGTACAGCGGCTCAGGTGACGTGGCGGCCCAGGCGAAGCTCCGGAGGACCGGCATTGAGGAGACCGCCCGGGATATGCGCTATGCTTTCCTGCGTCAGGCTGCCCGGGAGGCGGGGGCCGATCTCATTGCCACCGCCCACACCGCCAACGACAATGTGGAGACCATCCTCTTTCATCTGGCCCGGGGCAGCGGCCTGCGGGGACTGGGAGGGATCCCACCCAAGCGGGACGGCGTGATCCGGCCTCTGCTTACTATAAGCCGCCAGCAGGTGGAGGAGTATCTGTTCCGCCTCTGCCTGCCCTACATGGAGGACAGCTCCAACCAGAACGACGACTATACCCGCAACCGCATCCGCCACCAGGTGCTGCCTGTGCTGGAGGATGTGGCCCCCGGATTTGCAGGCCGGCTGGTGGACACCGCCGCCCGGCTTCGGGAGGACGAGAATTGCCTTACGGAGCTGGCCCGGGCTCTGGCAGACCAGGCGGTCCCCTGGCGGGAGGGGCTGGCGGTGAATGTCCAGGCCATTGCCGCCGCCCCCGACCCCATTGCTGTCCGGGCACTGCGGCTGCTGCTGGGACAGCTGTGGGGGGGAGATCAGAACTGTTCCGCCGTCCATCTCAATTCTCTGCTCCGCCTGTGCCGGGGGACGGACCCCTCAGCGGAGCTCAGCTTACCCCACCGGACCAACGCCCGCCGCTGCTATGAAAAGCTGCTGCTGGTCCCCCGGCTGGGATACATACCGCTGAAGGAGTGCCTGGCGCCTCTGGCCGGTGAACTGGACTGCGGCCCCTGGCGCATCGCCTGCCAGGAGGAGCGTTATAACGGTCAGCTCCACTCCCCCTGGGAGTTCTGGCTGAGCAGGCAGGATGCCCCAGAGCTGGCAATCCGTCCCCGCCGTAGCGGAGACCGGCTGACGCCGCCGGGACGGCTGGGCAAAACGGTGAAAAAATGGATGATCGAGGAAAAGGTCCCCCGATTCCAGAGGGAGGTCCTTCCGGTCTTCACCTGCGGGGGACAGGTGGCCGCTGTGGCCGGACTGGGCCCTGACCGCCGATTTGCCGCACAAAACGGCCAGCCCGCCTGGCATATGACCATTGTGCCGGTTGAGTGAGCCGCCTGACGGGCTGTCTCAAAGTTTCACAGAAAAAGTTGGAAAGGAAGAAAATTTCTATGCTAGAGCAGGATATTCAGGAGATATTATTTAGTGAGGAGCAGCTCAAAGAGCGGGTACAGGCTATTGCCCGGCAGATTGAGGCGGACTATGAGGGCAGAGAGGTTATGCTGATTAGCGTACTGCGCGGGTCCTTTGTCTTTATGGCTGACCTGTGCCGGGCGCTGAAGCTTCCCTGCACTATGGATTTTATGTCGGTGTCCTCCTACGGCAGCGGCACCAGCTCCAGCGGCCAGGTCCAGATCACCAAGGACCTGTCCGAGGACATTACCGGTCGCCACGTCATTGTACTGGAGGATATTCTGGATTCGGGCAACACCCTGAGCTATCTGCTGAACATTTTGGAGCACCGCCATCCCGCCTCCGTCCGCCTGTGCGCCCTGCTGGACAAGCCGGACCGCCGGGTCAAGCCGGTGGAGCTGCACTACTGCGGCTTTACCATTCCCGACGCCTTTGTGGTGGGCTACGGTCTGGACTACGACCAGCACTACCGCAATCTCCCCTACATCGGCATTTTGAAGCCTGAGGTCTACGGCGGGTAACGCCCACAAGTCTGCGTTTTTTGGAAAGGATCATGCCTATGAGACGCTTTGGCCCACGGGATATCACCCTCTATTTTCTGCTGGCGCTGCTGCTTTGTGTGGCCGTTGTAACCCTCCAGGACGTAAATCGGGGTGAGACGCCCACCTACAGTCAGATCCGCACCTATTTTCTCCAGGAGCAGGTGGAGTTCTTTACCCTGGAGGACAACACTCTGACCCTGACCCTCCGGGGACAGGGCGGGGATGAGCCGGTCCGCATTACCTACCATGTGGCCAGCCCAACAGTGTTCTATGACGATATGCGGGAGCTGATTAACCAGCAGCTGGAGTCAGGGATTTTAAAGGGCTACGACTATCCGCCGGGAGTTGAGAGCTCCTGGTGGTTCAACCTGATCCCCTATCTGATTGCGGCGGCGGTGCTGTGCCTGTTCTGGTACCTGATGAATCGCCAGCGCAGTGCGGGAGCCGGCGGGGGAGCTGCTGGAGCCGCCCGGTTCAGCCACGCCCGCACCCGCACGCTGACCGATCAGGGGAAGAAAGTCACCTTTTTGGACGTGGCCGGCGCAGACGAGGAGAAGGAGGAGCTCCAGGAGATTGTAGAGTTCCTCCGAGACCCCCAGAAATTTACCAACCTGGGGGCCCGCATCCCCAAGGGCGTACTGCTGGTGGGCCCTCCGGGGACGGGTAAGACCCTCATCGCCAAGGCGGTGGCTGGGGAGGCCGGGGTGAAGTTCCTGTCCATCTCGGGGTCCGACTTTGTGGAGCTCTATGTGGGCGTGGGCGCCAGCCGGGTTCGGGACCTGTTCGACCAGGCCCAGCGAGAGGCCCCCGCCATTGTCTTCATCGACGAGATCGACGCGGTGGGCCGCCAGCGGGGCACCGGACTGGGGGGCGGCCACGACGAGCGGGAGCAGACCCTGAACCAGCTGCTGGTGGAGATGGACGGCTTTACCTCCAACGAAGGGGTCATTGTGTTGGCCGCCACAAACCGTCAGGACATTCTGGATCCCGCCCTCCTGCGGCCCGGTCGCTTTGACCGGCAAATTTACGTGGGTCTGCCCGATATCAAGGGGCGGGAGGAAATTTTGCAGGTCCACGCCCGGCAGAAGCCCCTGGCGGAGGACGTCTCCCTGCGGAATATCGCCCGGGCCACTGCCGGTTTCACCGGAGCCGACCTGGAAAATCTGCTGAACGAGGGGGCACTGCTGGCCGCCCGGGCGGACCGGCGGTTTATCCTGATGAGCGACCTCCACGACGCCATGCTCAAGGTGATTGCAGGGCCGGAAAAACGCAGCCGGGTTGTCACCGAGCGGGCCCGGAAGCTCACCGCCTACCACGAGGCAGGCCACGCTGTGGTCATCCATGAGCTGTCCACCGCCGACCCCGTCCATCAGATCACCATTATCCCCCGAGGCCAGGCCGGCGGTATGACTATCTCCCTGCCCCGGGAGGATGTGGCCTACCAGTCCAGGACCGAGTTGGAAGAGCAGATTGCCCGCTGCCTGGGAGGCCGGGCGGCAGAACAGCTGGTGCTGGGGGATATCTCCACCGGCGCAGGCAGCGATATCCAGCGGGCCTCCGCCATCGCCCGAAATATGGTGATGCGTTACGGTATGAGTGAAAAACTGGGCAGCGTCACCTTTGAAAGCGGCCACGACGAGGTGTTCATTGGCCGGTCCATGGCCCAGGCCAAAAGCTACTCCGAAGAGGTGGCTGCTGTCATCGACGGCGAGGTCCGCAGCCTCATCGACCAGGCCTACGCGAGGTGTGAGGAGATCCTGACCCGCCGCCGCAGAGAGCTGGAGATCACCGCCCGGTATCTGCTGGACCATGAGACCATGGACGCTGAGACCTTTGCCAGGGTGTTCGATGACCCTAAGGCGGAGGAGTTCGCTCCCTATCAAAACGCATAAAGTTTTTCGGATTTTTCTCCCCCAATTTCCATTTTTCCTCTTTACAAGGGCGCGCAAATCTGCTATAATAACTGAGTCCCCTGGAGATGTGCGTCCGTAGTTCAATTGGATAGAGCGTCAGATTCCGGTTCTGAATGTTGGGGGTTCGAGTCCCTTCGGGCGTGCCAAAAATGCAGAACGCTTTCGATGCCGTAGGCTGAACACCTACGGCATCAAGCGTTTCCGGACTTTTTGACCCCCGAATTTTCACAGGTCAAACAACAGATGCCAAAAGGCGATTTTGAGCAACTGGGGGGACTCGAACCCTCACGCTGCGTTCATTGGAATATAGTACAGCTGGAACAGCGTTTGGTTCACAACCGTGAGATGCGAGAGTTCAAATCTCTCTGCCTCCACCATCTATCCCGCCCACTTTGGATGCCGTAGGCTGAACGCCTACGGCATCAGGGCTTTCAGGGGTTTTTGAGCCCTGATTTTTTACCAGTAAAACAAAAGATGTAAATGAGGTTTTTTCAGTAGCTGGAGGGGATTGAACTCTTGTGGCTGGAAAATCCGCGGTGCCCTTTTTGAATGGCAAAAAGGGCGCTAAAATTCATCTGCAATCAAGCGCCAGTTTTATGGTCCCAAACGGGCCAAAAGACTGGCGCTTTTTTGCTGCTCCAAAAAGGGCGCTAAAATAAAAAAGGAGATGTTGAAATGGAAACAATAAATGCAGAGCAGAAGACCAACTACTTCAAGGAGCTGACCCTCAACCTTCAGCGAGGCGGTTTCACCGTTGGCTTGGAGTTGGACGGAATCCTGCCGGTGGAACTGGACGGCCAGCGCCTGTGCCAGATCACCGACAGCGGCGGAGTCCGGTACTGGAAAGAAGATGTGGCCAGCGATAAACTGGAGGCGGCGCTGGATAAGGCGACCGACATTGCCAAGGTCACCGCTGAATATATGCGCTTGGTGGAAGCAGCGCCCCGTTTGACAGTGGGCAGCCTCAAGGGCGACTACAGGACGCTGGCAGAGTTCAATGACACAGTTTTGGTGGGACACCCCACATCTCTTGGAATGCAATTTATCAGCTGGGAGCTGACGAACAACCGGTCCTCGCTGTATCAGGGGCACTACTTAGGCCCTGGTGCTGGGGTGGGCAGCTACACTGCCGCCAAGCAGGATTTTGCTGTCCGATCCGGCCTGATCCCCAAGAAAGCTCTGTTTACCCCGGAGCAGATGATGGAGATATACTACTGCTGCACCGATGTCCTGGCGGGGCTTTACTCCATCACAGACGAGCAGCAGGAATGCCTGAAGTCCATCCTGGAGCAGATAGAACACGGTGTCCCCGACTTTGATGAACGGCTCCAAAAGGAACTTAACGCTTCAGACGCCCCAGACAGCGACGGAATGCGGTTCTGCTAAAAATCAAATATTCATTACATTTTGGGCCGTTTCCCTTGAAAAAAGGGTAGGGCCCTTTTTCGTTTTGCTCTTTTTTCAGGAAATGCAAATATTGAAAAGGAGCGAAAACTATGCCTCGATACTTCATGAGCGATACCCGATTGGGCTGGCTGGAGAAAATGATGATGACCCCACCCAAACCAGCCCCCAGCCGCACACCGTCCCGGCAAAAAGGGCCCCAAAAGAAGCTGCCCTGCAGCCGGCCCGCCAAACCGAACTCCCGTGAGTGGGAGATCAAGGGGGACTGTGTATGAACTACACGATCAAAGCGACCCTGATCAATGCCCAGGACCCGGAACGCGGCCAAACGATCATCCACTTCCCCATCATGGATAGTCAGTATGATCAGGTGATCGAGATGCTTCGATCCGCGGAGCTTGGTTTTTCCGTGAATCGGGACTGCACCGTGGACGAGATCGACAGCCGGTACAGTGTGCTGAACACCCTGGAGGGCACACTGGTCAATGTGGATCAGCTGGACTACCTGGCGAAACGACTGGATAGTTTCCGCGACAGCGAGGCCCATCAGTTTGAGGCTATGGCCCACAAGCTGGGGATCAGCCATATCAAGGACTTCATCAATTTGACGTTCTGCTGCCAGCAGGCCACGGTCATCACCGACTTTTCCGATTTGGAGTCCATATGGCGCAGCCATTTTATGAATCTGAATGGCAGCCTTGCCAGGATGGAGGAGCTGGAAGACCTGGACGGTGCCGAAACCGCTCTGCTGCTGATCGATGGCGGCGGAGGGGTAATCACACCTTACGGCGTAGTCTACGACAACGGCATGGTGCTGGAACAGCACTACAACGGACATCAGTTCCCCTTCTACCCTTACAACAGCCGCTTGATGGTGCTGGAGATCACGCCGAAGCGGGGGCTCACGGAAGGGACGAACCCGGAATACCTATATCTCCCCGCCGCGGAGTACAAAATTGAGCGAGCCCTGCTCCGTGTTGGCGTCAGCGCATTGGCTGACGCGCGGGTACAGCTTAAATTCGATGAATTGCCGGACATCATAGCGGAGGCCCTGGATCTGGAGCATCTGAGCGGCGGCGATATCCCGGCCTTTAACCAGATGTGCCAAGCCATTGATCCTCTGGGAGAGGCGGATACGGAAAAGCTGAAGGCTGTGGTGCTGATGACGGAAACATCGGGCGCTGTGTCTGTCTGCCAGCTGGCGGAGGCTTTGGATCAGTTTGACTTCGTCCCCGGCATCCAGACCCCGGAGGAATATGGCCGATACATGATTCAGAAGTCCGGCCACTTCGAGTACGACGAGAATCTGGATGGCTTCTACGACTACCGGCGCTATGGAGAGCAGCGAATCCAGGAGGAAGGCGGACAGTTCAATGAATGCGGCTATGTGGCCTACCACGGAGAAATACCGCTGGAGGAGCTGATGCGGTCTGAATCTGCAGAACAGAGCCAGCAGTATCAAGGGTCTCAAATGGGAGGTTTGACATAATGGTTTTGTATTTGGATTGCCAGGGATACAGCATCGGGCTCAATCTTCCCACAACGCCCACCGCAGCAGCAGACAGGCTCTCGGCACTGAGGGAAGGACTGGAAACGACTGCACCCGTCCAAATCAGCAGCGTGGACAGTCCTGTCTCCAACCTCTATCCGTACATCCAGCACACTGATTTGGATAATGAAACTGACTTCCGGAAGCTGAATGTGCTTGCTGAACGGATTGACAGCATGCCCCAGGAGAAACAGCAACTTTTTTCTGGGGCACTGGAGCTGGAATGTACCGGCGATTTGGATCATGCTATCCACATTGCGGATAATATGGATCGCTTCGAACTGTTCCCTAAGATCACAACAGACGAGGAGCTGGGGCGTTTTCTGGTGGACACCTCATTTGTCACCGGAAAGTTCTCCTTCCCCGAGTCAGCCCGGCCCTATTTGGATTACGCTAAAATCGGCGCGGAACAGCGAGATTCCATCGGCGGTGTGTACACATCGTTTGGCCTTGTCAGGCGGCGTGAGGAATCTCCGGTTCAGACAGAAGGACCAAGGGAGATGCTCCTGACGCTCACGACCTCAGAACGAAACTATCCCCTTGTCCTCCCCGCCTCCGAGGAACGTCTGGAGCATGCAAAAAAGGCCCTGGGCGTGGACGATTTCTCTCAGGCGGTGATCGCCGGCGTGGAATATGTGGCGCCTTATTTGGACCAGCTGATCCCTGCGGATTCCATCACTGTAGAGAATGCCAATGAGATGGCTGAATGTCTCCAGGAGATCAAAGCAGACGGCGAAATGAAGAAATACTGCGCCGCGCTGGAAGTGGAGGAGCCGTCCACCTTTACCGAGGCCCTCGACATAGCCATTGATCTTGACGACTACGAGCTGATCTCCGACAACGAACGGGACTATGGGCGGGAGGCTCTGCGCCGGCTCGGTGCGGACGGTGAACTTCTCGATACGATAGACGGTTACACCGATTTTGACGCTCTGGGCCGGGCCATGATGGAGGAGGACAGAGTCCGGCAGACCGGCTTCGGCCTGGTGCGCCGTCTGAGCAAGCCGTTCCCTCCTGAACAGGAAACTGGTCAAACCATGATGTGAAAACTTCTGGTAGACTTTCGGGCAGAGTTGTGGTATTTGTATTTGCTGCAAAAAACTGAGAAAGAGGTGAAGTCATTGCAAATCAACATTTACAAGGACAAGCTGCTGGGGGCGCGCCTGTTCGGAGCATCCGTCCTCTACAGCGTCCAGCCTATCCCCCGCGAAGATGTTCCCAAGGGCTGGTACTGCTACGATCTGCGCGGTACCGCCCGACACCCGGATGAGCCTTACGCTCTGGTTGACCAGACTGAGGACTGTCACGCAGGCTCTGTCCTCTCCTACCTGCCGCTGAAAAGCGGACGCTCAGAAAAGCGATTGGTGAAGAACATGTTCCAGATGCTCGGAACCAATCCCACTCTGGCTGAGTTCTGCGCAGACGAAAGGATCACCGCTCCCGAAGTGCCCCTCCGCCATATGCTGTGCCCCGCGTCCCCCAAGGACGCGGGGCTTTTCTATGCCCAGACGCCTGAGAGGGATACGGAACTGGGAGCCATCGGCCATGTCCGCATCGACTTTGGAAGCGGCGGCAAGGGTTTCTGCCACAGCTGGTGGCCCAGAGGCCCCGAGGAGCTGAACACCCAGGAGTTCAAGGATGAACTGGGCAAGGTGGTGGATGACCTCCGAAAAAGTGTTCTGAAAGACCTCTCCTCCATGCGCCGGTACTGCTATGGCAGCAAGGGCGCTATTGAGGGCGGGTCCTGCTGTCAGAACTACGGCTTCACGCTGGAGACGGAGCGATTTCTCTACCGCCTGCGGTGCAACCCAATCGAGGGAGACTATCAGGCATACCTTAGCTGCTTTGATAAACAGGCACAGCAGATGCTAGATGAAGGACACGCTGTCGGGCAGGCCGCCTCCGGCATGACGATGGGGGGTATGGGCTGATGGAAGACCTGATCCAATGTCCCGCAGCCCGTGACGATTTCCAGCGGTGGCTGACCTGGGGACAGGAACCCATGACGTTTTACAACAGTGAGAAAGCCGACATGGTCCTGCTCAGGATGGAAAAGGACCCGTCTGTGGATTATCTGTACCGGATTGCTGTGGGACAGGACAGCACCATCTCCTGGAACAGCAGCCCGACGTTCTGCGGTGTGTACGATGTGGATTGCCAGACGCTGTACCTGACCGGGGATGCGCTGCACTCCTTTATGAGCGGTAAGATTCCGTTTATAGCGGAGACTGGTCCCTCCATGAGAGAGACGATCAGCGGCAGGATCAACCAGCGTGTGGAGGAGATCATCGCCGATGACCGGAACAACCTGACTGTGCGGGAAATCAGCGGCTGGCAGGCGTTGAAGAGCCTGCAATACTATCAGGAGTATGGCGCTGAGGAGGAGGCAATCCGGCAATTATTCGACGGCGAGAAGCCAGACAGCCGCTTCCATAGTGACTATACGCTGAACGAACTGCCGGAGGCCGCTTTCATAGCCTACATCCAAGATCCGGAGGGTTTCGTCCAGACCGAGGCAGAGCAGTATATCAGGATCAATCAGGAGAAATTTCTCCTGCAATTCCTGGAAAATGACGCTCTGCTGGCAGAGTATCAGGCATTGACACAGGACGCTGATAATCCTATCCACAAAATGAGAGCCATCACAGAGGCTGTGAAGGCCAGCGGGGCCAAAACAGTGACCGTCACTGTACGGAAGGGAGAGCGGGAACTGACCTTCAAAACGGCGGCAAGCGCCCTGAAGGGCCGCAAAAATTACTACAGCACCTATGATATCCCCGCCTCTGACCGCCGGGAGTTTGAAAGGGTGTTTGGCCGCCACTCGGATTACAAAGCGGAGGACATCACCAGGATCACCTATGGCAGAACTATCATCTACGAGGCTCCGTCGGTCCAGACGGAGGAACAGTCGGAACGTATGAGAATGGGAGGTATGCAGTTTGGATAACAGAGAAGAAATGACGCCGGTCCAGCCTGAGAGCGGCGTGCGTTACACGATAGACGAGTTCCTTACCCTGATGGAGCCGCAGCACCGGGAAGACCAGGAAACCACACGCCAGTGCATTGCCGGTCTGACAGGGTACGCCACCCAGCTTGCGGCGAAAGGTCAGGAGGAGCAGGTCCCCCGGCTCCGCGACCTCTGCATCGAAATGGCAGAGTTCTGGGGCTTGGCTGAGGATGACACGTGGGAAGGGTTTCGGAAGATGGAGGAGCAGTATGGCGGAGCCTTTGACAGCGCAGTATCCGCTGCCCGAGAATCCGGCCAAGCGCCTGACCTGAGCGAACAGGCCAGGCAGAATATTCTGGACGGCTTGGAGCTTTACGCCCAGGAAATGAGGCTCAATGAGGGCCTGGGGGCCTCCGGGCAGGAGGTGTCGCTGGAGGACGGCCTGGGGCAGTGGATCGTGGAGTGCGAGCTCCTCTCCGAGCAGCTCCAGGCGGAGTGGCAGGCGGAAGCTCAGGCCAATATGGAGATGGGGGGAATGTAAAATATGGAAAAAATGTCGAAGGGCTGGCTGAATTTCCTGCGGGAGCAGTTCCCGGCAGGCAGCCGGATCAAGCTCCAGGAGATGAAAGATCCCTACTGCCCGGCAGAGCCAGGGACTATGGGAACACTGGAGAGCATTGATGACATCGGGACATTCCACGTCAAGTGGGACAATGGCCGGGGGCTCGGTCTGGTGCTGGGCGAGGACAGGTTTTCTGTCCTGCCCCCGCTCCTCCAGACGCTGAAGCTGTATATGCCCTTGACAGCGGACCTCTATCAATACGGCGAGTACGGCGATCTGGAAAATGAGCCGGTTGAGCTGGGAGGCCAGTCATTGGTGGAATATGCGGACCAGATCAACGGCGCTCTGCTCCGCAACCGGATGGCCGAAGAGGCGGAGCGCGGCATTATGCACTGGTACGGCGAGGATGACACAGTGGGCACCAAGGTGCGTTCGGCGGTGTTTTCCGCGGAGTGCCGGGATGGCCAGCTCTGGGGTGTGGCGGAGTGTCAGGTCATGGGCAGCCTTACCCCGGAAGAGGCGGAGACGCTGAAAGAATTTATCTCTGGTCAGGCGGCAGACGGCTGGGGCGAGGGCTTCGAGCAGATGGAGATCCGGACAGAGCGGGGTGAGATGTATGTACACCTGTGGGGGTGTGACGATTGGAGCATCGTGACAGAGCAGGACCGCTTCGATCCCCACTTCGCGGAACGGCTGCCGGATATGTGCTGGTCCACCCTGCCCAGCGATGGTACGCTCATCTGTATCCAGCGGGGGCAGAACAGCTATCAGATATTGGCGGAGAGCAGCAAAGATCCTGACCAGAACCGGCATATGGCGAACTACCATAACAAAGCTCGGGGTGTCAGCAAGGCCCAGGAGCAGGCTATGCTCAACGGCAGTTTATTCGGCTGGAGCTGTCCCGCCGCCGACCCCAGAAACTACTCGGAGCAAGGAAGCCCGCAAATGGGGGGAATGACCCTTGGATAAGACATTCGATATCCAAAGGCAGGTGGAAATCGAAAAACTGCTGAGTACTGACGCACTGGCCTATGGTTATGTCTATCAAGATGGGCAGCGCACGGAGTACTTATTTCAAGGCACTCCGGAAAACATCGCGTACTTCATTGGCAGCCGTCCATATGTGGACGAGATGATCATAACCGATGCCGCGGACTGGCCTATCCTGAATACCATCGGGTACTTTATTGACAAATGCCCGGATCAGGGGTTACTGGATGAAATCAAAAAGACTCTGGTCCCTATCCAGAAGGGGGAGGCTCAGGCACAGCCGTTTTTCTGCCCGACCCTTGATGAAGTAGAAGACTATTGCGCACAGAGGGACCTTATGGATATGGACGAGGACAGAGAAATGGATACGGACACCAATATCGACCTGAATTTGGGGTTCTGAGAGGAGGCATACGATCCACATGATTCAGTCGATGAAAGATCAGCCCCGTCCGGGCGGAATGGAGATGGTTTAGTATGGATAAATTCAATTTCAATCATCTGCTCCAGCTTCGTGGGTCTCCCCAGGAGCAGGCGTGGATCAAAGAGCATCTGGAGACCCTGAGCGTCCGGGAGTGCCATGCGCTGGAGGCTCTCAACCAGTTCCAGCCCTGCGAGGATATGACCGACGCGATCAACCATCTCTGCGCTCTGAACAGCTGCGGTATCTGCTTTCCCGCCCGAAACTATGAGGAGCTGGGCCAGTTTTACCTGAGCCATGAGTCCCACATCCCAGAAGACGCGGTCCCCTATGTAAATCTGCGCAAATTAGGCGAGCTGTACGGGGAGGACCATCCGGGTACGTTTATCGGCGTCTGTTATGTCTGCCGTCCCAGCCGCCAGACTTATAGGACCTATTCTGGCTGGAATGAGTTCCCGTCGGAGGATGACAGCTGGAGCGTCAAGCTGAAGCTGGCCTCTCCCGCTGTGCCGGAGGGAGTGTGGCTGTATCTGCCGGGCGTCTTCGGCCTGGCCTTTGAGGATGCGGTGGAGCCAGCAATGGTCCTGGACGCGCTTCAGGTCCAGGAACTGGACGCCTGCACTCTGTTGGAAACGCGGTGCTGCTTCCCGGAGTTGAATGGTCTGGAGCGGCAGTATGACAGTATAAAGCAGATGGTCATAGACGGCGACACCCTGGGCTGCCATATGGGGAAGATGACACGGGAGGACATGGAGCTGTTCGCCGCGGCTCTGGAGTATGAGGACTGCCGCAGCCTACGCTTCGCTCTGGACATTATCCAGAACCTGCAATGCTACGACTATATCCCCAGTAAGTCGCTGAAGTCTTTTGCGGAGAAACATTTGCGGGAGGAAGATGTTCCGGAGGAACTCATCCAATCGGGATGTATCGGCCTGGAGGGCTATGCTGGGGAGCTGTTGGAGACCGCTGGGTACACGCAGGTCAGCGGTGATATTGGATATCTGCGCCGAAACGATCAGCGGTTTGAGTACAAATACAGCACCCCCGAGGACCAGCCCCACAAGGGCGGAATGGAGATGGTTTAGCATGGAGAAATTCAACTTCGACTATCTGCTCCGACTCCCTGGGTCTCCCCAGGAACAGGCGTGGATCAAGGAGCGGCTGGAGACGCTGAGTGTCCGGGAAAGCTGTGTGCTTGCCGCCGCCGCGATGAGAGCGTCACCTCAGACAGCCAGTGAAGCGGCAGATCAGCTCTGCACCCTAAGTAGATACATGGTGCGTTTCCCGATTGGAAGCTATGAGCAGCTGGGGGAATGGTATCTGCGGGATGCGTGCCAGCATGCAGACGAGCTCTTGCCTTATGTGGACCTCCAGAAGATGGGCGAGCTGTATGAGGAAGAGCATCCTGGACTGTTTATCGGGAACTGCTATGTGGAATATCCCACCCAGCCCATATCCCCCCGCCAGGAAACCGATCTGCCGCGTCAGGACAGCACCTGGAGCTTTAAGCTGAAGCTGGCCTCCCCCACTGTGCCAGAGGGAGTGTGGCTGCGTCTGCCGGATCTCTCCGGCCAGACCTTTGAAAAGTCAGTGGAACTGAGGATGGTCCTGAACGAACTTCAGGTCCAAAGGCTGGACGACTGCACCCTGTTGGAATCTCAGTGCTTCTTCCCGCAGCTGGAGGATCTTGCGTGGCAGTATGAGAGTGTAGAACAGCTGGTCAGGGACGGCGACACTCTGGGCTGTATTATGGACGAGCTGGGCGGGGGCGATATGGAGGACTTTGCCGCCGCGCTGGATTATGAGAACTGCCACAACCTCCGCTTCGCCATGGACATCATCCAGAATACGCAATGCTACAACTACATCCCCAGAAAAATGCTGAAAAACCATGCGGAGACACATCTTCGGGCAAAAAGCATCTCAGAGACACTGATACAGTCAGGGTGCATCGATCTGGAGCGATATGCTGAGGATCTGTTAGAAGCCTTCGGATATGTGCAGATCAGCGGCGATGTCGGGTATCTGCGGCGCACCAATCAGCAGTTTGTGTACGATCACAGTCCCCCTCCGCCAGAGCAGTCCGGCATGACCATGCAGTAAGGGCAGACGGGAAAGGCAGAGGAGGTGGTGTCAGATGGGCGGAGCCCAGACCAGATCCATGAGAAAATAATCATATCAACATCAACATGAAGGGGCCGTTTTACCGAAAGGGACAAGCGGCCCCTCTTTTTTTATGCCCTTTTTCGGGAAAACGGCCCGAAGAAAGGAGCAGAACATGCGAGAGGAACAGTTTTTTAGCTACTTGAAAGGGGCCTGTCCCGGCAGGAAGTACCGGGTGAGCGGCGCGGAGCTGGAGCGAGCCCTGAACCTGAGCGGCACCGACCTGCGCAGACTGGTCAACCGGCTGCGCCGCAAGGGTATCCCCATCGCCAGCGACCGGCATGGCTATTTCTACGCCGTCACCGCTGGGGAAGTCTACACCACCATCCGCCAGCTGAAGCAGATGGAGGCCGGACTGGAGAAGGCCATTGCCGGACTGGAGGCGTCGCTGGACAAGTTCGGCGAAGGAGAGTGATCTCCATCGCTGAAATTTTTATTCCGTGGGTCGGCAGCAAAGCGAGGCTGCTCGGCTACATCCTGCAGATCGTACCGCCCAACCTGAATCAATCCCTGGAGGCATTTGGCGGCAGCGGCGCGTTCACGCTGGCGCTCCGGACAGACCCCAAGCGCCTGGATATTTACAACGACGCAGATTCGGATTTGGTCAATCTCTTCTTCTGTGTCAAGGAACTGCTCAGTCCTCTTATGAAGGAGCTGGGCTTCCTGCCCATCCAATCCCGTGAGGCATTTGAAATTTACAAGGCTTTTCTGGAGCACCAGGACATTTCCATGCTTAACATTCAAGCGGAATTGGACTGCATAGAGGACCGGTCCTGCTTCACCGAGGAGCAGGCACGGGAATTGCGGCCCATCCTCCGGGGACGTGCGAAGCTGTACGATGTGCAGCGGGCGGCGGCCTTCGTGTTCAAAATCCGGGGCAGCTTCAGCAGCACCGGGGACTCCTTCGGCGTAAAGCCGCTGAATATACGCCGGTTTTTCAAGGGGTTCCAAGATGCGGAGCCCCGGCTGCAGAACGTCGTCATTGAGCACAAAAATGCCTTCCAGCTCATCCGGGAACGGAACCGCAACGGCGGACTGATCTATGCCGACCCGCCCTATGTGGATGCGGAGCACCTCTACCGGACCTCCCGAAATAACCGAGGCCGCCGTTTTCATATCCATCTCTGGAAGCTGCTCTCCGCCTGCAAGGGATACGTCATTGTTTCCTACAACGACTGTCCGTTTATCCGGCAGCTCTACAAGGATTTTTATATTTTGGCGTTCCAGCGGCCTAATCCGCTGTCCCAGAAGAAGGGGGCGAAGTACGATGAAGTGCTCATCACCAACTACGATCCCAGACCCTACATTGCCCAGATGACCCTCTTCGATATGGATGTCCACATCGGGGAGTACGACATGGAACTGGTCAATATCCCAAAATCGAAAAGGAGGCTTTTACCTTGAAGAAAACCGAGTATATGCAATGCACCGCCAATTTGGAGGGGGCGGCGCTCCTGATCCCGGATGCGGCCTTGAAGGTCAGTAACCTTGCGGGGCAGACGCAGCTGGAATACCGTCCTCTGGATCACGTGATCGTGGTGCTGAAGAAGCAGATGACCGCCATGGAGCTGGTCAACGCGATCCAGCATCTCACGGAGACCGCGGAGCAGCTGATGGCCAGCCTGGCCGTGGCCTGCGGCACCTGCGAGGAGTGCGCGGATGGCTGCCGCTGCGATGTTTCGAAGGACTCCGCCCTGGGGCACCTGCCCCTGAACCAACTCCTCACATTCGCCAAATCGGGCACCTGCCTGGGTGAGCTGGAGAAGCATCTGAGAACGGGGGACATCGTCTATGGCGGCTGACTTTCCCTACGTGTATCCCAACTCCTGCGCTGAGGCCCGCCGCCATAAGGAGACACAGATGCATGAGGACAGCTTCCGGCTGAACGTCAGCTGCGCGAGGGCCATCGAGCAGGCCATCCGTGACCATTTTGATGAGTCGGCAGAGGAGCTGACAGAGGGCTGTGCCCAGGCCGTCCTGGAGCAGTACGGCTTCAAGCGGGTCAATTTCGTCCTGGCCAATTCTCTGAAGGAGCTCCGGCAGTCCAGCTGTGAGCATCTGATCAGTGAGGAAGCCTACCAGTGGAGTCAGAGGACGTTCGTGTCCTCAGACGGCAAGTATAACCGCTATTACGCGGTGGACACCGCCGCCAAATCGCTGGAAGCGTTCGTCGGTCAGGCCAGAGAGGCGTATCAGGCCCTTGGACTGTTTGGCCTGGAGCACTGCGCCAGCAGCCGGCTCGAAGCGGAGTTCAAGGGAAAGGTCCTGGTGCTGAGTCCCAATACGCTCCGGGAGGGCTTCTGGGACCCCCGAAATCAGCTGTGGTATGGGGAGGGCGGCTTTGGCTGCTCTCCCACATCCAGCGGGCGGGCAGTCTTTGCCACCTGCCTGGGCGACGGCGAGAAGACCCGCTGGAACCGGGCGGATTTCATCGGCGTGCTGGATGAGCGGTACCTGCCCGACTGGGCCCAGGAAGAGCTGGCGGAGCTGCGCGGCCCCCAGCAGGAGAACACCGCCAGCCCCACCGTGGGCGGCATGACAATGACTTGAGGTGATACTGTGGAATTATCCTTTTACACGATCAATGACCTGCGTCTGGGCTTTAACCCTAACGGCGGGCCCAGCTGGCGGATGACCCAGTTTTTGGACCGGGCAGACGCTCTGGAGCACTACTGCTCCCTGCCGGAAACCGGGGTGAAGTCCCTGGGCGTGACCAACGGGGAGCAGGTGCTGGAGCTGGCGCGCTGCCTGCCGCTGTTCCCGGATGACCCCGCCGGCGAGGACATGCTGGTGCTGGACCTTCTCGACCTGCCCTTATGGAATAAGGACAAGCGCGTTGTATCCCTGGCCAGAGAGCTGACGGATATGCTGGATATTCGCCGCTGCCTCGCGGCGGACTGCGTCGTCCCCGCCCCCAGCGGTCAGGACCTTGTCCCCCCACCGGAGGACGAGCTCCTCTGGCCGGACGCCTCAAACGCGGTCCGACGGATCTACGCGGCGGGGACTGGCTGGCTGTCTCCCAAGGAGCTGAAGCGGCGGTTCCCTGATCCGGTCAAAACCTTCCGCTATCCTTACATCCTCAAGTACCAGGCGGACGTTATGACGCCGGACGGCGTCTGTGCCCCGATGGAACTCTCCTACTGGGACTACAGAACGCTGAAACACCGCACACAGGCGCGGCTGGCCTATAAGAAAACTTGAAGGAGGAAAAAACGCGATGAACTTATCCTGCTACACGATAGACGACCTGCGTCTGGGCTATGACCCCCAGGGCGAGAGCGGCTGGCGGCAGTCCCACTTCCTGGACTGGCGGGACGCCTTGGAACAGTACCTCTCCCTGCCGGACAGCGCGGTCAAGGCGCTGGGCGTCAGCAGCGGCGGCCAGGAGGTGGAGCTGATGCGCCGCCTGTCCATCTGCGGCATCCAGGAGAATGTGCTGGTGCTGGACTTCCTCGCCATCCCCCTCTGGGCGGAGGACGCGCACGTCCTCCAGCTGGCCAGGGACCTGGTCTCCGAGCTGGACATCCGCTACTGTCTGGCTGTGGACAGGCTGGTCCCCATCCTGACGGGAAACATCCCGTCCAAGCGGCTGGAGGGCAAGTACCTGTGGCCCAACATCCCCGGCGACCTGCCCACCGCCATCTGCTGGCTCTGCATGCCGGGGACCGGCTGGGTATCCCCCAAGGAGCTGAAGCGGCGGTTCCCCGCGCCGGAGAAGACCTTTCAGTACCCCCTCGTCACCCGGTACCGGGTGGACGGCGTGACCCCGGACGGGAACTATGTCCCGCTGGAGCTCACCTACTGGGAGTACAAAATGCTGGAACAGCGCACACAGCTGCGGCTGGACCATAAGAAAATTGAAGGAGGACAATGAATCATGAGCAGCAATACCCAGATCCCCATGCGGATGGACGTGAAGATCTATCCGCTGCACGACGGCGCGAATGTGCTGGCCAAGGCGTCGGTGACGCTGAACGGCTGCTTCGCCATCCGTGGCATACGGGTGGTCGACGGCAAGGACGGCGTCTTCGCCTCCATGCCCAGCTACAAGACGCGGGAGGGCTACAAGAACATCTGCTTCCCCTGCACGAAGGAGTTCCACCAGCAGTTCAACGAGGCGGTGGTGACGGCCTACCGGCAGGAGATGGCCCAGGCCCACCAGCAGAGGAGCGAGATTCCCCAGCAGCAGGGTGAGGTCCCCCAGCAGGGCGTGGCTCCCCAGGAGGAGCCCGCCTTGGAGCCGGAGGAGCCGCCCATGCCCCAGATGATGATGTAAAAAGGAGAATGATGAACATGAAAATGAAGCAGATTTCCGCCCTGTGCGCCATGGCCCTGGCGCTGGTCCTGACCATGGCCCCCGCCGCCCACGCGGCAAATCGGGACCCCAATGTGAGCCCAGCGCAGCGGGTCACATTGGGAAAGGAGGAGCAAGGGAATGGAGTGATTCCTCGCCGTCAGGCGGGGATGAACGAAATGGACTTTGCGACGACGTGCTATCCCACCTCCGTCACCCGGAGCGAGGACGGCACCGAGATCCGCAAGGTCTACGACCTGTCCGCCGCCGAGGACCCCGCGGGCATTGCCCGGTCCGACTTCGACCAGGAGGGCTTCCACTACACCCTGGTGGACCTGCTCCGGCAGGAGTCCCCGGAGTATGAGGAGCGCCTCCACACCGAGACAGTCTCCCTCCCCAGCAAGAGCAAGGACATGGCCTCCGTCCTGTCCCTGCTCCCCACCCAGCGGGAGTTCACCACCGAGGACGGCCTCTCCGGCACCCTGACCCTCCAGCTGGATACGGTCCAGGTAGAGGTGGCCGGGTACGGCAGCTCCACCAAGGAGGTCTCCGCCACCCGCAGCTACCCCAACCTGGCCAGCCAGGACACCGCCAACATCCCCAAGACCATCCAGGACGGCGGCAGAACGATGAGCCTCCAGGATATCCGCTGGCAGACCGACAACACCGACGGCCTGGACGGCTATTCTGTGGGCGACCGCTACACCGCCGTGGCCACCTACACCGGCAGCGCCACCAGCAGCTATGTCAAAGGCTACACCGTCATTGCGGACTACAGCGGGACAGTCAGCCGCATCGCCCTGAACAAAACCCGGTATGTGGCCATCTTTGAGGGCACTCCCATCCAGCCGGTGGAGCTGCTCCCCGACATTGATATCCAGGCCCCTGTTGGCTTCAATTGGGCCTGCCTGCTGGTCCCCCTGGGCGTCATCGCCGCGGCGGGCGCTGGCGTGGGTACCGCCCTGTTCCTGAAACACAGAAAAGAAAATGAGGAGGAGCCTGAATGAAGAGAATGAATGTTTTCCTGTCTGCCCTGTGCCTGACCGCCGCCCTGGTCATCCCCGCAAGCGCCGCCGCACCGATGGAGTACAGCTTTTCCGGCACCGGCGACCCGGAGTACGGCAGAGCCACCTCCATTGAGGTAGTCCACACCCCGGACGGCGGCGCCATGAAAAACGAAGATGTCAGCAAGAACGCCGCGCTGGCCCCGCCCGCCTTCGGCAGCCTCAGCGCCGACACTCTGAACACCGGCACGCCCCTCACCCCCAACCTGGCCCCCGGCTATCAGGCCGCTTTCGGGGCTTCGGTCAACGGCAGCTCCGCCGCCATCCAGCCGCCCAGTATGACTGGAGCCGCCATTGCTGACAACAGCAGTGGTGTGGTCTATGTCCCCGGAGCATCCACGCTGACCGTGACCACCTCCCCCATCTCCACCGGGTACACAGAAGTCACCAACGACCTCTACTACAGCGGCGGCCACCTGGGGACCCTGAAGATCCCCGCCATCAGCGTCAATGTCAAGGTCTATGAGGGCACCGACACCAAGGCGCTGGCCAAGGGTGCCGGTCACTTCACCGAGACCAGCATCTGGGACGGCAACGTCGCTCTCGCCGGGCACAACCGGGGGGCGCACGGAATTTTTGACGACATCCACACCTTGAATCTGGGGGACAAGATCACCCTGACCACCAGGCTGGGCACCCGCACCTACGCCGTGACCTCTGTGTCCAAGGTCAGCGAGACAGACCGGAGCGCCCTCGCCGCCTCCACCCAGAACATGCTTACCATCTACACCTGCGTCCGGGACCAGAGCGCCTACCGCTGGTGTGTCCGGGCTGTTGAGGTTGTGTAATTCGCTTCGTTTGTACCCGCTTCTTTCTCCGTTTTGTGCTTTGATTTTGCTGGACTTGTGCCGTTGACTTCGGTATTGTTGTGGTTGTAAAAAGCCCAAAAACATACCGAAGGAGGAGCAAAACATGAGCAGAAAGAGAGAAATGGCCCTTATCGCCGCCGGCATCCTGGCAGGAGCCGCCCTGGTCCCCACCGCCCACGCGGCGGCCCAGTACCTCACCGCAGCGCCCAGCGCCCGCACCATCTGCCTGGAGGGTCGGAGGCTGGAAAGCTACACCATCCAAGACCGGGACTACATCCCGGTGGACAGCCTGGAGGGTCTGCTCCAGGTCACCTACCAGCCCGGCAGCAACACGGTGCAGATCAGCAGAAGCACAGCGCCGCAGGAGGTCACCCGGTACGTCCCCAAGGCGGGCGACAAGATCACCTGCGACGACGGGACGATCTACACCATCACGGACGTCAGCCGCTGGGACAAGAGCGCGTTCTCCAGCGGCCCGCTGGGGGACCTGCCCACCCCCACCTGCGACTGGTCCAAGCTCCCTCAGTCGGAGCTCCCGAAGGCCGAGGCCCGGCACTTCACGGTAGGCAACCAGGAGTACCTGTTCCTGCGAAATCTCTATGAAACCAAGCGAATGCTCTATACCTTATATAATGCAATCGGGAGCAACCCGGAAACCTGGAAGGACGGAGCGCCGGTCCTCTTCCCCAGCGGGAACGAAAAGGTGAAAATCAAGCTGAGTGTAGACTCCGGCGACAAAGCCCAGTCCTTCTGGCCCTGGCGGGAAAGCGAAATTGTAAACAACTTCAACTCCTGCCCGCCGGGCACCTACTCCCTGGAAGCCTGGGACGTCTACAAGGACGACGTCTTCCAGCGCACCGAGTACAGCATCCACGTCAAGTAAACCCACACCAAGTAAATCACAGAGCAAAAGAGGCAGTATGCGAAAGCGTACTGCCTCTTTCTGCCCCAAAATTAAATTAGGAGGAACTTTTTTATGAGAAAACGGATCATTTCCCTTTTCCTGGCCCTGGTGACCATCCTGGGCCTGCTCCCCACAATTTCCTTCGCCGCCGCCACGGAAGCGGAAGCCCTGGGCGAGGTGGACATCTACCACAGCGGCGAGGAGCTGTCCTACCTGTCCGTCAACGGCAGCGTCCGGACGCAGACTTACACCTATTACAACTATGTCAGCCCCACCGGCGAGGTCAAGGAGATCCCCGCCTACTGCGTCAACCCCACCACACGGGGCGTTCCCAAGGTGGTAGCCCCCGGTGAGGGCGTCAAGTACCTGGCCAACGAGCGCACCAGTGACGCCAAGGTCATGGGCATCATCGCCAACGGCTACCCCACCACGCCCCTGAGCACCTTGAAGCTCCAGAGTAAACAGGAGGCCTACTACGCCACCAAGATGGCTCTGTGGACCTACCTTCTGCCCGGCTGGGACATCAACAAGCTCAAGGTCAACCCCAACTGCGGCGACGTCGCCGCCGCCCAGCGGGTCCTGGCAGCCGCCAAGTGGATCTACAGCCGGGGCACCGCCTGGACCAAGGTTCAGACCCCTGAGCTGACGGTCTCTGCGGACAAGGATGAGGCGTACCCTGTTACCGTGAACGGCAGAGCTTACAAGCAGCAGGTCTTCACTGTCATGTCCGGGACCTGGGTGTGCGGCCTGGCTGTCCAGGTCTCTTTCTCTGACCCCGCCTCTGTCCCCACCGGCACCCGCATTGTAGACATGGACAACAAGGATATCACCGCCGTCACCATGGACGCCATGAACGGGATCTTGGGCGGCAAGTTCAAGGTGCTGTATCCCGCTGACGCCGTGGAGGGTCAGACCGGCAGTGTTCAGCTGTCCTTCCTGGCGGATGTCTACAAGTACGCCGTCTTTTACGCCACCTGCATGGAGACGGACAAGTATGGGACCCTGCAGAACTACATGTGCGACACTGACCCCACTATGCCCCTGCGACAGTCCATCTACAGCGCCTACTCCGACGAGGCCGAGGCGGACAGCCCCACTGAGGACGAGGAGACCATGCTGAAGATCATCAAGCTGGAGACTGGGACCGAGACCCCTCTGAGCGGGGCCCGCTTTGAGATCATCAACCCGGAGGGTGCCACCCTGGGCACCTTCGTTTCCAACGGCAGAGGGGAGATCAAGATCCCTGTCACCCTCTGCGGCAACTACACTGTCATTGAACGTGACCCGCCCGCCTATCACCTGCTGAGTGCTGATAATGCCCAGAATGTAAATGTGGAGTATGGTAAAGTTGCCACCCTTACCTTCTACAATGATGTCTATGGAGCATTGCGTGTCGAAAAGTACAGCGACACCGGCGACAGGCTTCCCGGCGCGGTGGTGCGCATCAAGCATATTGAGAGCGGCCAGACCTACACCCAGGCGACTGGAGCCACAGGCGTGGCTCTCTTCGATAAACTGCTGCCCGGAGCCTACGAGATCATTGAGACCACCGCTCCCATCGGCTGGCTGCTGGACAGCTCCACCTACAACACCAACGTGATTGCCGGGGAGACCGCTGTGTTTCCCCTGGTCAACAAGGAGCTTCCCGGCCTGCGGATCGTCAAATACGACCGCAAAAACATGGAGCTCCTGCCCGGCGTTACCTTCGCCGTTTACCGGGACGGTGAGTTCCTGGGCAACTTCCAGACAGACGAGCTGGGCGAGATCCTGCTGACCAACGTGGAGCCCGGCACCTATCGGGCATTTGAGGCGGACACCGGCAACGACGGCCTTATCCTGGACACCACGCCCCAGGAGGTGGAGCTCCACGCAGGGGACGGGATCAAAGAGCTGCTCTTTTTCAACGACACCAAGCCCGGCATGAAGCTGGTGAAGGTGGACAGCGCCGACCCCTCCAAGGTTATCCCCAACGCTGTGTTCGAGATCAAGTCCGTGGCGGGCGACTACGGCCCCGAGGAGTTCCGCACCAATCAGGACGGCGAGATCGACCTGTCCAAGCTCCCCACAGGCGCTTATGTCGTAACGGAAAAGTCCTGCGAGGGCTATATCATCGACGAGGAGCAGCGCATCATTCAACTGGACGGCAATGAGGATGTTCAGTTCGTATTCACCAACACCATCAAGCCCTCCCTCCGGATCGTCAAGTACAGCTCGGACGGGTCTCTGCTGCCCGGTGTCATGTTCCGCATCGCCAAGATTGAGGATGGCAGCCGGTATCTGGACCGGGTCACCGACCAGAACGGAGAGATCAACATCAGCGATCTGGAGCCCGGTGTCTACTCCGTATGTGAAACCGCCACAGTCTCCGACCATATCCTGGATCTCCGGGAGTACCATGTGGAGCTGTTCCCTGGCAAGACCTCCACGCTGACCGTTGAGAACCAGAAGCGGCCCAACCTGGTTGTCTATAAAAATGACGCTGACACCGGCGAGCCTGTTCCCAACACTGTATTCTCGGTGAGAGCGGCGGACGGCCACAGTGTGGACGAAATCAAGACAGACAGTGAGGGCAAGGCTACCCTGTCCAATCTTCTCCCCGGCGTCTATGAAATCTCTGAGAAGTCCGTTCCAGCCCCTTGGCTGAACGACGCTGACTCCCAGCTGGTGACCCTCTACGCCAACCGGGACCACACCGTCTACTTCCAAAATCATAAAAAGCCCACCCTGACGGTGCACAAGGTGGACAGTATCACCGGCAGTCCCATCAAGGGGGCCAAATTCGAGGTCTGGTACGGTTCCAACAACACCACCACTGGCGAACTGAACAGCCTGGGCACCTTCTTCTCTGACGAAAACGGCCAGTTCACCTTGGACCTGCTGCGGGACGGCTGGTACAAGGTGCGTGAGCTGGAACCCGCCGCTGGGTATACCATCAAGGAGCCTGTTATGCAGGAGTTCTATGTCAAGGGCGGCGAGAGCAAGTCTATTACGTTCGAAAACGTACCGAAGAACGCTATCATAATCGAAAAATATGACAGCGTGACCGGCGAAGCTCTGCCTGGCTGTACCTTCCAGCTGAAGTATTTGGGTGGCACCTCCGGCACAGGCGGCACTGTCATCGGCACAAAGGTGACTGGCATCAACGGCACCGCCATATGGACAGGTCTGAACCCCGGCGCCTATGTGCTGGAGGAAGTGGACCCTGCCAACGGATATAACATTATCCAGTCCTCCGAGACCGTCATGCTGGCGGACAACGGGGAGCAGAGCGTGGTCACCGTCCGGTTCACCAACGCCCCGGACGGCCAGCTTCTGATCCGGAAGGTGTGTTCTGTCAATCCTTCGGTGACCCTCCAGAATGCGGAATTTAAGGTCACCTATGCGGACGGCACTCTGATTGGCGACTCCAACGGCGTCTATAGGACAGACGAGAACGGCGAGATCCTCATCACCGGTCTGAAACCGGGCAAAAGCGTGGTGGTCACCGAGACCCGTGCCCCTGCTGGATTCATTATGGACACCCAGCCGCAGACGGTTCAAATCAAGGAGGGCCGCACGGTCTCTCTGACGTTCAAAAATCAGCCCAAGGGCGCTATCATTATCCAGAAACGTGACAGCGCCACCGGCCAGCCCCTCCCCGGTGCGGAGTTCCGTGTGACTACCGCCGCTGGCTGCGAAGTCGGCCTGGATGGTGTAATTGGGACCAGTACCTTGACCCAGAACGGCGTATTTGTGACCGACGCCCAAGGCGAGATCCATATTTCCAACCTCGCTCCTGGCGCATATGTGCTAACAGAAATCAAGGCCCCGGACGGCTACGTTATGGACACCCCCTCAACCAACGTGGTGATCGGTCAGGGCGGCGACACGCAGACCGTCCTGATCAAAAATTCTAAAGCTGGCACTCTGGTGATTGATAAACGGGATTCCCTCACCGGCAAGCCGCTGCAGGGCGTTACATTTAAGGTCACGACCTCCACCGGTGAGTATGTTCCCGACGCCAGCGGCCACATCAGCAGCAACGGCCTATATTTCACAGACAAGGATGGCAAGATCACCATCAACGGCGTGGTTGGCACGCTGGTGGTAACGGAGACAGCCACTATTCCCGGCTATACCATCGACGAGGCCACCCGGACACAGACGGTAGTGGTGAATCCCAACGACACGCAAATGCTACATTTCACCAACACCCCCAGCACCACCCTTGTGATCGAGAAGTATATCGAGGGCACCACGACCCCGCTCAAGGGCGTGACCTTCTTGATCACTGACAGCTCCGGCGCGGTGGTGGGAAATTCCAATGGCGAGTTTATAACTGACGAGAATGGCCGCATTGTGCTGAACGACCTCACCCCCGGCACCACCGTCACCGCTCGGGAGGTCAAAACGCTGGAGGGGTATGTTCTTGACACCACGCCCAAGTCCATCCTCATTAAGACCGGCGAGGTTCAGACCCTCCGTTTCTATAACCAGAAACAAGGGACCATTGTGGTGAAAAAACTGGATAAGCAGACCGGCGAACCGCTGGCTGGAGTGGAGTTCCAGATCACCTACTCGGACGGCAGCTACCTGGACGACGACTACGGCCACCTGTCCAGCAAGGGCCTTTACAAGACAGACGCCAATGGCGAGATCCGTATCTCTGGTGTGGTAGGTACCCTGGTCATCACAGAGACCAAGCCCCTGCTCGGCTATGTGGTGGACGAGGGCACCAAGACCCAGACCGTCAAGGTAAACCCCTCTGACACCCAGACGATTACCGTGTATAACACCAAGATTGGGGGCCTCACCATCATCAAGAAGGACGAGGAAACCGGCAAGCGCATCAAGGACGCAGAGTTTGAGGTCCGCAAGCTGAATGGGGAGATTATTGGCACCTACACCACCGACACCAACGGCGTTATTAGCCTGCCTGAAGCGGAAAAGGGCTGGTATCAGGTAGTGGAGCTGAAGGCCGCCAAGGGTTATCAGCTGGACAATACCCCTCACCAGATTGAGGTGAAGGACGGCGGTACCGCCACCCTGGAGATCACCAACCGGGCGTGCAGCGCCATCCTGATCCACAAAATCGACGCCGCCACGAAGGAAGGGATCTATGGCGCTTCCTTCCTGCTCTACGACGCCAACAAGAATCCTATTGGGCAGTACAGCAGCGATGACAGAGGATTTGTCTACATTGAGGACCTCCCCAGCGGCGGGCGCTATTACCTGCGGGAGCTGGAGAATGAGGGTTATATTGTGGACACCCAGCTGAAGACCGTCTACGTAACCCCCGGCACCACCACCGAGATCACCTGGGAGAACACCGCCATCACAGGACAGATCCAGATCACCAAGACCAGCGCCGACTACAACAGCATGAACGGCTGGCCTGCCGGCACCCCCATCCCCAACACCGAGTTTGAGATTTACCACTGCCGCACCGGCAATCTGGTGGATACGGTCAAGACGGACAAGAACGGCGTCGCCGTCTCCAGACCTCTGCCTCTGGGCCGCTACAAGGTGGTGGAGTCCAAGGCTGCGGACTTCTACGGTCTGGACAAGACCCCCATTGAGGTGGAGATCGAGCACGCCGGTCAGATCGTCAAGACGGCCATGACCAACAAGGCGCTGTACACCAACGTCAGCATCAAGAAGACCGGCTTTGTGGAGGTCATGCCCGGCCAGCAGATCCGCTACGATTTCAGCGGCATCGCCAACAACTCCACCACGGCGCTCACCAGCTTCTACTGGCGGGACACTCTGCCCGTCCAGGCGGTGCGGCTGGATAAGATCGTCACTGGCACCTACAACGTGCAGGGGAATTACAAGATCGTGTTCAAGACCAACCTGAACGGCGAGTACCGCACCATGTATGACAACCTGAGCACCATGCAGAACTATGTGCTGGACGCCTCTCCCGTCGCCCTTGGCCTGGCCTCCAATGAGTATGTCACCGAGTTCATGGTATCCTTCGGCATTGTCCCCGCCAATTTCCGGCAGGTGGAGGCCCCCAAGGTGTACTGCAATGTGGTGTCCTGGCTCACCGGAGGGTTCCAGTTCGTCAACCAGGCGGACATCGGCGGCGTGTACAACGGCCAGTGGATCATGGCCACCTCCCGCTGGGTGACCAAGGTCTACGCGCCCGTCAAACCCCTGCCCCGCACCGGTTATTGATTTCAGAACAACAGACATGGAGGACCGTCCAGGTGGGCGGTCCTCCCAACATTATGGAGGTGTATCCCTTGAAAAAGAAGAAATTGACAAAGCTCCTGCTGACCGCGCTGATGCTGTCCGCCCTGTGCTGTCCCGCCGCCTTCGCCGCAGGTAGCGGCAATGTGGCGGCTGTGGTGGAGGAGACCTGGAAGGCCGCCGCCAGCCAGATCAAGACGGTGGTGGACAGCGTGGTGTTCCCTGCCTTGGACATGATCCTGACCATCGCCTTCTTCGGCAAGATCGCTTTAAGTTATTTTGACTACAAGAAGCATGGCCAGTTTGAGTGGACCGGTCCGGTGATCCTCTTCGCCTGCCTGGTGTTCACCCTCACCGCCCCGCTCTATATCTGGAAGATCGTGGGGCTTTGAGTGATATGGATGTGAACACAGAGAAGAAAAACGTAGGATCGTCAGATCAGCGACCAAAACAGACAGCCAGGAGGCCAATAGCCAACTTTTTTGTGCGGGAACTGCAAAAGATTGTGGGAGAAGTGCATCCTGACGTCACCTTTGCGGGGCGGGCCTGTTATGTGCGGCTGGATGAGCTGATCCGGGCCAAGATCCAGTTTGTATCCTGCGGCACTGCGGAGGAGTACCCCGCTCTGGGCGTGACCATCCTTAACCGTCAGGCGGGCGAGGTGGATCAGATCACGCTGCGCTTTGGAGATATTCTGGGCTCGCATGCAGATCCCACCGCCAACGCCCCCTTTGCCTGGGAGTACGAGGGCGTCGCGGAGTGGTACGGCTTCCAGCCCTCCCAGGAGGACTACCAGGCGATGTCCGGCGCACTGGAAGGGTATCTGGAGATTTTTCAGGAGCAAACTCCGTCCGCCGCTCCCCAGTGGCAGCAAACGATGTAATGATATCATATGGGGCCGCGCTGGAATATGACCGGCGCGGCCCTGTGGGATCGGGGTGATAAACTATCTTTATTTTTGACTTCGTAGCCTCCACCATCATGGACAACCTCATCGACTGGTTCTACGGCCAGATGGTGGGATTCCTGGGCAACTTCTTCGCCATCATGGGCGACATGGGCGTGGAGCTCTTTGAGCTGGACTGGGTCCAGGCCATCGTGCTCTTTTTCTCCCAGCTGGGCTGGGCGCTGTTCGGTGTGAGCCTGGTGGTCTCCGGATTTGAGTTCGGCATTGAGTATTCCACCGGACGGGGAAACCTCCAGCAGACCGCCCTCAATGCCGTCAAGGGCTTCCTGGCGGTCAGCCTGTTTACGACGGTGCCGGTGCGGCTCTACTCGCTGTCCGTTTCTCTGCAGGGGATGTTTTCCAGAGGGCTGACTGGCTATGGGACCAGCGTTGGAACGATAGGCGAGCGGATCATCGAGGATCTGAACAGCGTGGAGAGCCTGACTGACATGATGGGCGCTCCCAACTTCGGACTTGATGTCCTCACCAGCTCCATTATGCTGCTGTTCTGTATCATCATGATGGCCTATGCGGTGGTGAAGATCTTCTTTGCCAATTTGAAGCGGGGCGGCATTCTGCTCATCCAGATCGCCGTAGGTTCCCTTTATATGTTCAGCGTCCCCAGAGGGTATGTGGATGGTTTTGTCCAATGGATCAAGCAGGTAATCGGCCTGTGCCTGACGGCATTCCTGCAGTCCACTATCCTGGTGGCGGGGCTGATGGCCTTCCGCCAGCACGCCCTGCTGGGGCTGGGGCTCATGCTCTCCGCGGGCGAGGTGCCCAGGATCGCCGGGACCTTCGGCCTGGATACCACCACCAGGGCCAACATCATGAGCGCCGTCTACACCGCCCAGGCTGCCGTCAATACCACCAAGACTGTCGCTGCGGCGGTGAAAAAGTGAGGGCAGAGAATGATGAACAATGTCCTCACCATGGGGAGTTTATTTGATGGGATCGGCGGCTTCCCTCTGGCAGCGGTCCGCAATGGGATCGTCCCGGTCTGGGCCAGTGAGATCGAGCCTTTCCCTATCCAAGTCACAAAGCGGCACTTCCCCGATATGCTCCATGTAGGGGACATCACCAAGCTGGACGGGGCGAAGCTGCCGCCTGTGGATATCATTTGCGGGGGCAGCCCGTGCCAGGATCTCTCAGTGGCATCCGGGACCCGTGCCGGACTTTCCGGCGCGCGTTCCGGCCTTTTTATGGACCAGATCAGGATCGTAAAGGAGATGAGAACGGCAGATGAACTTAGAGGACGGACAGGTATCGCTGTTCGGCCACGATGGATGTGCTGGGAAAATGTGCCCGGCGCGTTCAGCTCAGGAGACCCCAAGGGTGAGGACTTCCGTATTGTCCTCGAAGAAATTGTCCGAATTAAAAGCGATACCCTTCATGTCCCTGGACCTCACCCCTGGACATGGCAACCTGCTGGGCGAATCATTCTGGGAGATGGTTTCTCCCTCGCCTGGCGGGTCCTCGATACTCAATACTGGCCCCGCACCCCTCAGCGAAGAAGACGTATTTTCCTTATCGCAGATTTTGCAGGACGATCCGCCCCGCAAATATTATTTGAGCAGGAAAGCCTGCCTGGGTATCCTGCGCAGATCGGAAGAGCGTGGGAAGGAACTGCCGGAGAAGCTCAAACTCGCACTGATGGCACAGGCGGGGCTGACCAGATTTGATGTGGAAAAGGATATGGAGATCCAAGCATATCATATCAACCAGCGTAATGAGGGGATCGACCTGGGCGGCGTGTCCGGGGCGCTGATGCGGACGCAGAACATGCAGATGCAGACCTCCGTCACACAGTTCGCGGCGGGCTTCAACGCCGGAGCCGGAGCGACTGCCGGGAGCATCGGCTATCAGGAGGAAATTTCACCCACCTTGAAATCATCCTCCAGCGGAAACATGATGCCCACGGTCCTCTGTCTTAACGACCAGGGCGGCAGCGTTATGGAGTGCTCCCGGGATGTGACGGGCACCCTTCGGGCTCAGGAGCACGGCCACCAGCCGCTGGTCCTCTATGAGAATCATGGAAAGGACGCTCGCTACAAGGGTCCGCTGCAGATCGCCCCCACCGTTGTGACGACCTATGGAACTGGCGGGAACAATCTGCCGCTGGTGTCTCCATCCGCGTTTACCCGTCAATGGGTGGATAAATTTCAGGATGACGGCATCGCTTCCACGGAAAGCGCGAGACAGCACAAGGACGCCACTGACTTGATCTGTCAGACAGCGGAGTGGCCTCTGCTGATCCGGAGGCTCACCCCTCGGGAATGTGAGAGGCTCCAGGGCTACCCGGACGACTTCACCAACATCCCCGGAGCCTCCGACTCCGCCCGTTACCGGGCTTTAGGAAACTCAGTCGCCATTCCTTGCGTGGAGTACATCATGCGGGGACTTGCTATGGCGGCGGGTCACCGGGGATAGCGCCAGCAGCAGGTCTCATGGTCATTGACCATGCCCACCGCCTGGAGGAAGGAGTAGATGATGACCGTGCCCACGAACTTCATCCCCCGGCGCTTCAAGTCCGCCGAGACGCGGTCTGACAGCTCCGAGCTTGCCCGCACCTGATCGTCTGTGTTTAGAATGACCTGACCATCGGTGAAACCCCAGAGGTAGCGGTCAAAGGAGCCGAACTCCTTCTGGATCTCCAGAAAGGCGGCGGCATTGGTGACAGACGCCTCAATTTTTCTTCGGTTGCGCACAATGCCAGGATCGGCCATCAGCTCCGCCAGTTTCTCCGAGCCGTACTGAGCGACAACAGAGGGATCAAAGTTGTCAAATGCCTTGCGGAACGCCTCCCGCTTTTTCAGGATGGTGATCCAGGACAGGCCCGCTTGGAACCCCTCCAGGATCAGCATCTCAAAGAGTTTCCGGTCGTCGTGCTCCGGCACACCCCACTCCTGGTCGTGGTAGGCGATGTATAATTCTGATGCTGGATCAGCCCAGCGGCAGCGTGTCAATTCCATGCGCGGCCTCCATTGTTGCTTCGATTTTTCTTACAGTTTGCGCTTTTTGCGGTACAGCCTGGAAAAGTTGGCGAACACCCGGTCATAGAGCAGGAAAGTCAAATTTCCAAGGCCCAGCATGAGGATGACCATGATGAAGGAATATTCAGCAAATTCCTCCACCACTGCTTCCAGCCGGAATAGATACAAAATAAGGCTGTACATTATGATCATCGCCGCGCTGAACAGGATACACTTGACTGCTAGGCTCACAAAACGAGGCAGGCTGTTCACTTTGGCCTGAGTGCCGGGATACCAGCCCAGGAACGTATAGAGCAGAGCGATCTCCTTGTCTGGGCACAGCAGCAGTCCCAGAACAGCAACCGCGGTGTACATCAGCAATGCCGTGCCGGGTCCATAATCGCAGACGGCGGGGATCAGGCACAGCATTGCCAGCATGGGACAGGCGAACGTGGAAAACGGGGGCAGACTTCCCCAGGTCAGGACTACGACCGACAACGCGGCCATCATGCCGCACAGGGCCATCTTTCGGCTCTGACGCTGAAGCTGTCCGTGTTTTCCCATGGTTCTCACCTCACCAATCATTTTCCCTATTGTAGCAAAGCTCACTGTCAAAAGCAAGGAGACCCATTGTTGCTTCTGCTTCCTTTCAGAAGATTTCTTTGTTGGTATGTGTGAATAGCTTTTGACCATGTGTTTCGGTATACTTGGCGTTACAAATCAGGAGGAGCGTGCTGATATGGCAGAGAGTACAAGAAATTTATGTGCCCAGATCCCTGAGTCCCTGCACAGCAAGGTGCGGGAGCGGCAGGAGGCGTCCGGTCAGACCCTGGGTCAGTACATGACTTGGCTCATTACAAAATTTTATGAAGAACAGGAGATGAAACCTATGGCGAAAGAGAATCAGAGGACTGTGGCCTTCCAGGTGCCCGCAGAGCTGTTTGAGCAGTTCAAGGAGTACCTCAAGCGGCAGGGTGTCAAGCAGAACGCATTCTTCCTCAACTGCATCCGGCAGGTGCTGGAGGAGGAACATCGGGAGGGAAATGACTGTGCTGACCTGGAATGATACACCTCAGAAGGACCAGACGGGAAAGGTCATCAGCGTAAGCTATACGGCCAGCATCCCCCACTGGGGCGAGGCCAGGATACATCCGCACATCCGCCACCCCGGTGAAATGTTCCTGGACTGCCCCAGCCTGGGTATCGAAATGCAGCCCTTGGGGCGAGTCTTTGCGGAGGATGCGATAACTCCCGCCGAGAGGGCGTTGATGACATCCCTGGAACAGCATGGCATCTGGTGCCTGGAGGCCATGGCTGCCATCGGTACTCCAGAGTATTAATGTGAAAGGGACGGCACCGCCGTCCCTCTTTATGTTCAGCTTTTTCGGGGAGGTTTCACATTGACGTCTGGCTTGATTGTTCCCTCAATCACACCATGTTCCGTCTCAAACCGCTTTATGTTTTCCCTGACCAGCACCAGAACATGGCTGTTCACAGAACGACCCTCATAATCAGCCACATAGGCCAGCTTTTCCAGCATCTCTTCCTCAATTCGGATCGAAACACTCTTCACGGCCATAGTATCACCTCTGCATGGATATATTGTGTATTTATTCTATATCCAAACCGTGGTATAATTCGGAGTATAGCTATACGGTATATCCGCTAAAATAGAGGAGGACAACTATGAGAGTGGCAGTGATCGGTTCAAGAGGGCTGCAAGTAAATGATTTGGAAAAGTATCTTCCGAAAGAAACGACAGAGATCGTCTCAGGCGGAGCACGAGGCGTGGACTCCAGCGCAAGGGAATACGCTGTACAGCATGGGCTGAGGCTGACAGAGTATCTGCCGGAGTACGATAAATATGGACGAGGCGCTCCGCTGAAACGGAACAGCACCATCATTGAAAATGCCGACCTCGTCCTGGCCTTCTGGGATGGAAGTTCCAGAGGAACCAAGTTTGTAATCGACAACTGCAAAAAACGAAATATTCCTGTGGAGGTAATAACACTATAATGTATATCTACCCTGAAAATCTGAGAGCAAAAGCCAAGCTGTGGCTGTGGGAGTTGCGGGACGTGGCAGTCATTGGGATTGGCGGTCTGCTCTCTGTCTTGGCGTTGGCTCAGGGATTTGGAATGCTCCTGCTGATCCTGACGGTACTCTACGCATTCCTCTCCATCCGCATGGAGGGGGCCAGCATCCTGGATTTCCTGCGGTGCGCCGTGTTTTTCCTGTTCCTGCACCAGCAGTACTACGAATGGAAGGAGAGAAAACCTTGAACCGAAAACAGAAAAAAGAGCTGCGGCAGCACCAGTCCACCCGGCAGCTCATGGGGATCGACCAGCTCACCGACCACGGCCTGAAAACGGCCAAAGGTGAGCTGGTTTTTTATCTCATCAGCCCGGACAACCTGTCGGTGCTGTCGGCGGAGGGCGTCCGGGGCCGGGTCCGTGCCTTAACCGACCTCTTGCGGGGGCTGGACGCAGTGGAGCTGCTGGCTCTGGACTCCCGTGAGTCTTTCCAGAGCAACAAGCTCTACTACCAGGAACGGCTGGAGAAGGAGACGATTCCCGCCATCCGGGACATGCTCCGAAAGAATATGGAGCACCTGGACAAGATCCAGTCCACCACCGCCTCGGCCAGAGAGTTTGCCTTGGTCCACCGGATTGGGCTCAAGTCCAGTGAGGACCACAGCAGCCTGAAGCAATTGGAGAAGCGCATCCGGGACTGCGGTTTTCACGTCCGGCTGGCGGAGGAACAGGACATCAAGCGGCTCCTGGCAGTTTACTACCAGCAGGACGTGACCACCGAGCACTTCGACAGCTTTGATGGAGAAGGGAGTATGAATGGCTAAAAAGCAGAAGAAAAAGAAGAAAGCGCCGGCAAGCGTGGAGATCGTCCAGCCCAAAGATTTCCTGGACATGATCGCCCCCGCCGCCGTGAAGTTCAACACGGATTCCTATATCCTGGGCAGCTCCTGCCGCTGCGTCCTAGCCCTGCGGGGGTATCCCGCCAGCACCGAGGAGCTGGCATTACTGTGCCACTTGGGTGAGAAAAGCGGCACCCTCCTCCATATCTTTGTCCGGCAGGTCCCCGCCGCTGAGGAAGACGCCATCCTCCACAACGCCCAGAACAAGAACCGGATGGACCGGAACAGCACCAGCAGCATGAAGCAGAGCATCACGGCGGAGGCCAACCTCCAGGATGTGGAGGTGCTCATCACCACCATGCGCCGCAACCGGGAGCCCCTGGTCCACTGCGCTGTGTTTATCGAGCTGTGCGCCAGGGACGCGGATAGCCTCCGAGCCCTCCGGGACGATGTGACGGCTATGCTCACACGCTCCAAGCTCAGTGCCGACCGGATCTTCCTGCGACAGCTGGAGGGCTTCTGCTCTGTCAACCCCGCGGGCAGCAATGGCTTCGGTTCCCTCTATGAGCGGGTCCTGCCCGCCTCGTCGGCGGCGAACCTGTTCCCCTTCAACTATTCCGGCAAGAACGACCCCCACGGCTTTTACATCGGGAAGGACCGCTATGGCTCCAACATCATCCTGGACCTGGACCGCCGGGCGGAGGACAAGACCAACGCCAATGTCCTCATCCTGGGCAACTCCGGCCAGGGCAAGAGCTTCCTGATGAAGCTCCTGCTGTGCAATATCCTGGCCTCCGGCAAGGCTGTGATCTGCCTGGACGCAGAGCATGAGATGGACTGCCTCTGCGGCGAACTGGGCGGCTGTTTTGTGGATGTCATGAGCGGGCAGTACATTATCAACGCCCTGGAGCCCAAGCTCTGGAATGCTGAGGGAGAAGATGATCCGGAGGCCCCTGCCGCGTTTCGCCGGCGTACCCGGCTCAGTCAGCACATCTCATTCCTCAAGGATTTCTTCCGGGCCTACAAAGACTTCTCGGACCGCCACATCGATACCATCGAGCTGATGCTGGAGCGTCTGTACAAAAAGTGGGGTCTGAACGACCACACAGACTTCCGGTCCATGCGGCCCGAGGATTATCCCATCCTCTCCGACCTCTACGATGTGATCGAGGACGCCTACCAGCATTATGACAGAGAGGAAAATCCCTTATATCCCCGAGAGCTGCTCCAGGAGGTCCTGCTGGGCCTCCACTCCATGTGCCAGGGCGCGGAGAGCAAGTTTTTCAACGGACACACCAACGTCACCTCCAGCCGCTTCCTGATCTTCGGCGTGAAGGGACTGCTGAACGCCAGCGTCAACGTCAAGAACGCTATGCTGTTCAATCTGCTCTCCTACCTCAGCGACAAGCTGCTAACGGAGGGGAACACGACGGCGGCCCTGGACGAGCTGTACATCTGGCTCTCCAATCCCACCGCTGTGGAGTACATCCGCAACAGCCTGAAGCGGGTGCGGAAGAAGGAGTCCTCCCTGATCATGGCCTCGCAGAATCTGGAGGACTTTGACGCACCCGGCGTCCGGGAGATGACACGGCCCCTCTTCGCCATCCCCACCCACCAGTTCCTTTTCAACGCCGGCAGCGTAGACAGGCGGTTTTACATGGACAACCTCCAGCTGGAGGAGTCCGAGTTTGAGCTGATCCAGCGTCCGCAGAATGGCGTCTGCCTGTTCAAGTGCGGCAATGAGCGGTATCTGCTGGAGGTCCACGCCCCGGAGCATATTAAGGAGCTGTTTGGAGAGGGCGGCGGACGGTAGGGTTTATATATCCGGAAATTCCTCGGTCTCGACCATGCTGGCTTTTTCAGCCGTTGACTTGGCCGTCTCCTGAACGGCATCCTCATAGCCGGTCAGCGCCCGGAAAGGCATAAACTGAGCGGCCCGGTCATGCATGGGCATGTGGGAGTGCGTCGTAGAAACGTGGTGCGGCAAGGTGATGATATCGTCATATCTACCCACTGCGGTGCCCCCCAATCATGTTGTTGCGGTCCTTGGCCGTCGCTCCTTCCTCCAGATTCATGCCTTTCAGAATGGCGTTTTTGCCGTACCGCTTCTTGATATCCAGCATAGCCTGCTGAAGCTTTTTCTCCCTTGCCAGCTCTGTAGCTTTTTGAGCTTCCTGTTCCTGCTTGGCGGCATAGTCCGTGAACAGGTCGATCTGCTCAAACGCCTTCTTGTCCGGTGCGGACGCCTCATCCGCCACACGGGTGGCAGTGAGGTAGAAGCGGCGGATCAGCAGACCACGGTCAATAATGCGGTCGAACAGCTCCAGTGCGGCGGCTGTGATCCGTTTGGTGGAGGCGGTGTACTCCTCCAGATTGGCGGACCCGTGGGCGTGCTTGGGGACCTCCCGGCCATAGCGATCCTTGGTGACCTCCCCATGGTACTTTTTGCGCCGCTCCGGGTCGTTGAGGTTGTCCCGGTCATAGCCTATCGTCAGCACAAGCTGGTCGGTGACCAGCACCTTGTCCACCAGATCTAGTGCCAGCTGGTCCGCCATTTCCTTCACCACCAGCCGGGCCTTGTCATAGTCGTAGCCGCATTGCAGGACTTGGCCGGAACCGACGCTCTTGGACTCCGGCTTGTATGCCTTGATATCCGAGATCATGACAGGCTCCCAGCCCCAGGCGTGGTCGATGAGCAGCTCCGCGTTGATCCCGAACAGCTTGTAAAGCAGCTCCTCATTTTCCAGGGAGCAGCGGGCAATATCGCCCATGGTGTACAGACCGCACCACTCCAGCTTTCTGGCGTAGCCGGAACCCACCCGCCAGAAGTCTGTGAGCGGACGGTGATCCCACAGCAGGCGGCGGTAACTGTCCTCGGTCAGCTTGGCGATGCGGACGCCGTACTGGTCCGGCTTGATACGCTTGGCCATGATATCCATGGCGACCTTGCAGAGATACAGATTAGGACCTATCCCCGCCGTGGCGGTGATCCCTGTGGTCTCCAGTACATCCAGGATAATTTTTCTGGCCAGCTCTCGGGCGGTGAGCTTGTAGGTATCCAGGTAATTGGTGACATCCATCAGCACCTCGTCGATGCTGTAGTTGTGGATATCTTCGGGAGCAATGTATTTCAGGTAGACACCGTAAACCCTGGTGCTCCAGTCAATATAGTGAGCCATCCGGGGCGGGGCCACGATGTAGTCTACCGCCAGGCCGGGATCAGCTTTCAGTTTTGTATCGTCGGAGGAGGAGCCGCTGAACTGCCGTCCAGGAGCAGCCCATAGCCGCTTGGCGTTGACCTCTTTGACCCGCTGTACCACTTCAAACAGCCGGGCACGGCCTGAGATCCCATAGGCTTTCAGGCTGGGAGTGACCGCGAGGCAGATGGTCTTTTCTGTACGGCTCAGGTCTGCCACCACAAGGTTGGTGGTCAGCGGGTCAAGGCCACGCTCGACGCATTCCACGGACGCGTAAAAGCTCTTCAAATCTATGGCCAGATAGGTGCGTTCGCCCACAGCAGATCTCCTCCCCTCTGAAACATTTGTTTCTTTATTATAGCATACCCAGACGAGCTAAAACAAGTCCAATTACACTGTTAATTAAGGAGGACAGAGAAAATGAGTATTATTGAACTGGAGCGGTGGAAACCCTCCGAAGCAGATCCCAGCAAGCGGGAATACGCCGGCCAGCGGACAGCGGCAGAGGTGTTTGAAGAGCTGAAATACCGGCTGGAGAGTATGGGATACCTCCCGGATGAGTATTTCCTTATGGATCACCACTGGGAAAATGGCCGTGAGATCCCCAAGGACGCGGACATTTTCTGCACCACAGACTACGGCGGCAGCGAGGGAGTCTATCTGGACGTGTATCTCAAATGGCATGAGGACGGCAAGCCCATCACCAGGAGCTTCATCACCGGGAAAACGCTGGGCGAGAATGGGAACGACCTGGACAAGATGTTTCTCATTTCTTCCGCCATCACCAAAGCGTTCCACGGCGACCATGCCACCCACGCCAGATATATGAAAATCGGAGGTGTAGAGGACGACACTGGCGGCAGAGTGGTCCACCTGAGCCAGCAGGAGGAGAAGATCATCATTGAGGCTCTGGTGGAACAGCGGGAGCGCCAGGAGAAGGCTATGTCTCAGACCGAACAGCTCCTGCGCCGCATGACCGGAAGCATCACCGCCTATATGGACACAGTAGGCCAGCGCCCTATGAAAATCAGCGACTACGACAAGGCAGTCCTCGCCATTCGGGACGGAGAGCTGTCCGCTTTCAAGGATCAGTATCCCAAGGCACTGAAGAATCATGCGGATGAGCTGCTCATTGCCGCGGCGGAGCGGCCTGGCAGCGTTGGCCGGAAAATGACGCTCCAGCTTCTGCTGGATTGGAAACAGTTCACGGAGTCTGCGTACCGGACAGCCTGCCAGAAAGCGGTCGACATCGATGACCCGGAAAAGGTGTATCTTCTGTTATCGGACGCGGAGTGCTATGTGGAAAATCTGCCCCGGTCCTTCTACGGCGAGATAGCCAGCTACGCCTGTCTGGACCACCGATTCATAGCGCGGGAGCTGGTCCAACGGGGCGTCCCTGAGCGGATCGCCGCCGCGCCGCCCTTCCTCCTGGAGCAGTTCGCTATGGATGGCGACTACCGGACCCTGTCCACCTTGGTGGAGAAGGGTATCTCCGGCGGAGACAGTTCGGCAAGGGCCCTGCATATGCTGACCTGCCAGAAACGGGACCAGTGGATGGCGGAATCCCTTCTGCGAAAGCGGATGTGGGTGGACGTGAACAGCTACAGCGCCCTCTATGCCTGCATCCAAAACAAGGCTGTGAACACGGCCAAGCTGCTCCTGGATGGCGGCATGGACTTCGACCAGTACCTGAAGTGGGCGCAGGCGCGGCAGTACGGCGCTCCCAAAGAAATATACGACGCCCTGGTGGAGCACTGGTCGGAGCTGAAGGCAGAGATGGAAGAAGCGCCAGCCCAGGAAACCGGAGGGATGACCTTTGGCTGACCCCATTCTGCTGGCCAAAGCCGCTGCCGTTCTGACTACCAGTGAAAGTGCCAGAAAGACTGTGGGCTGGATCATCGTGGCGGTCCTGTCGCCGCTCATCGTCGTCCTCGCCTTCCTGATCTCCTATGGAGCCGGTTCCGCCAGCAGCAATATCTCCACTGTGGAACTGTGCTTCTATGGCGGGCCCATCCCGGACAACCTGCCCGAAGAGTATCGGGCCCGCCTGGAGCAGACCCAGAACAGCCTGTCCGAGCTGGACAATATTGTGGCTGAAATCAATGCGCAGACAGAGAACAGCGAGAGCCTCGACGCAATCAGAGTCAAGGCTCTTTTTTATGCTCTGTACTTCGGCGCTGGGAGTCAGCCGGACCCCCGGCAGTTCGCGGACTGCTTCGTCACATACGAAGAGCGTACTGGAACAGAGGAGGATGAGGATTACACCGTGGCGGTCCCAATCGAAAATATGGAGCAGGTCTATCAGAATATCCGCTCTGTACTGGGCGTTGAACCTGCCGCCGAACAGATGGAGAACGCGGACAGCATCTACGATCTGATCCGGTACGGCTACACAGGCGGCAGCACGGACTTCACTGGGGCCGCGGCTCCCTTCATCGGCGCGGACGGCTTCTGCTCCCCCATCGGAGCGAACTGGCGGAATGTTGTCACCTCTGAATTCGGAAACCGCAGGGACCCCATCACCGGAGAGCGGCGGGGACACAACGGGATGGATCTGGCAGTGCCCACCGGCACGCCGGTCCGGGCGGCGCTGGCGGGAAAGGTCACAGCGGCCAAGTATGATTCCAGCTACGGCAGCTATGTCATGATCGACCACGGCAATGGGCTGGCCACCCTATACGCCCACAACTCCAAACTGGTGGTCAAAGTTGGGCAGACCGTTCAGGCAGGCGATGTGGTTTCCCTGTCCGGGTCCACCGGACGCTCCACCGGACCTCATCTCCATTTCGAGGTGCGGATCAATGGGGAGCGGACCAACCCGCGCAGCTATTTGCCGTAGGTCAGAATAGGAGTGATTCGAGTTGAAGTTCAAAGCAAATTTTTTATACAAACCAGGCAATTTCCTAATGGACGACTGCCAGATCGAGAAGGTGGTGGAACTGTCCCATGAGGACTTCTGCCACTTGAAGATCGTTCCCTCGGACAGTCAGCCGTTTATCGTGGAGAACAGAAGCTGTATGTACAGCGAGGACGGTGTGATGCACTGCCTGCTGGCGCTGGGCCAGGGCAGCAACGACGGCGTACTGATTGAGGCGGAGGGATATCGCTATCCCCGCTACGCCGCCTACATTCCGGGAATGCGGGACATCGTCAACGCGGAGATAAATCGGGCGGCGGAGTTTATTGTCCGGCAGGGCACCGCGGAGTCCGCAAGTGTATGCTGGAGCGTTCGCTTTGAGGAACTGGAGAAGTCCCTGGGTCTGACGATCCGGGAAAGCTCCGGTCTGGACTCCATGCTCCGGGCCGCTCTGAAACAGCGGCCCGAGGTGGCGGCGGTGGATATGCACGACGGCTGCATTGAGATGGAGTACCACCCGGAATACTGCCAGCGGCTGAAGAAGGATGACCAGCCTGGACTCCGACTGAAAGAGCTCCTCCCTCTGCTGAAAGGGAGCGGCCTGATATTCCTGTGCCATGAGGAGGCGGAGCGGTCTGTGCTGATGGAGAACCTGCGGCTGCTGACTGATGCTGGACAGGGAGATCACGCCGCCCTGCTCAATGCCAGGGTGGCGGAGATCTGTGAGACACCGGAGGGAACGGAGATCGTACTCACTGATGTGGAACCGGAGGAGCTGGCACGATTCAACGAAGCTGTCGAGACCTTCATGGCTGCGGAGGAATCCATGGGCCCCACAATGGGATAGAAAGGAAAATGCTATGGAAAAAACCGAAATCACGCTGTCCCTTGACAGCGAACGGATGGATGCGCTGTCGTTCTATCTGGCGAAGGAGAACGCCACAGTGCAGAAGAAAATGGAGGAAGCTCTGCGGCAGCTGTATGAGACTGCCGTGCCGGAGCCGGTGCGGGAGTACCTGGACGCCAAGACTGCCGCTGCCGCCCGGCCCAAACGCCCGGCTCGTCCGAACCGGGCTAAAACGGTCCCGCAGCAAACAGCAGAAGCCTCCCTGAATGAGCAAAAGGAGGAAAGCACATGAGCAGATCTGTTGAGTTAGTGCTGTGGATCGATGAGTACGAGATGGAAGCCCTTTCCGCTGTGCTGGCAGAGCAAGGCACTACCGTAGAGAAGCGGATGCGGAAGGCGCTGGATGAGCTTTGTGTGGAGCTGGTCCCGGTAAACGTGCTGCAGGAGATCCGCATCCGCAGGGATGAGGAGGATGCCGCGGCGAAAGCGGAGGAGGAAGCGACCCGGAAGTACACCGCCTTCTGTGTGCGGGAGAATGAGATGGAGTCGTTTTTTCAGATGGACAGCAAAGAGGATATTCTGGAGGTCGCCAAGTTCCTGCGCCGGTATCTGCGTGAGGAGCAGGGACAGGGTGCCGCCGCGCTCCAGACAAGCGCCTTCGCCAGAATGAAGCCGATCACCGCTGAACAGTACGACCAGCTGCTGGCGCTGCGGATGGAGGAGCCTGGCAAAGTTACCGGAGTGTTTGATCTGGACTTTGACAAACAGGAGGTCTCCACAGTGGACGCCGCCAACGGCTGGAAAACCTGGTCCATGCAGGACGTCTCCACCGCTGTCTACCACGCCTACCGGAAGAGCTATCTCAGCGCGGAGCAGTACATGACCCGATTCCTGGACAGGCTGAACGGAAAGGCGCTCACCTCAGCAGGTCACCTCTCCGCATGGAATATCTCCTTTGCGGAGGAGATCAGTGAGATAGGCACTCTGCTGAATTTCTATCTGCCCACCTACTTCAACGTGGATGCGGTGTTCGGCACTCACGTCCGCACTGGCGAGAACGATGACACTCTGAACGTCTACGCCAACTACGATATGGCTACCGGACAGGTCTGCGATGAGCTGGAGGTCGATATGCACTGGGCAGATGGCCGGGAGGAATCGGTGGAGTATCGGCTCAACGCTGTTGAGAAAGCGACCCTGCTGCGCAAGATGGATGACTACTGCCAGCAACAGACCGGACAAACCTTGGCGGAGTACAGTGCCCAGCGAATGGCAGAGATGCGGGAAACGTCCGGACCAATGATCCCGCAGATGTGAAGGAGGTACTGATAATGGAAAGAACCGATTTTGAGCAACAGATCAGTGCGCTGGTCCCTCGACCTGACCCGGAAGCCACCGCCGCTCTGTTTGCGTTGGGACAGGCGCTGGAAGATGAGTCCGAACTCGACGGCACACGGGACCTGTTCAACAGCCTGAGTTTTATCTCCCGGCACTTCAACGCGGAGATCACGCAGGAAGCCTATGAGATCATCCGGTACGGCGAGGCGCTCCCCGGCGAGATGCTGGCGGCGGCGTTCCACATGGCGGCCTGTCCTGACTGCACTCCCCAGCAGATGGCAAAGGCGGCGGAGCATGGAAAGCTTATGTGCTTCCACTGGCCGAAGGACGCGGCAGAACTCAGCCCGCTGGCGGTCTGCACAGTAAAGGAAAAGGGCAAGTCCCTCACCTGCCACACGATGGAGTTCGGCAGCTTCGACCCTGACACCGCCCTGCAATCGGCGCTGCGGTATGCCCACGACCGGCAGATCTCCGTGACAGACGCCCTGCTGTCGATGACCACGGCAATGAAGCCGGACCCTGACGGCAGGTCCAGAAAGCTCCTGGTGGACAGCAATGAGAAGATGACACAGGTGCTGAATGCCTGCTTCGGTCACTACCCTGCGGTGGCCGCACGGCTCACCTTCGACGCTGACCGGAGCCAGGTGTCGGTGGAGTACAATCCGCTGTGGCTGGAGCTCAGTCAGCGGCAGGAGCCCGCCCAGGGCGGGATAGCGCAGACGATGTAGCATAGTGCGGACGAGGGCTGTTCCTGATGCGGAGCGGCCCTCGCTCCCGTTCCCCCGCTGTCCGCCACAGCAGCGCCCCGTGTGCCGTTTCACCTGACAGAGAGGCATCCGTGCCCCTCCCAACTGTCACGCCGCCCTGCGAGGCTTTGTGGCAGAAGGGACAAGGAATGCAGAGGGTCGAAAATCTTGCGGGATAAATGCCGGGGGTCGCGAGCGACCCTCCAGCCAGGAAACACCGCCCCGCAGAGCGGGTCGGGGACATTTCGGCGGGGGTCATTTTTTACCCCCTGGGGTCAACTCGGGGGTCAGCAATCAAAGAATCCCCGCCATTTCCCGCTTTTTGCGGGTTCCAGGCGGGGATATCAGCATTTTAAGGAGGAGAATTATGCCAAGAGAGAAAATCAAGTTCGCCCTGCGGATGTCACCAGAGACACAGCAGCTGGTCAAGGAGATGTGTCCACGGGACAACTGCCAAACGCAAAACGAGTTCATTGAAAAAGCCATCCGCTTCTACGCCGGGTACGTTTCCGGCCAGGAAGCCGCCGCCTATCTGCCGCCCGCGCTGATGAGTGTCCTGCGCAGTACGGTCAAAGCGTCGGAGGACCGCATCTGCCGTCTGCTGTTCAAGCTGGCGGTGGAGATGGATATGATGATGAACGTGCTGGCCTACGGCATGGAGATCAGCGACGATACGCTGCGAGATCTCCGTGGCCACTGCGTCCAGAACGTGAAAAAGACAAACGGAAGTGTCACCTTGGACAAGGCGGTAGAGTTCCAGAAGGTCGGTGTATAGCGAGAAGGCGGTGAGGCTCTGTGCCCAGGATCATATTCAAGTGTCCCTACATCAAACCGGGAACACAGAAGACTGCCGCGTACCGGAAGCACTATGTGCGCTACGCCGCCACCAGGGATGGCGTACAGCGGATCACGCCGGAGCGTTCTGGTCTTCCCGCTACAAAGAAACAGCGGGAGATGGTAGAGAAACTTTTGCGTGAGTTCCCGTTGAGTCGCGGCCTGTTTGAGTATGAGGACTATAAAGCATCTCCTACTCAGGGAAACGCCTCGGAGTTTATCACCCGAGCCATTGAGGACAACTACGATGAAATCGCAAAGCGGGAAAACTACATCGGCTATATCGCCCAGCGGCCTCGGGTGGAGCATGTCGGCGCTCACGGACTGTTCGGTGAGAGCGATGACCCGCTGGTGCTGTCCAAAATTGCGGAGGAGATAGCAAACCACCCCGGCAACGTATGGCTGCCTATCATCTCCCTGCGCCGGGAAGACGCCGCCCGGCTGGGGTATGACAACGCCGAGCGGTGGCGGACACTCCTACGCTCCCACGCCATGGAGATGGCGGAGGCGATGAAGATTCCCTGGGACCAGTTCCGCTGGTACGCCGCCTTCCATGATGAGGGGCACCACCCCCATGTGCATATGGTCTGCTACAGTGCAGATGGCAAGTCCGGCTTTCTGAATAAAGAGGGAATCGCAAAAATCAAGTCCGGTTTGGCGAAGGAGATCTTCCAGCAGGAACTGACAGAGATCTACCAGCGTCAGACCCAGCGGCGGGATGATCTGGTGAGAGAGGCGAGTGAGGTTATGAATGAGCTGATCCAACAAATGCACTCTGGCAGTCTGGAGAATCCTCACATCGAACAGCTCATGGAGCATTTGGCCGGTCGGCTGAAGCGCACCAGTGGTAAAAAACAGTACGGCTATCTCAAAGCGCCGCTGAAGGCTGTGGTGGATGAGATTGTGGACGAGCTGGCGAAGGACTTCCGCGTCGCTGCCGCCTACGATTTGTGGTATCAGCAGAGAGAAGAAGTGTTGCGGACGTACAAGGATGATCTGCCGCCACACCTGCCGCTCTCCCGACAGAAGGAGTTCAAGCGGATCAAGAATCTGGTGATTGAGGAGGCGGTGCGGTTGGGTGAGTTCATGGAGGAATCTGCTCCCGAAAATAAATCAGCAGCCAGTGACCAGCAACCTTCTGCGAAGAAAAACGATCACAGCAGTCTACAAAACTCATCTGTGCTGACCAGCGCCACCCGGCTCCTCCACCATGCGGGCCGTATCTTCCAAGAACAAGCCCCACCACCGACCGGCGGAATCTCCTTCGTAGACAGTAAGCTGAGGCGGAAAATCAGAGAAAAGAAAATCGCCATGGGCCATAAGCCGGACGACCATGAGGAGCAAACGCAAACGCTTACTTGAAGTCAACCGCCTCCTGCCGTATAATACAAACGATACACAGCAAGGAGGCGGCTCAAGATGGCAAATGAGAGCGGCGTTTGGATTATGCACGGTATGGCCTGGGATGACCCCAACCGTATTCGGACATGGGAACAGCTGATTGACCTGATCGAGCAAATCGGATTCCTACCCCTGTTCAAAAATGAGATCACTGGGTTCTCCGCCGAGGAGCATACCTCCGACCTGTTCTGGTGGACGGGCGACCCAGCCCAAGACCCCTGGGAGTGGCGGGAGCTGACTGCACGCAGCGGACGGGTGGCCTATGGTAAGTTTTTTTATAAGAAAGCTGGATTTATTTCCAAGGAGTGGTTTTCTCGGTTCGCCAACTACCGCCGGGACGGCTATGACTTTGACAGCCGCTGGGAGGATGAGTTGGCCAGTCTGCGCTGTAAGAAGATCATGGACCGGTTCGGCGAAAAGGATGAGTGGTTCTCATTTGAGCTGAAGCGGAGCGCCGGCTTTGGCAAGGGCGGCGAAAAGAATTTTGAGGGTACCGTGACGGACCTCCAGATGCAGACCTATCTGGTCATCCGGGATTTTCGCCAGCGGGTTAATAAGAAGGGGGTGCCCTACGGCTGGCCTATTTCGGTTTACACCACCCCAGAGGCGCTCTGGGGATACGAGCACATTGCGTTCGCATATTCGGAAGTGCCCGCCGACTCCTGGAAGCGGATAGCAGATCGCATTCATGAAATCTTTCCGAACGCGGATGAAAATCAAATCAGAAAGGTCATGTCGTGACCTGAACAGACTGCTCACTCAACGGTGGGCAGTCTTATTTTTTAATAGGAGGCTGAATATGCCCTACATCCATTTTACTGCCGAACAAAAGCTCCGGGCCTCCGAGGTGGACCTGGAGCTTTTTCTGCGCAGTCAGGGAGAGAAGCTGATCCGCTCCGGCCCGGAGTTCCGACTGGCCAGTGACCACAGTATCACTGTCCAAGGCAACGAGTGGTACGATCACGCCGCGGAGAAAGGCGGCGGGCCTATCTCCTTCGTGCGGAATTTCTACAACCTATCCTATCCGGAAGCCGTTACCCTTTTACTGGGCGGCGAACAGGGAACAGTCTATGAACCAGCGCAGAAGCAGAAAGAGAAGCCCCAAAAAGAGTTCGCCCTGCCGCCTGCCAACCGGGAGATGCGGCGTGTGTACGCCTACCTGCTGAAACGGCGGTTTCTGGACCGTGAGGTGGTCAACGCTTTTGTCAAGGCTGGCCTGCTCTATGAGAGCTGTGAGAAATTCAAAGGCCGGGAGTATCACAACGCCGTTTTCGTTGGGAAGGACGAGAACGGCGCTGCCCGTCATGCCCACAAACGCAGTGTCAACAGCGAAGGTAAAACCTTTCGCATCAATGTGGAGGGCTGCGAGCCCCGGTTCAGCTTTCACTACACCGGCACCAGTGACCGGCTCTATGTGTTTGAGGCTCCAATCGATCTGCTGTCCTTTGTCACCCGCTATCCCAAGGGCTGGCAGGAGCACAGCTATGTGGCTCTCTGCGGGACCAGCGGCCATGCCATGCTCTGGATGCTGGAGCAGAATCCCAATCTTCGCAGTGTCGTCCTCTGCCTGGATCATGATCCGGCAGGCATCGAGGCCAGCGGACGGCTGGCGGAATCCCTGCACGAACGGGGATACGACAGTGTAGGCGTGCTCCAGCCGGAGTATAAAGATTGGAATGAGGATCTGAAAGCACGTCTGGGATTGCCCGCCCAAGAGGCAGAGGAACATCCGCAGCTCGTCGCCGCCGGTCCTATCTGTCACCGCATCGCACTGCTTATGGAAAATGCCAGACCGGACAGGCTGGGCAAAGAGCTGATTGACGCCCTCAAGGGCTACCGCACAAATTTCCAGGCCAAACGCATGGATGCGGCGATGGCCTGCATGGAACAGGCAGCGGCATTTGCCCTGTTCGCCTACAGCCGGGAGATGCGTCAGATGGGACAGCTGTTGGATGATACCGAGCTGGAGGATCGGCTCCGAAGCCGTATTCTTCCACATCAGAATCGTGGGAGTATCCAGAACAGGCACAGTGAGGTCGCCGCTCAGACGCAGAACGTCCTGGCACGGTATACGGCTCCAGGCATTCGGACTGCGGAAGATAAGGAGCAGCTTGCGTCAGCGTGGCTGGACCTGGCGGTCTCCCTCGCAAAGATACCGGTCAAGTATGACGCAGATATGTTGAAGGAGGAACAAAAGTTGGAACGATCCAATGAGTTAAAAATGGAGGCGATGTAGTGGACCTGCAAGCAATTCTGCTGATCATCCTGACAGGCGGGATGCTCCTGTTTCTCGCCGCTGTCACGCATTTTTCGGGAAACGGAAATCTGGACAACATCAAGTCCAAAACAGTAGGCGACGGCCAGCATGGAACCGCCCGCTGGGCAAATAAAAAAGAAATACAAACCACATACCGACATGTCCCGTTCAAAACCAGCCAATGGCGGGCGGGAAAAAATCGCCCCAAAGACCAAGGGCTGGTGCTGGGATGCGTGGGTAAAAAGAACGCAGTTACTGCATTGGTAGATGTGGATGACATCCACTGCCTGATGATTGGCGCCTCTGGTGTTGGTAAGACAGCGTTCTTTTTATATCCCAATCTCGAATTTGCCTGTGCCAGCGGAATGAGTTTTCTGGCGCTTGACACCAAGGGCGATTTGGCCCGGAACTATGGCACCATCGCCACAAAATACTACGGTTACCAGGTGGCAGTGATTGATCTGCGCAATCCGACCAAGTCGGACGGCTACAATCTTTTAACACTCATCAACCGCTATATGGACATTTGCCGGGAACAGCCCGACAATCTGGCCGCCCGTGCTAAGGCAGAAAAGTACGCCAAAATATTGGCGAAAACCATCATAAATCCCGAAGGAGACTCCTCTAATTACGGACAAAATTCGTTTTTTTACGATGCGGCGGAGGGCCTGCTCACCGCTGTGGTCCTCCTGCTGGCGGAGTATCTGCCGCCTACAGAGGAACATCCAGAGGAGCGCCGGCACATCGTCAGTGTGTTCAAGCTGGTGCAGGATCTGCTGGCTCCCAGCAAGATGGCCAAAGGCAAGAATGGCTTCCAGGTCCTGATGGACTCCCTGCCGGATACCCACAAGGCCAGATGGTTCGCTGGAGCGGCCCTCAACTCAGCGGAACAGGCCATGGCCTCTGTCATGTCCACGGTGCTTTCCAGACTGAATACCTTCCTTGACTCGGAGCTCGAGCAGGTGCTGTGCTTTGACAGCGCCATTGATGCGGAGGCGTTTTCTTCCAAGAAGTCAGCTATCTTTTTGATCCTTCCGGAAGAGGACCCCAGCAAAAATTTCATGGCTGGCCTGATGATCCAGACGCTGTCCCGTGAACTGTTTTCCGTGGCCGACGAAAATGGCGGTAAACTCCCCAACCGAGTAGTGCTGTTCTGTGACGAACTGGGCACGATGCCTGCTTTCGACATTCTGCCGCTGTTCAGTGCGGGCCGCTCCCGGAAGCTGACACTGGTGCCCATCATCCAGTCGCTGGCCCAACTGGAGAAGAATTATGGCAAAGAAGGTGCGGAAATCATTCAAGATAACGTCCAGGACACCATTTTTGGCGGTTTTGCACCCAACTCACAGACCGCCGAAGTGCTCTCTAAGTCGCTGGGCAACCGCACGGTTCTGTCCGGCTCCGTCAGCAGGGGCAAAGAAAAGTCCCAATCCCTTCAAATGATGGAGCGTCCACTTATGACGCCGGATGAGCTGAAATCCATTCCCAAAGGCCAGTTCGTTGTCATGAAGACCGGCACCCATCCCATGCAGACCAGACTGCGCCTGTTCCTGGAATGGGGCATCCGGTTTGAGGAGTCCTACCAGGTGGAGGAGAAATCACAGCGGGCCGTAGCTTATGCCAGCAAGCAGGAGTTGGAGCAGGCTATCCTGCAATGTCACCCCGCAGAGCCTGAAGCACCTCCAGTACCGCCAAGGATGGCAACTACTGCCGGTGGATCACAGCATGGTAGGAACAGATGGAAGCAGGAATCTGAGATGCGGACAAAAAAGAATGCGGAGGTCCCATGAGTTACTTTCAAGCAATTTATCAGTCGGACCTGAGCCACCGGGCCAGAGCTGTATACATGTATCTCAGAGACCACACCAATCAGGACGGCAAATGCTGGCCTGGGATACAGACCATCGCCGCAGAGCTGCGGCTCTCCCGCTCCACAGTCAAGCGGGCCTTGGACGATCTGTGCAAGGCGGGGCTGGTCTCCAAGGAATCCCGCTGGCGGGAAAATGGGAGTTTGACCTCTAATCTGTATAGGCTTCTGTGAAAAATAAAGTCCACCGCCAGGGAGATAGTATACCCTGACGGTGGACTGAGGATAGGTTCATGGTGAGCTATCCAGAAGGACTCACTTTAAGAATTATTTATAATACAGAGATATGAACAACTCTACCGTTGATATCCAGCCCCACGAAAAAAACGTCACAGTGGCTTCTCTTTTTCTGTACCAATTAACCAATCGGCAGTTGTATCGAAAATTCGAGTCAACACCAGCAATTCATAATCTGTGACAAGGCGGCGTCCGCTCTCAATCCGGCTTATAACATCCTGTTCAACAATTGCACCTTCTGTCTGCATTTTAATGGCCAGTTCGGTTTGGGTCAACCTTGCCCGTTGGCGCAATTCCCGGATACGGTCGCCAGATACGTTGCTCTTACCATCAAACAGAAATTTCTTCATTGCACAGCCTCTTATGGAAATACTTCGATTTTTAAGTGATATTACCATAATCTGCGCGTAGGCTTATGGTAATACTCCATAGGCTGCAAAAGTTTTTCACTTATTTATGGTTTATTTCAATTTTCTACTTGACTTTACCATATCCCAACGATATCATTTTATGGTAATAATCCATAAAATTGCGCTTTCAATGAAATAACAACTGTGAAGGGGTATAAGAAATGGACCTGTTTGAAAGTGAAGTTATTTTTTCCAAGAGTTTTCCAAAACTAAATGTCGATGAGCTGGGTGATGTCGAACTAAAGGGATATGAAGCCGACCTGGAGCTAAAAAAAGTTGATGCCTCTTCCTTTTTGGAGAATTTCAATAAAAAATTTGTTTATATACCACGCCCGGATGCGGAGCAGCGGGCAAAAGAGTTCATTTCTTATGCAATTGAATTATGCAATGATTTTGAGATTGACACAGAAATATCACGAACTGAATATTCAATCGATGTATCAATGAATATAGGTTTTGGCTGGTTTGGCGGACACATCAAACGTGAATTGGATAAACTAATTGGAATGGCAGATGATGTTTCGACTTTTACCCGCAAAGATGATTCCGATGCCCTCATCATAGTTGCGTCTTACTATACACATGATCGCTATTGAACGCTATGACAATGGAGAGCAATGAAATGGAAAATGCCTCTTACAGAGAGACTACCTGCTGTTTTACCGGCCATAAAGCCATACCAGCAGGAATGGAGCAGTACCTGACCAGGCGAATAACCGATGGCATAAACTACCTTTATTCGAACAATGTCAGAACGTTTCTCACAGGAGGCGCTATTGGATTCGATGCCCTGGCGGCAAAGGCTGTCCTCAAGTGCCGGGAATCCCGTTCAGATATACGGCTGATCGTTGTCATGCCATGCCAAGATCAGACAAAGGGATGGGGCCAAAGTGACATTGATGCGCATGAGTTGATTAACCGGCTTGCTGATGGAGCGATTTGTCCATCGGAGCGCTATTATAGCGGGTGTATGCACCAACGGAACAGAATCCTTGTCGACAATAGCAGCACATGTATTTGCTACTTAACCCAAACAGAAGGTGGTACAGCTTACACTGTTAATTATGCAAGGGTCAAAGGTCTATCTGTCTTTAATTTGGCCAAGGGCAAAAAGCATAGTATAATTTCTAAAACACATCTTTAGTAGAAGAATGACCTTATCAAAGCAAAAACTAGACAATACCCAATCTACAGATTTTATGATCGCATATCATTCTACCGAATTAAATTTTTTACAAGAAATAGTATTATCCAAATATGCTGCAAAGATGCCGCTACATGACTCTAATAGACGGATCTGTTGTCGGCTTAAATCCTTTGTGCTCCTGGATGGAGTGAAGCAGAGTGAGTTGAGGATAGTGCACCTCCATTATTTTTTTGCTGGTTCCGCAGCGTGTCAAAGCCGCCGAACATAAAACAGTTGATCATAAACTGCATCTTGTACCAGTTATCATCCTTGCTCCATTTTAGAGAACGATTCACATAGAACAGACCATAAACGATCATCATGAACAGTTTATCCGCCTCATCTCGGCCAAGATGGCATTCCCGCATGAGATAGGGGATCATTTGATCCCGCTCTACCGTATAGATCCTGCGAATCACATAGTTTGATAGAGTAGCATCCTGGAAAATGGCCTGGTATTTTGGATCATCCGCAACCCGTTGGCAAGGGCCCAAAAGGCGCTCGTTTGTGCGGAGTTTTTTCCAATCACCTGAATGGACAACTTCTTTCAAGCCGTCCATTCGCACAGAAATCTCCATATTGTTTGAGGCGGCCTCCGCAACCATCAATGCCTCGTCCAGTAGCTCGTCCAGCACAGCGTTGATATCTGTAAAGTGGAGATAAAATGTAGCGCGGGTGATTTCCGCCTGTCGGCAGAGGGCGGCCACAGTGATCTTTTCAAAGGGCTGCTCCTCCAGCAGTTCCAGGAGGGCGTCTTTGACCGTGTTCCTGGTGTAAATGGTCCGCCGGTCCATTTTCCTGGGGGTGGTCGGATTTGTCTGCATACAATAAATTCCTCCAATCCGTTCTGGTTTTCCAAAAATTCAATACACATTTCACAAAAGTGTAAAGAAAGGTTTTTATTTTGAAAATGTGTGATTGCTTCTTTATGTCAGATATAGTATAGTCAATTCAAGACAAGGTGTCAAGAAAAAGATTTGAGTGAAAATAAATATTCCTGACTGTACAATTTGTTTGCATTCACTTCTGAAGCTGGACAAACCTTGAAAACAGAGAATTTGAGGAGGAACAAAGATGCTGAACATCAACATGGAAGACGTAATAGGCGTCATCAACACTTGTATGTCGCAACTTATTTTACTGGGCGTGCTTCTGGGCTTGTGCCTGGCTGTAGTCATCGCTATGGCTGTGGTAAAGAGCATCAAAAAATCCCAACGCTTTCTGATTCGGTGGAACGCCGTACTGGCCATGATCCTGTCCATTGTGATTGTCGCGAACCTGATTTGTTTTGGTCCCATGAGCAACCTAATCAGCCTGGCCATGACCCCCACCGCGGTCGTCTCCGACGAAACTCATGCTGAGGCCGCACAGATCATGGAGCAGGTAGCCGCTGAGGGCTTCGTCCTCCTGGAGAACGAGGACAATGTGCTGCCTATTACCCACACGAATAAGGTCAACCTGTTTGGATGGGTCTCCACCAGCCCCTTGTATGCAGGCGGCGGTTCCGGCGGCATCAATAATCTCTTCGATAAGGTCTCCCTGATTCAAGGTCTGGAAAACTCCGGATTCGAGGTCAATCAGGACCTGGTAAAGTTCTACACCGATTTCAACAGCAAGCGGGCCGAGATGTCCATTGAGTCCCAGAGCTGGTCCCTCCCCGAGCCGCCCGCGGATACCTATCCCGCCGAGCTGCTGGAGAACGCCAAAAACTTCTCTGACATTGCCCTTGTTGTCCTGGCTCGTGCCTCCAGCGAGGGGCACAACGACCTGCCTATGAACGTGAGTGAAGTGGGCTACGACAACAATTCCCCCAACTATGACGACTTCCCCGCCGGCGAGCACTACCTCCAGCTGTCCCAGACCGAGCGGAACATGGTGGAGCTGGTCTGTGCCAACTTCGACAAGGTCATCGTGCTCTACAACGGCGCCAACCCCTTTGAGCTGGGCTTTGTGGAGGAGTATCCCCAGATCAAGGGCGCTGTCTGGTGCGCCGGTCCCGGCAACGTGGGCTTCAATGCTCTGGGCCGTATCCTGAACGGCGAGGTCAATCCCTCCGGCCACATTCCCGATACCTTCCTGTACGACTGGACTCAGGCCCCCTGGTGGAATAACGCCGCCAAGGTGAACTATACCAACCTGCTGGATATGACTGTGGACGGCATGAACGCCGGCAAGCCCCAGAAGTACTCTCCCTCCTTCGTCAACTATGTGGACGGTATCTACGAGGGCTACAAATTCTATGAGACCGCCTATGACATCGGTATGGCCGGGTTTGACTATGACAGCGTGGTCCAGTACCCCTTCGGCTACGGCCTGTCCTACACCTCTTTCGACCGCACCATGTCCATGACTTCTACCGCCAGAGAGATCACCGTCAGTGTCAATGTCACCAATACCGGCAGCGTGGCCGGTAAGGACGTGGTGGGCGTGTACTTCAACCCGCCGTATACCGAGGGCGGAATTGAGAAGTCTACCGTCAACCTGATTGAGTTTGGCAAGACCGGCCTGCTGGAGCCCGGCCAGTCCGAGACACTGAGAAGCTGTATTCACAAGCGGATAAAACGGTGGTAAGATAGGATACATGGAAGAAAAAGGGCGAGAGTCGTATCCCA
>NZ_QWKI01000178.1 GCF_009911645.1 Pseudoflavonifractor sp. 60
CAGGAAACGGATTTTACCCCGTTTTTGAACATCATGAACGAGTGGTTCGCAAGAGACACCAGCAAGAAAGTCCGGGCAATCAAACGCGCCCAGGGCATGGCTGGCAAGCACACCGCCGTTCACCCGCTCTATGGCTACAAGAAAGACCCGGACGACCCGGAGAAGTGGGTTATTGACGATGAAGCCGCCGAGATCGTCCGGCGAATCTTCCGCATGACTATCAGTGGTAAAGGCCCTTATGAGATCGCCACGATACTGGAAAAAGAACATATCCTCTGCCCGTCTGCTTATCTCGCAGAGCGTGGCGCAGGAAACCGACGCAACAATGAGTTTGCCAATCCCTGCCGCTGGTGGGGGACTACCGTCTCCTACATCCTCAACCGTATGGAATATATGGGCCATACCGTCAACTTCAAGACGGAAAAGACCAGCTTCCGGGATAAGCGGCGGCATCTCACCCCCAAGGATAGCTGGGTGATTTTTGAAAACACCCAGGAGCCGATCATTGACGAGGAAACCTTTCAGACGGCGCAGAAGCTACGAAAAACCGGACGCCGCCCCACCAGCCTGGGAGAAGCTAATCCACTGACCGGACTTCTCTACTGTGCCGACTGTGGCGCGAGGCTGTATAACGAGCGCGGGGACAATGGCAAGGGGCAGTTCAGAGATTCCTATGCCTGTTCCAGCTACCGCAAGCGTACCAGCGATTGCACGATGCACTTTATCCGTACAGAGGTTGTACGGGACTTGATTCTGTCGGCCCTGCGCTCCATTTCGGAGTACGCGAAAGCCAACCGGGAAGCCTTTGAACGGCTGGTAATGGACACGACCTCTGACCGTCAGTCACAGCAGATGAAGGAGAGCCGGAAAGCCCTGACGGACGGACAGCGGCGGTATGATGAACTGGATGTGCTGATTCAGCGCACTTATGAGGATCACGTTGCGGGTAAGCTGACAGACAAGCGATTTCTGAAACTTTCCCAGCAGTATGAAGCGGAACAGGAGCAGCTTGAAAGCGAGTTGAAGCGTCTGGCCGCTGAAATGGAAACGATGCAGGAGCAGACTGGCAGGGTGGA
>NZ_QWKI01000179.1 GCF_009911645.1 Pseudoflavonifractor sp. 60
TATGGCCTTGGTTGACCGCTACACCAGCTTTGACGAGTTGACCACGCCCATGCTCAATGAGTTTGTGGAGAAGGTCGTTGTCCATGAGCGTGTGAGTGTAGGCCGATACAAGCGTAAGCAGAGGGTTGATGTTTATTTCAACTTCATCGGGCTGGTGGAACTGCCCACCGAGCCGGAGGACGAAGCCCCCGCTGCCGCAGAACCGCCCCAGGAGCGGTATGTGGCCGTGAATACCAGCTTTGCCCCGCTGGGCGAGTACCTTTCCCAGCAGACGGAGAACAGCGTTACCCTCTCTTTCGCAGACGTTGAGCGGGTGATCGGAAAGCCCCTCTGCAAATCGGCGTTCAAATTCTACTCCTATTGGTATCCAGGCGGCAACCGCCCGATCTCCAA
>NZ_QWKI01000180.1 GCF_009911645.1 Pseudoflavonifractor sp. 60
CTTTGATGTTGACCGGGTTGACCTCAAAAATCAATTGTTATACTTGATTCGGGCCGCATAACTGAACATTTAGCAACCCAACCGGACACAGTGAGCAATTCGCTGTGTCCGGTTTTTGCGTTTATTTGAAAAACCTACTTGACAAAACGCACTGGACTTTGATACCTTCACCATCTACAAGTGGATTTTCAAAGCATTTATCGCTGTCTATCTGGTCACACACACCTTTGATATTACGATGGCGATATTTGAGCTGGGGCAGCACATTGTCCAGCAAAGCACGGGCATTATCACGGGCAGCACCAGCATAGATTTCGCCACCGTCCTGGGGGATGTGGAGGGCCAGTTGGATGCCATGGGCATCGGGGAACTGATCGGCCTGCTGGTAGAAACCCTGCTTTTGAGAATCACATCACCTATCCTGTCCCTGTGTATCATGCTGGTGCTGGTGGGACGGATGATAGAAATTTATATCTATTGCTCCGTAGGGGCGATCCCCTTTGCCACCATGACCAACCGGGATTGGGGGCAGATGGGCCAAAACTATCTGCGTGGTCTTGCGGCTCTTGGGCTGCAAGGCTTTTTCATTATGATCTGTGTGGCAATTTACACCGTTCTGATCGGCGGCATTACAAGCGGCGGCAGCCTTCACATTTCCATTTGGAAGTGCGCTGGGTACACCGTTCTGTTGTGCTTCTCCCTGTTCAAGACGGGAGCGGTATCCAAGTCGATCCTGAACGCACATTAACATGAAATGGAGGAAAAATTATGAGCAGCGAAATCACTAAGACCGAGCGTGACCAGACCATCAAGCTGGATGTGAGTGCCAAGGTCTATCCTACGAAGGACCCCAAGCAGGAGAAAGGGAGCATTCTGGCCTTTGCCAGCGCCAACATTGGCGGCTGTTTCGCCGTGACCGGCATCAAGATTGTGGAGGGCAAGGACGGGCCGTTTGTCGCTATGCCCAGCCAGTTCGGAAAGGATAAGCAGCACCATGACATCTGCTTCCCCACCACGTCAGCCATGCGGGAGGCGCTGAATACCGTGGTCATGGACGCTTACCGGGATGTGCTGGAGCAGCAGGCCACCCGCGCGGCGCAGGCGGTGGAGCGGCTTTCCGAGCGGAGTACGAAGCCCTCTCTGCGGGGTGCGCTCCAAAACGCCATGAAGGATGTCGCAAGCCGCCCTCCCCAGGAGGGACAGCGGACAGCGGAGCAGGGGGCGCGCTGATATGCTCCGGTTGGTCCCTGTTTCCCTGAGAGACGCCAACGCCTTTGTAGCCGCCCACCACCGGCACCATAAGCCGGTGGCAGGGCATAAATTTTCCATCGGCTGTGAAGCAGAAGGGCGGCTGGCCGGTGTGGTGATCGCTGGCCGCCCGGTCAGCCGCCACCTGGACGATGGGCACACGATGGAAGTGACCCGTCTCTGCACCACCGGGGAGCGGAACGCTTGCAGTATGCTCTATTCAGCGGCGGCAAGGGCGGCAAAGGCTATGGGGTATCGGAAAATCATCACCTATACCTTGGATACGGAGGACGGGGCCAGCATCCGGGCGGCAGGCTGGACGTGCGCCGGTCCCGCTGGCGGCATCCACTGGACGGGCCAGCGCCGCCCAGCCGCTGATCTCTGCCCTCCGCAGAAGAAATTGCGGTATGAGAAACTATTATAAAGGAGTCTTTGATGAACGCAGAAAAATTGAATCAGGAACTATACGATAAAATGACAGCGGAGCAGAAGGAATACCGCTCTTGGCTGGTGGAACAGACGCCGGAGGAAATTCTGAACCATGCTTTTGAATATTCTGCCCGCGAAGATATTCTGATGGCAATAACGGTGCTGACCCTCCCCGCGCAGCAGGCGGCGGCGCTGTTGACCTCTCCCTCTCCGCTGGCGGATATTTACAAGGACTTCCGCAACACGGAGACAAATCAGATGGAAGTTGTGGTGGACTGCATCGAGGGGCGGGCAGAAAGATTGATAGAGAAGCAGCGGGAAGCCATCCGCTCCATCCCACTCTACCAGCAGCCCGGAGAATATGCGAGAGAACACGGGGAACTGGATGCTTTCCGGGCCTCATATCAGGCAAATGTGGCCTGTAAAGAGGCCATAGAAGCAGCGATTCGGGCAGGCTTCGATGGGATGCACCTCACTACAGACCCCAAGGAGATATTGGCAGAGTTCGGCCCGGAGCGTGTGACCTTTGTGCTGGCCGCCACGATCCAGAGCAAAGGATGGGATGAACGCTTTTCCCGCAGCAATAAGGCGTGGGCAGCGGCTGTCCCCATGTTTGATCGGGAAGATCGCCGTCGCCCCTATATTGTCCACATCCATACTACAGTGGTAAATGGCTTTGTTGATATGGTACGGAAAGAGCTGGCTGCTATGCGGGATCAGCCGGGTCAGACGGCAGAGAAGCCCTCCATCCGGGGCCAGCTTGCGGCGGCGAAAGCGGTACAGGCGGAGAAGCCCGCCGCCCAGCAGCGCCAGAAGGATAAGGAGGCGCGATAAGATGGACTTGCGGGAAAGGGCGGCTGAGATCGCTAAGAAATATGAGGGCCTGTCTATGCAGGACAAGATAGGGATCATCGCGCAGACCTTTGGATGTACGTCCGGCAAGATTGAAACCTCCCCTTGCTTCAGGAAATGGCGCGGCACAAGCGATATGTTCATCAGATTTGATAATGGCATATCTATGTTCCTCGGCAATGAGAGAACGCCGCAAACCAAAACCGCAAAAGTGCGGAACAAGTATGTCAATGCCACTTTGATGTGGTATAACCCGGAGATCGTAGCCGCAACAAAGGAAGCCGCTATCGCCGCACTGAGGAAGTGTGAGGTCAAGGATAATATGATCGCCGCACAAAAGGGGCTGAAGCCATACACCGTGCTTAATGTGGAACTCAACGATGGAGCGGGTAGTAAAGGCAGGTATATTGGCTGGTACTATGTGACAATTGCGGTTGGCGACAAAATCCACGCTCATTTAGAAACTGACTTGGCACATTCCATAGCAGACGGCACTGTGAGTGAAAGCCCCACGCGGGAGAAATATTTTGCGGCGGGAGCATTGAAGGAGGCCGATGTTGACTATGTTTTCAACAATGTCGGCTTTTCCGTAACCGTTGGTTCACATACCCTGCCTATCAGCAAGGATGTTCTGGAACGTGCGGAAAAAACGCTTGCGGAACGCGGCAGAGCGAAGGCGGCGGAACAGACCCAGCCGTGCAGGCCCTCCCTCCGTGACCAGCTTGCGGCGGCAAAGGAGGCGCTGGCGGAAAAGCCCAACATCCAGCGGCAGCAAACGGACAGGGGGGCAAGGTAGCACATGAAACTCAAAGAAATCGAAACGGTTGACCTTTGGGATGGTATGGCTACCTATTGGGCTACCTTATCGGACATACCGGAGATATTCCAAATCATAGCCAAGCAAATCGACGGCGAGAAATACAACGGTAACGGATTCGGCGTAACTGTGGGCTATAACCTTGCCCAAATGCGCCCCTTTGTTTTCACAGACGAAAACATAATAGAGAACGTTGGCAGGATTCGCTATGTAGACGATAAATACCCATCAGAAGGTATTAGCAGAATTTTTTATACGGACAAGGCTGGATGGAGGCATTGGTTTCGGATTGGGCGTGATAATGAACTCAACAAGCAAATTTTCGATGCCTGTGCCCGGATCATCGCCGGTATTGATACGCCGCAGGGCTATACCATACAAAAGACCGTTAAATTTGACAGCGGGGTTGGCCTGGTATTCGCAAAAAAGGATGATCCAACCTACCCGTTCTCATCTTGGGCGTTCAAAGAAACTCCGCAAGGGTATCGGTACTATATCTGGAGCAGCTGCTACGCGGACGAAAAATCTGCGGCAAGAGCATTTGAAAACGCTTTTGCCGTACAATCATATGATGCGCACATCGTCTACTTCCACACAGTCGAAACCACTGTACGGAGAGATGGGGCAAAGCCCTCCATCCGTGAACAGCTTGCAGTTGCAAAGGCGGCGCTGGCAGAGCGGCCCACAGTCCAGCGGCATCAGAAAGACAAGGAGGCGAGATAATGCCATTTGTGCCGGTCCCAAAGGACCTCACGAAAGTCAAAACAAAGGTTGCCTTCAACCTTACCCGCCGTCAGCTTGTATGCTTTGGCGCGGGCGGTCTGGTTGGCATCCCCACCTATCTTCTCACACGGGGCAGTATCGGTAACGACGCGGCGGCTTTGCTGATGATCGGACTGATGCTGCCCTTCTTTCTTTTTGGCATCTATGAGAAGGACGGCCAGCCCTTTGAACAGGTGCTGGGCCACATCATCCGGGCGCAGTTCCTCTATCCCAAAGGCAGGCCCTATCAGACGGAAAATATCTACGCCGCTCTGGAGCGGCAGAACCAAAAGGAAAAGGAGGCTATGAGGCTTGAAAAATCAGCAGCAGGCAAAACAGGCAAAGCGTCTGGAAGCCGGAAAAAGACAGCTCGCCGCAGAGAAAGCGGAGGCACGAAGCGCCATCCGGCTCACGCCGGACGCCAAACTCAGCGGCACGGATAAGCGGCGGCTGGTCGCGTCCATCACCAAGGCGAAGAAGGACGGCAGAATCCCCCGCACCGCCCAGCAGACCATTCCCTATCAGGAGATGCGCCGGGACGGTATCTGCGTGGTCAGCAGCCACTACTTCACCAAGCAAATCCAGTTCTACGACATCAACTACCAACTGGCACAGAACGAGGACAAAAACCAGATTTTTGAGAATTACTGCGATTTCCTCAACTATTTTGATTCCTCCATCCGCGTTCAGCTCTCTTTCCTCAACCAGAGGGCGGATATGGAGGAACGGACACGCTCCATCCATATCATGGATCAGGCTGACGCCTTCAACAGCATCCGTGAGGAATATTCGGATATGCTGAAAAACCAGCTTGCCAAAGGCAATAATGGCCTGACCAAGACCAAGTACATCACCTTTGGCATTGAGGCGGACAGTTTGAAAGCGGCGAAGCCCCGGCTGGAACGCATTGAGGCCGACATTCTGGCAAACTTCAAGGCGCTGGGGGTAAAGGCCCACTCCTTGGACGGCTATGAGCGGCTGATGATCCTGCATCAGATGTTCCACCCGGCAGGCGGTCAAAAACTGCGTTTCTCTTGGGACGCCACCTAATAAGACCGGCCTTACCTCCAAGGACTTCATCGCCCCGGACAGCTTTACCTTCTCCCATAAACAGCGGTTCCAGATCGGCAAGACCTATGGGGCTATGTCCTTCCTGCAAATCCTCGCCCCGGAACTGACGGACCGGATGCTGGCCGACTTCCTTGATCTGGAGAGCAGTCTTGTCGTCACGCTCCATATCCAGTCTATTGACCAGAGCGCCGCCATCAAAAATATCAAGCGGAAGATCACCGACCTGGACGCCATGAAGATACAGGAACAGAAAAAGGCCGTCCGCGCCGGGTATGATATGGACGTGATCCCCAGCGACCTTGTTACCTTCGGAAACGAGGCCAAGACGCTGTTAGAGGATTTGCAAAGCCGCAATGAGCGGATGTTCCTGGTGACGATGCTGGTGCTGAACACGGCGGACACCACGCAGAGGCTGGAAAACAATGTGTTCCAATCGGGTGGCGTGGCGCAGAAATACAACTGCGCCCTGCGGCGGCTGGACTACCAGCAGGAGCAGGGCTTTCTTTCATCCCTTCCTTTGGGGCTGAACCAGGTCAACATTCAGCGGGGCCTTACCACATCCAGCACGGCAATCTTCGTGCCCTTCACCAGCCAGGAGATTTTCATGGACGGCGAGGCTTTGTATTATGGACTGAACGCCCTCAGCAACAACCTTATCATGGCGGACAGGAAGCGGCTGAAAAACCCCAACGGAGTGTATCGTAAAGGAACGGGGACACCCCGAAAACAACAGGCAGTCAGGCCGCAGGCGGCACAGGGGCGCGGGAAAGGACGCGCCGAGGTGATTTTGACGGTAGTATATCACAGACAACCGAATATGGAAAGGGGGCTGATCCTATGCCGGCAGTAACAGCAGACAGGACGATTGAACGCACCGACAAGCCGCTGCACATCACAAAGCGGATTGGCTCCACGACCTACAAGGTGAGCGTCCATTTCAGCAGGACGAGCAGGGAAACCATGAGCGATAAGCTGGTACGCCTGATTGAACGGGACGCGGTGAAACAGTGAAAACGACACCGAGAGCCGCAGCGCCGGACAGCCGGAAAGAGGGAACCATGAACAACAAGCTGACTATCCTTTACGAGAGATTAAGCCACGAGGACGGGCGGGAAAATGAATCCCTGTCTATCGAACACCAAAAGGAATATCTGGAGGAATACGCGGCCCGGAACGGCTTCACCAACATCGTCCATCGGACAGACGATGGGTGGAGCGGCACACGCTGGGACAGGCCCGGATTTTTGCAGATTATGGAGGACATCGAGCGCGGCAGCGTGGGCCAAATCCTGATTAAAGACATGAGCAGATTGGGCCGCGACCACTTGCGCGTGGGGCTGTTTTTGGAACAGCTTCGGGAGCGGGGCGTCCGGCTGATCGCCGTGGCCGAGGGCATCGACACCGCCAAGGGCGAGGACGATTTCATGCCCTTCCGAAACATCTTTGCGGAGTGGCACGCAAGAGATACCAGCCGCAAGATACGGGCGATTTTCGGCGCGAGGACGGCGGCGGGAAAGCACGTCACCGGCGCACTCCCCTACGGCTATCTGCACGACCCGGACGACCGCCAGAAGTGGATTTTGGACGAGGAAGCCGCCCCCGTTGTCAAGCGCATCTTCCAAGGCGTTATCGAGGGCAAGCCCATCGCCAGAATTGCGGAGGAATTGACCGCCGAGCGGATACTCACTCCCGCCGCCCATTGGAGGGCCATCGGGGAGCGGGTGAGCATGGGCGCGGCGGGAGCAGACCCCTACAAATGGGCCACCGCCACCCTTATCCAAATCCTCAAAAAAGAGGAATATATGGGCTGGACAGTCCTCAACAAGACCGCCACGGAAAGCTACAAATCCAAGAAGCGGGAGGCCACCCCGCAGGAAAACCGGCTGATTTTCAAGGACACCCACCCCGCCATCATTGACGAGGAAACATGGAATGTCGTTCAGCGTCTGCGGGAAACCAAGCGCGTCCGGGAGCGCATCGGCGGCGAGCCGAACCCGCTGACCGGCGTTCTGTATTGCGCCGATTGCGGACAGAAGATGTACCACAAGCAGGGCAGCACCGGCAGGCCCGACCAGCCCCACCATGAATATGTCTGTTCCAGCTACCGCCACTATTCCCGAAGCTGTACCTGTCACTATATCCGTGTCAGCGTTGTGGAAAGTCTGGTGCTGGAAGCCATACGGCGGGTCAGCGGATATGTGCGGGAGAACGAAGCGGAGTTTATCGAGCGCGTCCGGGAAAAATCGGAGTTACAGCAGGAGGCGGCGGTAAAGGAGAGCCGCAAAAAGCTGTCAAAGGCCAAGCGGCGGCGGGAGGAAATCAGTGGCTTAATCAAGAAACTGTATGAAGCCTACGCCACGGGGAAGATACCCGAAAACCACTTTTCCGAACTGCTGACCGGCTACGATACCGAACAGAAAACCCTTGACGGGGAAATCGAGAGGTTACAGGCCGAAATCGACCGCTACAACACCGACAGCGTGAGGGCTGACAAGTTTATCGAACTGGTGAAGCGGCACACCGAGTTTACCGAGTTTTCCGCTTCCCTGCTGAATGAGTTTGTGGAGAAAATCATCGTCCATGAGGCCACCAAAACAAACGGAGTGCGGGAGCAGGAGGTTGAAATCTATCTGAACTTTATCGGCAAATTTGACCTGCCCGAACAGGAGGAACAGCCGGAGGAAACGCCGGTAAGAAAGAGCAGGAAAAAGCGCCGCCACGAAATGACGGAGGAACAGCGGGCGGCTTTGCGTGAGCGCGACAAGGTGCGCTATGCCCGAAAGGTAGCCGCCAGGAAAGCCGCCGAGGAAGCACAGCGGGCGGCAATCCTGAAAGGCACAGCCTACGAAATCAGGCCGCAGGAAGCAGTAGCCGCCCATGCCGCCATCTGAACCCCACCGAGCCGCCATGCTGAAAAAAGAGCGTGGCGGCTTTTCCATTCCCATCCATTCCAAACCGAAAATGAAAGGAGATTTTGACAAATGGCAAAGACCAAAATTGAGAAAATCGCAAGCATCGAGGAAGAAATCAAGCAGCTTGAAAACAAGAAAAAGCGGCTTATCCAGGAGCAGAAAGAGCAGGAGCGCAAGGACAGGACGAACCGCCTCTGCAAGCGCATGGGGTTTATCGAGAAGCTGCTGCCCGACACCATCCCGCTGACCGAGGAGCAGTTCAAGACCTTTGTGGAGCAGACCATCGCCACCGAACACAGCCGCCGCGTCCTGGACGGCCTGACTGCCCAGGACGCCGCCACAGCCCCCGCACAGGGCGCGGAAACGGCGGCGAGGGGGTACGTCCAACCCGCTGACAAAACCGCCCACACAGCGCAGGAGGACGGCGCAGACGGGGGCGCGGCGCAAGGGTAATGAGTTTGTGGGGGCAATAGGGAGATAGGTTGCCCCGCACTCAATCATCAAGTGGAGAAATCCTTGAAATAGCACACCAAGTATAGTATACTTGTAAAAAGATAGGAGGCGGTTTTATGCTTGATTGTTTGAGCTCTTGCGAGGGAAAAAGCCTGTTTCACGATTTTGAATTGACTTATATTGTTGCTGATTATCGAAACAAGCAAGTAACAATTCAGTTAAAAAGTCCACGCTTTCCGCAGAACATTCATGATCTGAAACTTTTTGGAGTGCAACATTTTCAAATGGAGTTTGCAGAACCGTGGGGAAAAGGTATCTATGTGGCGGGAACCCATATTAAGCAAGATGGTTCAATTCATTCTATGGAAATGCAGCTAAATTCTGGAGATTTAGTGACCGCTGAATTTGAACGTGCTGAATTTAATGGTGAGTAAAATTGTGGAGGTCACCATGTATCGAGAAAAACACATCATCGTATTTCTGGTAGCCGTACTTTTGGTGCTGATTACCGGCTGTCGGCATACAGAAGATAAACCTTTGTGGCAACAGTTGGACGAAGCGCAGTATAACAGATACAAGCCGCGTTTAGACCACATGATTGAGAAGTACGGCGAAGAATTTACGATGGATAACTACGGAACGGTTTTCTCCGTGGAACATCCAGATTGGAATTTCAATGTTAAATATTTGGAACAAAAGGGCTGTATCGTAGATAATTATATCGTGTTTCTCCGCCGGGACGAAATCAAGAGCGAAATAGAACCCATCTTAACGGACATTTATGGGGATTGCAAAATTTCGGTTTTGCCGGAATGGTTTGCGCCGCCATCCACGACTAAAGATACCACATCGACTGAATTGCTGTCCGCAGCTTTTCAAGGTGAAGCTAATTGCATGGTAATCGTTTGCTATACCACTGCACCCATTGAAAATAGGGACGCCGATTTGGTAGACGCAATTCAGGCTATCCAAGAGAACGGATACGCATTTACATTTTGTGTTCGCTACACAAATGGAGAGATTTTCGAGAAAATTCCAGACGAGCATTATAGAGAATTTCCTCTGGATATGAAAAGGTATTATTGTAAAACCCGGTCTTACATTTGGGGTAAATCCTGCTGGGACTATGAATGGGAAGAAGGGCAATTATCCGATATGAAAGAAACTGATTGAGGTGACGGTATCTTATGCTCAATATAGAAATATTAAAGGGAACAAGATTAAACGCTATTGGACGAGCTGCTGCAATGTGTTGGATTAGTTTGGGAAACTTAATTGAAATTGAAAGCCGTAGTGGATTGAGGACGGTTGGACAATATGCGTTAGATGTGGACTGCCCTTGGCGAATACGGTGTAATTCTAAAATACTATTAGCTTCAACAGATATGTTTGAACCGGCATCTACTCATCAGCATGATGAAACTTTTGAATGGGATATTCAAGGCAATAACCTATTTGATGAACGAGTTGCCATGTTGTGCAATAACGAGCCGATTATCACAGTTCAAAGCATTGAATTGTCCCCGACAAATGACTTAAAAATTATTTTTTCCAACAATTATATTTTGGAAGTATTTGTATGCGGGTCAACTGATGTAGAGCAGTAGAGGTTATTTGAACACAAAAAGTCAAAGGACGATTTTGTTGTTACGGGCTGTGGCCTTGTAAAAAATTAAATACGATTGCCTAACTTGCGCTCCTGCCAACCGGCGGGAGCGTTTTTCGTGGAAAGCGTATGACGAACCGGCGCAGACGGAAGCCAAAACGGGGTAGGGGCGCAAGGGTAACGGGCTTGCGCCCCTACCCTTGCTGAAAAGCAAGGGCGCACTTATATACCACATGAATGTGGTATGTGCGGTCTTGCAGACGGCGTTTTGTGCCTCTCGGCACAAAAGGACGGGGGAACGACCCGCAGAAAGGAGGACAGCCCATGGCAATCTACCATTGCAGTATCAAAATCATATCCCGCGGCAAGGGCAAGTCCGCCGTTGCCGCCGCCGCTTACCGGGCGGGGGAGAAACTCACCAACGACTTTGACGGGGAAACCCACGACTACACCCACAAGGGCGGCGTAGTCCATACCGAGATTTTACTCCCCGGCCACGCCCCCGCCGCTTTCTCTGACCGGGCGGTTTTGTGGAACGCCGTGGAGAAAATCGAGAAAGCGAAAAACGCCCAGCTTGCGAGAGAAATTGAAATTGCCCTGCCCCGTGAACTGACAAGGGAGCAGGGCATTTCTCTTGTCCGCGAGTATGTGAAAGAACAGTTTATCAATGCGGGAATGTGCGCCGACTTTGCCATCCACGACACGGGCGGCGGCAATCCCCACGCCCATATCATGCTGACAATGCGCCCCATTGAGCAGGGCGGCGCATGGGGAGCGAAGCAGAAAAAGGAGTACATTCTTGACCCGCAGGGCAAGAAAATCTATGACCCGAAAAAGCGGCAGTACAAGTGCAAGGCCATCCCTGCCACCGACTGGAACGAGCAGACCAAGGCCGAGGAATGGCGGGCGGCGTGGGCGCAGCTTTGCAACCGGGCGTTGGAGCAGTACGGACACGCCGGGCGCATCGACCACCGCAGTTATGAGCGGCAGGGTATCGACCAAATTCCCACCGTCCATTTAGGCGTTGCCGCTTCCGCTATGGAGAAGCGCGGCATCCGCACCGAGCGCGGCGATCTGAACCGGGAAATCGAAGTCACCAACCAAAAACTCCGGCAACTGAAAGCCCGTATCTCCAAGCTGCAAAAGTGGCTGAAAGAGGAACAGGAGAACACCGAACCGCCTACCCTTGCCGACTATATCCAGGGTATCCTGTCACGCAGGGCGCAGGCGGGAAAATCGCAGGTTTCCCAATCGGTGTATAACCTCAAGGACGCGGCGAAAATGCTGAATTTCCTGCAAGCCAACAACATCATGGATATGGCGGGGCTTGATGAAAAATTCAAGTCCATGATAGGGGAACAGCTTGACATTCAGCATAAACTGAAACCCATTGACCGGCGATTAGGCACTTTGAAAAAGCACATTGAGCAGGCAGACATTTACTTCAAGTACAAGGGGAAAAAGCCGCTGACCGAGGCCGAGCAAATCCTGTTCACGGCGGCGCACGACTATCTGAAAGGCGTGATGAATGGCAAGACCGCCCTGCCGGTAAAGGCATGGAAAGCGGAGTATGCCAAGCTGACCGCCGAACGGGAAACGCTCAACCGGCGGTATCTTGCGCTGAAAGGGGAAGTGAAAGAAGCCGAGCAAATCCGCAGGAGCGTTTACAATATCTTGCGGCAGGAACAGCGGGAGCAGCAGCCCCGCAGGGTGCAGGATATGGGGCGATAACGGACAGGGCGGCGGGAATAGTTAGTATCTGGCCCCGTCGCTCTGATTTAGCTTTTATTTGACCTACGAACCGGAAACTATTTATAGTTCTGTTAGATTAAGTGTTCTCTGGGCTTTTTCAATTTCCTGTATCAAAGCTTCCCCCACTACAATGATTTCTTTTCTCCAAGGATGGCCATACAACCCCAATGACCAATCAAATGATATAAAGAAATGATAATCACCATCTGGATAATAACTTGGAAAATACACATTACAGTTTCGCTCTGTATCATAAAAGCAATAATCCAACGGTATTTCCTCACATGGATTATAAATGAAACAATCGTGCCGCCAATCCAGTGCGTACATATCTTTAGCGTTTATTCTACAAAAAATGGAATTGATGATTTTTTCTTGTCTTTCAGAAAAATAGCAATTCAAGCGGTATTTCTTGCTTTTAATCGGAAAAGACAACCACAAATCATCGTTAGCCTTACAAGATGGTGAAAACAGGAAATCATAATATATTTTATCCCAGATTGCATTGTATTTGTCTTTATCCAAAATTATCTTCATGCTCTCTACCTTAAAAAACATACTTTACCTAAACAGGATTTGTCGGTGTGCACTGGGGAAATTATACTACAGCCAATGAAGAAAAGCAATCTGCATTTCCCATCCGTTCCAACTATCCAGACCGCCAGGGCCGAGTAGTATTTTTTCGCACAGGGCGCGAAAAAATCTCCTACTTGAGCCGTTGGTTAATTAGGTCTATCTCATCCGTCAATTCTTCGATTTCATCCTCAGAAAGAACATGACACAGTTCAGAAGAGAATAGGCAATTCAATTTATTTATATGCTTTCTAAAGAACCTCAACTCATCGGCTGAATGGAAAGCCGCCCTGTAAAAAAGAGTGCTATATACAGCCAATGCATCCAAGCCACCTTCGGATATTTGTTTTCCAAACTCATATAAGCATCTATCCACAGATTGCCTTATTGTAAAGTTTTCTGCAATAATGTACTCGTAAAATGCCTCGATAACATAATACTTTAGTTTATAAAACTCGCTCATGCTTATTGTTCTCCTTAAACACCGCCATCACTCATCACTCAGCCTGCGTGACCAAGGTACGCATGGGCAACACCGGCCTCACCGTTTGTGATGCTTCTGCCAACGGCGTAGGCCGAGGGAATAATCTATCATGTAAAGTAAGGGCATTCCTGCAATGAATATCCAAAAACATTCGTTTACAAATAGATACTCACAAATAGATATTAGATTTGTCATAAACGGCGAATAAAGAAAATCCGACTCCAAAAGCACGAGCGCAAGAACTATAAGCAGAATTACAATCTCGCAGAAAAGCCAGGGGAAGATGACTGCACAATAAATACATCCTAAAAGTGGAAGTTTATTTCGATCCTCTGGTGCCGTTTCAGAATCTTTTGATCTGGTACGCCGGGGAGAAATCAAAATACTTTGCAGTTTTTTGTTCCGAACCCGATAATAAAATTTCGATGATAACAAGAAAGGAAAATAGCAGGAGCATAAATTTTCGAGCAATATAGCTATTATCGCAAAACAGACCCATCCCATGATAGGGGGCAAGCAATTTTCAATCGTTATCATAACAAAACCACCTCCTGCATCTGTATTTAGTTTACCACAACAGCCGCCATTTTTCCACCATTTTTCATGGAAAGCGTATGACAAACCGGCACAGACGGGAGCCGGAACGAGGGCCGGGCGCAAGGGTAACGGGTTTGCGCACCTGCCCTTGACAAAAAGCCTAACAGAAATTTCAGATGTATGATGGCTCCAGCCGCAGGACCCACGCCTCCGGGATGGCCTCCTCAATCAGCTCCCGATTCAGATTGTACCAGCTTCCGCATTTGTCCAAAATGATAGCGTCTGTGGTGACCACGTTCTCCAAGTGGGAGAGGACGCCGTCCACGCTGGGGTGCAGCTCTACTTGGACCTGAACTGAGCGGCCCTCCGCCTTGTCCAGCAGCAGCGCCCGGAGGCGGCCAGAGTTGGACACCTGCTTGTCCAGATAGAACAGGGCATCCTTTACCCCCAGGGCCTCCATCCGGCCCAGCAGCAGTTCCACCGCCTGCACCGTCTTGTCCACGATGCGGTAGCTTCCCCGCAGTCCGGCCAGGTCCCGGATGGTGCTGTCCATCCCCTCCAGGAGCAGAGAACCGGACAGGGCCACCTCCAGGGTGATGATGGTGTTAAAGCCGTCCAGCACCAGGGACTGCGGCGCCTCCCGCAGACGCTTGCGCTCCCGCTCCTCCAGGGCGGCGTGGGGCGAGGTCATCCGGGCCAGAGCCAGCCGCTGGCGCTCCGAGAGCAGGTGGTGGTTGCCCACGAAGGTGGAGGCGGATTTGGTGTCGTAGCCTTGGTCCATCAGAAACACCAGCTCCTGAGCGGCGGCGTTCAGCTTGGCCGCAGCCTTGGGGCCAAATTCGATTGTGTCTTTCGGCTCATAGCCGCGTTTGACGGTTTCCATGGTGATCTCATCCCCTCGGTGATAACTTCTCACAATATCGAAATAATTGGAAGTTTTATCCGTAAATAGTATCTTCTTTCAGCGTTTTCCAACTGGTTTTGGAACGGAGAAATTTTCTTTTGTCTGCTATTCTTTCAAGAACAAATGGCTGCTTTTCGTCTTCGGATATGTCCAGCATTTTTTTGCCAAAAACATATTCAGGCTTCTCCATACATTCCTTTTGAATCCTCAGTTTTTCTTTTTCAGATATACCTTCGTAATTTACTGACAGCCGCCATTTTATAAATTTTTGCATAAGCTCATCTGCGATACCAGGACAACCTCGGAAATAAAAGTACATAGCACAATGCCAACAATTCCAAAAAGACATTTGCCAAGGGCCGATGATACTTTCAGAAAAATTGGGGGATTGTCGCAAGGCTTCAAATACATGATCCGAGTATTCCCATGTATGGAACTGTGCATATTCTGATGCTTTTTCCTCTGCGCAATGACAGAACTCCAACATACTCTGATAAAAGTCTTCAGGGTTGTCCTCGTAGTTTACACGGAATCTCTCGCGCTTCCCATAATCAATTCCTGAAATGTCGGAATTAACAGTTAAATCGCTTCCCCAAAGAAATTTAAGGTAAACATGAAGCGCAGCGCATCTTATATTTGTTGTGGGTCCAAAGTCAACAACAGTAAAATACCAACCATCATCCCGTACCCACCTACGGGTTTGACCGACTTGAAAAAAACCGAGAGGTTCTAATTGCTCTTTTGCTGCTTGCCTGACGATTTTTTTATGTTCGTCTGCCATTATAAATCTCCTCACATTTTTGTTAATATGGACTTGCCACTCCAATTATACCATCATCCCCGCCCCTCCTCAATCCATTTCCTAAAAAGAACCGCCCAGCTTCCCACCTTGACAACACCGTTGGCAAGGTCTACTATAAACGCAGAAAAGCGCCGGTGGGCGTTGTTGAACGGGAGGCGGCTCTATGAAATATGTCAGGCGCATTGTCTACTGCCTGTTGCTGACGGCGGCGGTGAACGCCCTGCCGCTGGTCTGGCTGCTGTACGCGAAATGGTCGGTTCTTGGTGCAGGGTGGCTGTTCCTGCCCTTGGCGGCGGCGTTCCTCTGGGTGAATCTCCACCCAATTCCAAAGACTGGCCCCACCAAGCGCATCCAGCGGCTGGCGGAGGGCTGTGAGCTGCTGCGGTTGTTCTGCGTGACCGCCACGGCCACCGTCCTGCTCCAGCTTCTCTGGCTGAACGTACTGCGTGCCGATATTGCGGCGGACAGCTTCCTTGACTGGTGGGGGTATTTTGGGGGCGCGATGGGCGTGCTGCTGGCGGTGATTCTGGAAGCCATTGTCTTCTGGAACGGCATGATCCGGGTCTACCTCACCTCGGTTCAGCTGGGGATCAAGCACCGGGTTCTGGCGGCTCTGTGCGGGTGGATTCCTCTGGTGAACCTCTGGTATCTGGTAAAAATCATCCGCATCTGCGGGGACGAGGTGGAGTTTGAAACCCAGAAGTGGGAGCTGGACGCGGTTCGGGCGGAGAGCGAGGTCTGCAAGACGAAGTATCCCCTCCTGATGGTCCACGGCGTGTTCTTCCGGGACTTCCGCTACCTCAACTACTGGGGCCGCATTCCCAGGGAGCTGATCCGCAACGGGGCCACAGTCTACTACGGCCAGCAGCAGTCCGCAGCGGCGGTGGAAGACAGCGGGAAGGAGCTGGCGGAGCGCATCCGGCAGATCGTGGAGGAAACCGGCTGTGGGAAGGTGAACATCATCGCCCACTCCAAGGGCGGGCTGGACAGCCGGGCCGCTATCGCCCACTGCGGGATGGCCCCCTATGTGGCGACCCTGACCACCATTAACACCCCGCACCGGGGCTGCATCTTTGCCGAATATCTGCTGGGCAAGGTCCCCCAGGCCGCCCGGCTGAAAATCGCGGCGGCCTACAACGCCACGATGAAGCAGGTGGGCGACCCCAACCCGGACTTCCTGGCGGCGGTGACGGATCTGACGGAGAGCGCGTGCCTGGCCCGGAACGAGGTGACGCCCGATGCCCCCGGCGTGGTGTATGAGAGCGTCATGTCCTACTGCAAGAAGGCCCAGCATGGCAAGTTCCCGCTGAATATGACCTACCCCATTGTCAAGCACTTCGACGGCCTGAACGACGGGCTGGTGTCGGTGGAGTCGGCTAAGTGGGGAGAGCGGTTCACTCTCCTGGAGCCCCAGGGGAAGCGGGGCATCTCCCACGGCGACGTGGTGGATCTGAACCGGGAGAACATCCGGAGCTTCGATGTGCGGGAGTTCTATGTAAAGCTGGCAGCAGATTTGAAGCGCCGGGGGTATTGAGCCAAATAATAATAAACACATAGCACAAAAGTGGGAGGAGGTTCTAATGATGAATCGGGACAATTTTTTGGAGGCACTCAATATAATCAAAGAACGTGTATTAGCGGAAAATGGTGAAATTTTTGATTTTGAAATTGGTGAGCCGGTCAGCAGGGAATTGATTGATGAAATCGAACGCAAATACGGAGTGCCATTCCCTGCCGATTTTGTCCGCTTTCTGACGACAATCGCGGGGAAAGTGGACATTTCATGGGGGATTTATACGGACGATTGGTTCAAACGGGGGCAACAGCTGCCGTTCAACTGTCCGGATAATGGGCGCCTTTATTGGGATGCGGAACAATATTTCCGTGACGAGATAGAATGGTACACACAAAATCCAAGAAATCTTCCGTTTTTACATCAGAAATTGTTGCTGAGTCAGGTGGGCAATGGGGATTTGATTTTGTTTGACCTTGCACCTGCTGAAAGTAAAAAACCCATTGTTTATTGCAGCCATGATGCAGACTATGAGGGACTTCCCCAGGTAGCTGCCTGCTTTGAAAATTACGTCGAAAGCCTTTTGAAACTTGGCTTGGTGGGAGATGATTTCTATAATCTTGAGCCATTCCTCAATTATGAAACTGGTAGCATAGATGCAGAACAGCCAAACGCTGTGGCATGGAGAAAATTGTTCGGACTGATGTAATATTTCTGCTTTTTTTGTTGAAGTAGGCCAAAGTACAGCTTGCAACCCATAGTTGCGGAATAGTTGGCAGCATCAACACGGCCTGATGCCGTAAAATCGCCCCATAGGAGGTGATTTCATAGCTGCGGGATTTTGGGGTATGTACGGCTTTCAGTTCTGCCACTACCTGTCGGCTTTGCTCGGCTTTCTGTCAGAGCAGTGTCTATCCTAACGACCCTTAGAGCGTGTTTGTCATTTTCTCTGTCTTAAACTCTCCCTTAGAGTGGGCCCTTCTGGTCGGTTCACAGTGGACCTACCCTCGGTTCTCCGCCAGGGCGCAATAACCCCCTGGCGGAGAACTTATATTTTTTCGCACTACTTCAGCCGGTATAAATTTGAGCTGAGACTCCCGTTCTCCCGCCAGCGCCGCTCCTTGGAGATCAGCTCCGCCCTGCACAGATCATTCAGTGCCCGCTTGACGGTAGAGCGGGACAGCCGCAACTCGGCGGAGATCGTGCGTATCCCCGGCCAGCACTTGCCCTCGCTGTCGGCATGATCCTTCAGGTACATATACACAGCCCTGGCCCGGTGGTTCAGATCGGACTGATAGATCTTCTCGAAGTATCCCATATACTACTCCTGCCCCCCATCTGTGCGGACAACCACAGGGGGAGGCGGCTCCCGCCTGGTGCGTCTGGACTGGGCGTAGGACGCGCCGCCTCTGGCGGCTGAAGTTTTCGGTGGGACCGGGGGAGCGGGAGGGGTATCGCTCTCCGTCTGCTGTGCGTGGTGACAGCGGAAGATGGCCTGCTCCAGCTCTTGCTTGTTGGCATAGGCCACAGTGCGCGCGGCCCGCTCCGGCAGCAGGTACGGATCACCGAAGGAGATGCCCCAGTCCAGGAAGAGCCTCAGCCGTGTCTGCATTGGGTGGGTCCCCGTCTTCATCACTACAAACTGGCCCTTGGGGATGGACTTCAGCTCATCCGGCGTCATGAGAGGCCGCTCCATCATCTGGAGGGAGCGGCTGGCGCTGTCTTTTCCGCCGCCCTTGCTCACCGAGCCGCTCATGACGGTGCGGCTGCCCAGGGCCTTGGACAGCACCTCGGCGGTCTGGGAGTTGGGGGCGAAGCCGCCGAAGATGGTATCCTGCGTATTGTCGACAATGATCTCCGCGCCCTCCTTGCCGTAGTTCTTCTCCAGTTGGGCCAGCGACTGAATGATCGGCACCAGAGTCAGTTTGCGGGAGCGGCCAGCGCTGAACAGAGGCAGGATGTCGAAGGCGGGCATGGTGCCCAGCTCATCGCAGAACAGCACCACCCGGTTGGGCAGCTTGCCGCCGTTCTCGTCCGCCACAGAGAACAGCTCACGGGACAGCGTCTGGATCATCAGGCCGGCCATGAAGTTCTTGCTGGGGTCTTCTTCCGGCAGAACGAGGAAGATGGCAGACTTCTGGGAGGCAAAGGCTTCCGCGTCAATGGCACTGTCGAAGCACAGCACCTGCTCCAGCTCGGAATCCAGGAAGGCGTTCAGCCTGGACAGCACCGTAGACATGACCGAGGCCATGGCCTGTTCCGCCGAGTTGAGAGCGGCTCCGGCGAACCACCGTGCCTTGTGCGTGTCGGGGAGTGTGTCCATCATGACCTGAAAGCCGTTCTTGCCCTTGGCGGTCTTGCTGGGCGCCAGCAGATCCTGCACCAGCTTGAACACGCTGACGATGTGCCGCCGCTCCTGGGGAGCCTCCTCTGTAGGCGGCAGATACTCCGCCAGCAGGAGAACGACTGCTGTAAGCAGTCCCTCAGCAGAATCGTAAAAGAACTGGTTCTGCCCATAATTACCGGCATCACCTTCTGGGTTTATGATGGTTTTCGCTAATATTTTTGCGTACTTCTCCGCCTTGGCTCTCGCCGCCAGATTGGACGGCTGCTCCCGGCAGATGTCCATGTAACGGTTGATGAGCGTGAGGAGGTTGTACCCGTCTGACCTGGTAGGATTGCGCAGGTCGATCACCGCCACCTTGTAGCCATAGTGCTGCAAGGCCACAGCGCCATAGTTCCGGGCCAAATCCCCTTTTGTATCAAGGGCCAGGAAGCTCATCCCGCTGGCGCAGGCGTACTCCATGTTGGGGTAGAGAAAGAACGCCGTCTTGCCCACGCCGGACGCGCCGATCATCAGGCAGTGGATGTCATCCGTGTCCACCAGGGCAGTGACGGCGTTCTTCTTCCCGACACAGCCCAGCACCAGCCCCTGTGCTTTAGGCAGATTCTTGCCGGAGCGCCACTCGCTCACATGGAAGGGGATGTGCCGGTAGGTCTGCTGGATTTCCTTCCTGTTGGCCCAGCGGGCGGTTCCATGCTGGCCGTCGCCAACCGTCTTGGACTTGATGTTGTCCAGATTCCCACTTCCGGAGAAGTGCGTGGCGGCGGCGATGAGCAGAAGCATCCCGCCCGCCAGTAAAATTAACATGATCGTCTGCGGCGTCATAAATTCACCCCATTTCTTGTTGCAGTGCCGCTTGTTCCTGTTTCTGCTGCTGTTTCAAAACGTCCGCCTCATACTTGACGGATATCTTTGCGCAGGACAGCGCCAGCTCCAGCCAGCCTTCCGTCAGCTGTCGTTTTTCCGCCTCACTGCGGATGCCAGGCTTTGAGGCCAGCTTCAAAACAGCATGAGCCTGTTCCGCCAACACAGCGGTGCGGCTGTTCAGGCTGCTCCGATTCTGGTGGGGATGGATACAGCTCCGCAGTTGCTCCAACAGTTCCTCACTGCTATGTGGTTCACCCAGCTGTCGCAGCCCCCGGCCATAGGCGTACAGAGCCAGCGCGGAGGCCAGCTCGATGCAGGTCGTGGCTCCCTCCGGGTAGTCCCTGCGGAGATTCATCTCATATCCGCAGAGCGCATTTGTCAGCTCACGGCCTACCCGTTCTGGAATGACACACTCCTCCATGTAGACTCCGATCCTGCCGCAGACCTCCGAAGCGGCAATAAGCTGGGGATGCTCCTCCGCCTCCTGAGCAGGGAGACCACGCCGGGCCTTGAGATCCTCGTTCCAGTCCTTGTGTTTGGACTGGAGCATCCCCACATCGTCATAGCCGCGCTCATGGAGGATGTCCGCCAGCCGCCCGCTGGCCTCGATGCCCGCCTCGTCATGGTCCAGGCAGAGGCAGACGGCGCGAAGGCCGGGGTTCTGCTCCAGCATCCAGAGCATGGCGTGTTCCGCTGTTCCGCACAGGGCCACATAGCTGTGTTCCTGCCAGCCTCGGGGGTAGCGTGAGAGGAAGGACATCAGGTCAATGGGCGCTTCGAAGACATAGAGGCGGCGGCTGGTCCCGGTGTAGTGAAAGCTGCACCGGGGATCGCTGCCTTCCACGTTGATGCGGAAGGTCTTGCCGAGGCTGTTCAGGCTGCGCTTGTGGGCGTGGCGTGGGACGCCGTTCTCGTCCCTACCGACAAAGACGGCATTGTGGTACTCTCTGTCCTTGAATTTTTCACAGCTCTCATACAGCAGTCCCGCCCGGACAAAAGCATTGACCACGTTCCGGTCCAGGAATCGGTGCTTGAGCAGATAGGCGTACATCCGCCGCATCTCCTGACCGGCAGAGGGCAGGGCAAATTCCTTTTTGGGTTTTTCTTTCTGCTTTTGGGCGGAAGCGTAGACGATTCCCTGTTCCCCGCCCAGCAGACAGGTGATGGCCTCTGGGTAGGAGAGGTTATAGAACTGCTGGACGAAGGAGATGGGGCCGCCGCCTTCCTTTATGGCATGATCGTACCACTCATTGCCCTGGACGGTGATGCTGTGATCACTGGCCAGACGGTACTCCGGCCCGGAGCGGATCAGCTTCTCCCCCTGATGGCGGAGGAACTCCACCAGATCTACCTCGCTTGCCCGGAGCTTCTGCTCCTCGGTAAAATGGATATAGGGCACTTTCTTCACCTCCAGATAACTCAAAAAGCCAAAGCGCCGCAGACACGGCGCTCTGGCTCTGATCGGTTTTGGTATTCATTATGATGGGGGCGTTGGATCATCCTCTCGCTGAGGGAACACAGGGAAGACAACGCTGGTCGTGGATGCCTGCCGCATCTTCTCCCAGATGGATTCACGGTAGATCCCCGCGCCTTTGATGGCGGTTTCGGACAGGTCGAAGCGGTAGTATTTCGCTGTGTGATCCTCCGTCCAGTATGGATAGGTAAAAAGATAGAACCGTTCCGCCTGCTCATGGCTGGCAAGGTAGAGCAGAAGCCGTGGCAGGTTGAGGTTGCCGCAGTGGGCAAAGACCCGGCCCTCCCGCCAGCACATGAACTCTCCGTCGTAGGACGGCTTTCCCTCCTGCCGCATCTGGCGGAGGGCGTTGATGCGTATTCTTTCGATCTCTGTGTGTGCGAACTGCTTCCAGCGGGTTTCCCGCGCCAGCTCTGAATAGACCTCCATCATCTCGCTGTCGCTTTGGATGTCTTGGTCGTATGAATAGGTGTGTTCCGTGACAGTGATCTTTCCATGCTCCAGCAGGAAGAGCGTCACCTCCATGGGGTGCTCATCCGCCAGGATCGAACCGCGATCCCGTCCGGAATAGGAGTTCATGATCTCGTCCAGACGTTTGGCGGAGTCAAGGTCACTTGAAAAGTTCAGCTCCATGTGGCGGCCTCCTGTAAGGATCTTTTTTGACCATTATACATGGGAGAGCCCTTTCGCGCAAGAGGCCGCGCCCCCATGCGAGACTTTTGGAGCCCTTTTGGAGCGGCGGCTATCGAAGCTGTTGGACTGGCTCCTCATGATCATCGGGCTTGTGGCCCATGGCGATCTTCTTCTCTCTGATCTTTCTCCTCAGCTTGCTGTCCACAAAGGAGATCCCGCCGCTGGGAGGCGGGGCCTGCTCCTGGAAGATGCGGCCCATGTGGTGGAGGAGCCGGGTGGCGCTGGCGAAGAGGGAGGGAGAGTCGTCCATGTGGTCGAGAAAATATCGGGCGTACTCATTGCCCTGTTCCGCCGCCAGTGTGAACCAGCGAACGGCGGATTCCCTGTCCTGGGAAATATCCTTGCCCAGCAGGTACAGCTTGCCGAGGGCATACTGCGCATACTGGTTTCCCTGTTCCGCAGACTCCGTCAGCCAGCGGACAGCGCCCGCTGTATCCTTTGCCACGCCATCGCCGCACAACAGCAGCTTGCCCAGCTGGTACTGCGCGAACTGGTTTCCAAGATCGGCGGACTGTCGGAACCAGCGCCGGGCGGCGGCAGGATCGTCCGCCTCCAGACGCAGCTTGCCCAGGGCATACATGGCGTACTGATTGCCCTGCCCCGCCGCCTGGGAGAACCAGATCACCGCCTGGGTCGTGTCCTGTGCCACCGACCTGCCGTCACGGTATAGCTTGCCCAGGGCGTACTGAGCGTAGTCCAGCCCGGACTCCGCCGCATGGGTCAGCCAGTTCAAAGCCTGTTTCATCTGTTCAGACGCGGCGTTGGAATCTGCGAGGATGTGCTTTGCCACCTGATACTCCGCATAGGGATTTTTCAGTTCAGCAGACTTCCCCAGCCACTCCAGCGCGGCGCTCTCATCCCGCTCGCTCCCCACGCCACGCAGGAGCATCCAGCCGATGCGGTACTGGAGCCGGTCATCAGGCCGCTCCTCTGCCAGCGTCCGGAAGCCCTGATAGGCCATAGAAAAATAGTGGGCAGCCTGCCGCTCATCTGATGTGCAGCCAACACCGTCCCGATATCGCTTTCCCAGTTCCCAGGCGGCATAGGGAAATCCCTGCGCCGCGGCAAGGGTGTACAGCTCCAGCGCCTTCTCATCATCCTGCGGCACACCCTTGCCCCGGCTGTAGAGGCCGGCGAGGGAGTATTGGGCGTACTTGTAGCCCTGCTTTGCCGCCTGGGAGAACCACTTCGCCGCCGCAGCATCATCCTGCTCCGTCCCAAGACCGCCAGCATACATTTTGCCGATACGGTACTCCACATAGCGGTTGGGGCGCTGCCGCTCCACAGTCTGGAAGGCAGAGAGCGCCTTGGCGTACCATGTATGGGACTGCTCCGCGTCAGCGTCTATGCCAACACCGTCCGCAAGCATTCTGCCCAGGTCGTGCATGGCCAGAGCGTTACCGCCGAGGGCCTCCTCCACGAAGAGGCGGTAGGCTTGCTTATGATCCTGGGGCGTATCGTCATCCCCATGCAGAAGAGTCCGTGCCCGCTTGTACCAGTCACTCCACACCACGGCGGGCGGCGCTTCGTCACCTGCCTCCGGTGCATCCGCTGGTTCTGCCTCTGGCTCAGGACTGGCGTCCTCGCCGGCCTGAGACGGCTCCTGGGTATCCGCCGGCGTGAACACCTCGGTGTGCTCACACAGCTGCACCGCCTCTTCTACCACCACATTCTTGATCCGCTTGAATTCCGTCTGCCGGGAGAGAGGGAGTCGATCCGGCAGGTCATCCCGATACGTCCGCAGCACTTCTTCCCGCAGCTGATACCACAGGTCATAGGCGGAGGCAACACGGGAGTCCTTTGCCAGCTCGTCCACGATCTCATCCACCACAGCCTTCAGCGGCGCTTTGAGATAGCCGTACTGCTTTCTGCCGGAGAGCATCTGACGGATCAGCTCCTTCATGACCTCGCCGGATTGCTGTACCAGCTCATCCCGGCGCTGGGTCTGCTGCCGGTAGATCTCCGTCAGCTCCTGACGGAAGATATTCTTTGCCAGTCCGGACTTGATCCGGGCGATACCCTCCTTATCCAGAAAGCCGGAGCGCCCATCCGTACTGTAGCAGACCATGTGGACATGGGGGTGCGCTCCTTCGTCGTGGTAGGAGGCGTACCAGCGGAACTGCTCCCAGGGTATCTTCATGGCGTCCGCGATCTGCGGGGCGTAGTTAGAGAGGAGGGCCTGCCACTGTCTGGCGTTGTTGTAGCCAAGCCGGTCAGCGTCCTCCCGGCGCAGGGAAATAATCGGCAGCCACACGTTGCCGGGATGGTTCGCCACCTCCTCCGCGATCCTGGACAGCTCCAGCGTATCGTCTGTGCCGTTGAACAGGCCATGCGCGCCGAGCCGCTCCGCACGAGGGCGCTGGGCGATGTAGCTGACGTAGTTCTCACGTTTGGCGATCTGGTCGTAGTTGTCCTCTATCGCCCTGGTGATAAACTCCGAGGCGGCGGCGCGGGTGGGGGAGGACTGATAGTCCTCGTACTCGAACATCCCGCGGCACACAGGGAAGTCCCGGAGGAGGGCAGATTGTCAATGAAGTGCAACAAAAAAGAAAAAGGAGGAGTCAGGAGGGTTTAAGAAAGAGTTCCGCAGG
>NZ_QWKI01000181.1 GCF_009911645.1 Pseudoflavonifractor sp. 60
CTATTTGAGCTTTTAAGCAGAAGTAGTGCCTGCCAGTCAATCCCCACCGCTTCGCGGAGCCCCTTTTCAAAGGGGCCTGGCCGCCTGCGGGCGGGACGGGGATGGGCCCTGCGGAGCAGGGCCTACAAGTGGCGAAGCCGCTTGCCCCCTTTGGCAAAGGGGGTGCCTGAGCGAAGCGAGGGCGGGGGATTGTCTTAGGAAATCTGCTTCTA
>NZ_QWKI01000182.1 GCF_009911645.1 Pseudoflavonifractor sp. 60
AATTTCAAGTAGAGGCAGTGCCAGCAAGTCAATCCCCACCGGCTTCGCCTCCGCCCCTTTTCAAAGGGCCTGGCCCTGCTTCGCAGGGCCGAAGCCGTCCTGCCCTACGTCCGCTCTTCAGTGCGCCCCAACAGATAATCAGCCGTAACGCCGTAGAAGTCTGCCATGCGGACCAGAACGGAGGCATTTGGTTCCCTCTCTCCCGCCTCATAGCGGCAGTAAGTTTTTAGGGAAATTCCCAACTCTTTCGCCGTATTTTCTTGAATAAGTTTCCGCTCTTTGCGGAGGCTGTAAAGTCTTTCCGATAATTTTAGCATTTTTTCTCCCCACCCCTTGACAATACCGAACGGTCTAAATCACGGAGGCATTACAATGGACGACTTGATGACATATCTATACAGTTTTGTACTGGAAACGCGCATGGACCGCGTGAGGGAGGACCGGGAATACCAGACCGTCCTCCAGGCGATTTTGCAGCAGGAGGACGCAGTCCGAAAGAATATGGACCAGGAACAGCGGCGGGCATTGAACCGCCTGCTCAGCGAGATATCCTCCCAAAACGCCATTGAGAATGAATATATTTTCCGGGCCACCCTGAAGCTGGCCCAGGAGCTGCGCGCGCTGGTATAGTCACCGGACACGCTGAATTTTCAGGCCGGTTTTCCGCTCCAGCAGAGCCCGCAATTCCTCTGGAGTGCCCCAGCTGAGGCCCGACTTGCTGTAGGCCTGTCCCTGGCTCCGGCTGTGCAGCAGGACAAAGTACTCCTCTGTCTCGGCAATCAGCCTGATCTGACTGTAAAGCCACCGGCTCTCCCCGGATTGGGTGCGGCAGACATAGGTGCTCTCATCAGAAAAGGTAACGTTTACCGTCCGTCTCTCCGGCTCAATCCGGCGCAGGAGAAACGCCCCGTTGATCCGGTCTTCCAGAAGCAGGCAGCCCAGCATGAACAGCCCCATCAGAGTGTTTGGCAGCCAGCCGCCAAAGCCGCCCCGCAGGTAGCTCACTGTCAGAAATGCCTCCAGCGCCACCACGAACCAGGCCAGCGTCCGAACCGGGCCGCTCCGTCCCCGGCGCAGGGTCTTGCGGCTCACCCGGGCCAGGGTCGTCATGGCTCTGTGGTCAATTGCAGTTTGGATGACGATCATACCCGCGCCTCCTCCCCGTTCACCCAGCTCACCGGGCGGCCTGTCTGCTCCTTCAAAAAGGCGGCGAATCGGGTGGGGTCTCCCTGAGTGAACTGGGATTTGCTTAAAATGTGCCAGACCTGCCCGTCCAGACTGAGGTAAAAATGCCCCTCGTCCTCCCAGACGGGCCGGAGATGGCTGTAGTCATAGCGGTGGTCGCTGCTGCTGTTGTGCAGTTCCAGCCCTTCGGGGGTCAGGCGGTAGCGCCAGCGCAGGCCCGGCTCCTGCCTGGACCATTTTTTCCAGGCCCGCACCGCCCACCGGGGATGGACCGGAGCGCCCCCCGGCCGCCACTGCACCAGGGTCACCACGCCCAGCGCCAGGAAGGCCAGCCCCATCCCAATCACAGCCCCGGGAATGGGCTCAAAGTGCAAGGGGTTCAGCGCGCACACCGCCAGCAACAGCCCGCCCGCCGCCAAAAACAGCCAGCCGCCCAGCCGCATTCCCCGGTCTGAGATCCTGCTGACCGGCTTTTTGCCGGGGCTCTTGTCATAAAAGCCGTACCAGAAGGCGGCAAAGTCCTCCACCGTATAATTTTGCCAGACCTCAAATTCCACTGCCCCTCACCTCCGGAACAAAAACGCCCCAAGTCCAAACGGACTCAGGGCGATTGAAAACCGCGGTACCACCTGAATTTCCCCAACAGCGGGGACGCTCTCAGCTTCTGTAACGGGAAGTCCCGCCATCCCCTACTGCCGTTTTCAGGGACAGGGCGCGAAAGCCACCTTCACCCGGCCAGGCCGGGGACTTGCACCCTCCGTCCCCTCTCTACAGACCCCCGCCGGGCTACTCCTCTTCCGCATTGCCTTTGTTCGGTCAATTATATGAAAAAATCCCCCACTTGTCAAGGCGTATCTTCCAATTTTCCCTCCACATTTTCAATGGGGTATGTTCCGGTGAAGCAGCCCTGACAGAAGCCGCACCGGGCGTCCGGGGCCAGCCTCTGCAGATTTTCCAGTGAGAGGAAGGCCAGACTGTCCGCGCCGGCCATATCCCGGATCTCCTCTGCCGAGTGGTGGCAGGCGATGAGCTTCTTCCGGTCGGGGATGTCGGTGCCGAAGTAGCAGGGGGCGATGAAGGGGGGCGCGGACACCCGCATATGGACCTCTCTGGCCCCCGCCTCCCGCAGCAGGTTAATGATCTGGCGGCAGGTGGTGCCCCGGACAATGGAGTCATCCACCAGGACGACCCGCTTGCCCGCCACCTCACTGGCCAGGGCGGACAGCTTGATCCTCACCGCCTGCTCCCGGCTGACCTGGTCCGGCGTGATAAAGGTGCGGCCTACGTAGCGGTTTTTCACAAAGCCCATACCGTTGGGGATGCCGCTCTCCAGAGAGAAGCCCCGGGCGGCGTCCAGGCCGGAGTCGGGGACCCCCACCACCAGGTCGGCCTCCACCGGCGCCTGACGGGCCAGCAGACGCCCCGCGTTAACCCGGGCCCGGTGGACCGACTGGCCGGCAATCACCGAGTCGGGCCGGGCGAAGTAGATGTACTCAAAGACGCACAGGTGGGACTCTCCCCGGCAGTTGTCCCGGATGGAGCGGGCCTCCCCGTCCTGGACCACCACCACCTCGCCGGGGTCCAGCTCCCGCTCCACTCTGCCGCCCACCGCCTGGATGGCGCAGGACTCAGAGGCGAAGAGCACCGCCTCCCCCTTGCGGCCCATGCACAGGGGACGGAAGCCCCAGGGGTCCCGGCAGGCGATGAGCTTCTGAGGGGACATGACCAGCAGGGAGAAGGCCCCCCGCAGGCCGGCCGTGGCTCTGACCACCGCCTCCTCCACGCTCCCGCACCGCAGCCGATCCTGAGCGATGGCGTAGGCAATCAGCTCCGAGTCACTGGTGGTGTGGAAAATGGCCCCTCGATACTCAAACTCCCGGCGCAGCCCGTCCACGTCCACCAGGTTGCCGTTGTGGACCACCGCCAGCGTCCCCTTTACATATTTAATGGTAAGGGGCTGGGCGTTCTCCCGCTCCCCCGCGCCGGTGGTGGCGTAGCGCACGTGGCCCACTGCTATGGTGCCGTTGAGTCGGTCCAGAATGTCTTTGGAAAAGACCTCGCTCACCAGACCCACATCCTTATGAAAGGACTGCTCCCGGTCATTGATGACCGCAATGCCGCAGGCCTCCTGCCCCCGGTGCTGGAGCGCGTACAGACCGTAGTAGGCAGTCTGGGCACAGCCCCCCGCCTTGTCATAAATGCCAAAAACTCCGCACTCCTCGTGCAGTCCGGCTTGAATCCCTTCCATGGTGATCCCCCCGCAAAAAAATACAATGGTGCCCTGGTACAGGCGCCATTGTCTGATGGATGTATCATAGCACAAAACTGTGCCGGGGACAAGGGGCAAAATCAATAATTCTCCGCCTTGATCTGGAAATAGGCCTGGGGATGGGCGCAGACGGGACACACCTCCGGGGCCTGTTTGCCCACGTGGATGTGGCCGCAGTTGGAGCACTGCCAGATCATCTCCCCATCCCGGGAGAAGACCAGTCCCCCCTCCAGGTTGGCCAGCAGCTTGCGGTAGCGCTCCTCGTGCTCCTTCTCAATCTTGCCCACTCCCTCAAAGAGGGCGGCGATGTGGTCAAAACCCTCCTCCCGGGCCTCCTGGGCCATCTTGGCGTACATATCGGTCCACTCAAAGTTTTCCCCAGCGGCGGCGGCCTCCAGATTCTCGGCGGTGGTTCCGATGCCTCCCAGCAGATTGAACCAGATCTTGGCGTGCTCCTTCTCGTTGGCGGCGGTCTCCTCAAAAAGCTGGGCGATCTGGACATAGCCCTCCTTCTTGGCCTTGGAGGCGAAATAGGTGTACTTGTTCCGGGCCTGGCTCTCCCCGGCAAAGGCGGTCCACAGGTTCTGTTCGGTTTTGCTTCCCTTCAGTTCAGGCATGGTATACTCCTCCTAAAATAAGAACAATTCGCATTTAGAATGAAGCTATCATATCAGCTTTCAGGGGGGTTGTCAATAGGGAGAGTCCATTTTATTCCGCCTCGTTTTGAAACCGGCGCAGACCCCGGTTCAGTGCGGCGGTGTCCAGCTTTTTTCTCAGCTTCAAAGCGTACCACATGGCTGCCAGCGCCCACTCCAGAAAGACAATCAGCAGAAGACCGCCCCATCCGGGGAGCCCCGGGAACCAGTGCAGACCCCAGGCGCAGCCAATAAAAATCAGATTGGCCAGAGCCGCCCAGAGGGCGACACGCCGGCCCCGCCCCTCGTCCGGCCACTCTTTGACATAGGGGAAAATGGCGGACTCCAGACAGGCAAAGACGAAGCAGGCCAGCAGCATTTCCAGCAGAATAAGGATCTCCACCGTCCAGCTCCTCAGCAGAACATTGACCAGACCCTTGAAAAAAACCGCGGCGGAAAAATACAGGCCCATACGGTATTTAGTGTCAACGCCCCAGAGATAAAATCGGTTAAATTGTTCCATAATTTCTCCTTTCTTACAGTCCCAGCCGCTCCCGGAGCAGCGGGGCGTAGCGGCGAGATACAATCAGCTTCTCTCCAGTCTCAAGAGTTGCTTGGATACGGCCGGACGCCCCGCTGGCCAGACTGCGGATGTGGTGGAGATTGACCACCGCCGACTTGCCCGCCCGGAAAAAGCCCAGGGGGCCGTAGCGGCTTTCCAGCTCCCCCAGACCCAGAGCGGTCTGGTAGACGGCCTGACCGGTGTAGACAAATACCCGGTCGTCCACCGTCTCGCAGTAGACCACCTCCCCAGGCGAGAGAAGGGTTGTCTGCCGGCTGTCGTCCCAGACGCATAGCCGCTGGAGACCGGAGCGCAGCAGGGACAGGACCCCCAGCATCTCCTCGTCCAGGTCCGGGCACCGCAGGATGACCTCGTTCTCTGTCACTCCGGCGTGTTCCACTGTGATTTTCATAGGCGCACCTCCTGTCCATGGACATGATCAGAGTATCAAAAGCGACAGGAAATAGCAAGGGCCGTCCCCCCAGGGTGCGCTTTTGAGGGGGTGAGGTGCAAAAATGTTTCCCTCCAGGGGAGGGAAGCCCGGTTATGGTAAATAGTGGTACCGCTCCCGGTTGCTCCAGATCAGCGCCAGAGCCACCACCGCCCCCAGGCCGTCGGCCACCACCACCGCCAGCCAGATACCGTCCAGCTTCAGCGCCAGGGGCAGGAGGAATACCATCCCGCCCCGGAACAGGAAGGTACGCAGGAAGGAGATCAGCGCCGACACAAAGCCGTTGCACAGGTCGGTGAACAGTCCGGAGCCGAAGATGCCAAAGCCCACAAACAGATAGCTCAGGGCGAAGATCCGGAAGCCGTGGACGGTCATGTCCATCAGCGCCGGACTGTAGCCCACAAAAGCAGCGGCTAGGGGCCGGGCCAGCAGCTCAGACAGGGCCACCATAGCCAGGGAACAGATGAAAATCACCGTAAGACTTCTGCGCAGCAGTCCCTTCAGCTCCTCCCGGTTATCCGCCCCGAAGTGGAAGCTGATGACTGGCCCCACCCCCATGGAGAAACCCAAAAAGACCGCCGCAAAGGCGAAATCCACATACATCATCACCGAGTAGGCCGCCACTCCCGACTCCCCCACCAGGCGCATGAGCTGGAGATTGTACAGCACACTGATTAGCGAGGCGGACAGGTTGCTCATCAGCTCAGAGGACCCGTTGACACAGGCGTTTTTCAGCTCTCTGGGGTAGAGCCGGGTGTGACACAGCCGCAGTTTGCCCCTTTTGGGCCTCAAAAAGTAGAGCAGAGGCAGACCGCCACCCACCACATAGCTGAGCACCGTCCCCCAGGCTGCCCCGGCAATGCCCATATCACACAGGGCAATGAGGACATAGTCCATAACAATATTGGTGGCCCCCGAGGCCAGAGAGACGGCCAGCCCCATCTTGGGCAGCTCCGCCGTCACGCAGAACACCTGAAAGGACATCTGCAGCATAAAAGCCACCGTGCCTCCCAGCAGGATTCGGCCATAGGAAACGCAGCCGTCCATCAGCAGCTCACTGGCCCCGGCCAGACGGGCGATCGGCTCAATCAGCAGGGCGCCCACAACGGAAAACACCGTACCCAGCCCCACCACACACAGGATAATCATGGTAAAGTACCGGTTGGCCAGCTCCGGCTTGCCCTCCCCCATGGTGCGGGCCACAATGGCACTGCCTCCAGAGCCCAGCATAAAGCCGAAGGCCGCAAAAATCATGGAAACCGGAAAGATAATATTCACCGCCGACAGAGCCAGCTCCCCCACCAGGTTGGACACAAACAGGCCGTCCACCACACTGTAGATGGAGGTGAAGATCATGGTCACTATGGAGGGCAGGGTAAAGCGCAGCAGCTTGCCATAGGTAAAGTGATCGGACAGTTGGATTTGCATAAAAACTTACTCCTCCTGGACATTTTGAAAAATTCGTTCCGCCTGCCGGAGCAGCAGCTCCAGACGCTGGCGGTGCAGGGCCAGCAAGCTATCCTGCGCCTGCTCCTCCATGCCGAGAAAGGCCTGTTCCTCCAGCTCCAAAACCGGGCGGGCGGTGCGCCGGACCAAGTCCTGGCCCGCCTCGGTAAGATGGATATACTTGTTGCGCCCCGGTCCGCTGGACAGGCAGAGGCGCCCCTCCCCCTCCAGCTGCTTTAAGCCGGAGTGGATGGTCTGCTTGCTCAGGGAGAGATACTCACACAGCTCGGTCTGGGTGAGGGGCTTTTGAGCCGCCTCCAGGGTGTACAGGATCCAAAAGGCGGAGTCGGACAGCCCGAAGTGCCTGGCCAGCCGGTGATACAGGTTGTCCTCCTCCTTGTACAGGCGGTTGTACTCCTCGTTAAAGTATGAAAAGTCCATGGCAGTTCCTCCACAAAATAAAAAGTCCGAAATCAGACTTCCGCCATTGTAGTCTGATTTCGGACCTTTGTCAAGGGGTATTTAAAAAATTCAGCGGGACGGGGGAACTTACTTCATATCATAAGCCCCACAGCAATGTCAAGGATTCGCCCGGCCACCTCCTCCTTGGACATGAGGGGCAGCTCCTCCGCACCCGCCTTGGTAATCACCGTCATCACATTGGTATCGGTGCCGAAGCCCGCCCCCGCCACCTTCAAATTGTTGGCGCAGATCATATCCACCTTTTTCTTCTCCAGCTTGGACCGGCTGTTCTCCAGCATATTCTGCGTCTCCATGGAAAAGCCGCACAGCACCTGTCCCGGGCGGCGGTGCTCCCCCAGGTATTTTAGGATATCCTGGGTGCGGCGCAGGGGGATGGACAGATCGCCCTCCTTCTTTTTGAGCTTGTCGTCGGCGTACTGGGCAGGGGTATAGTCGGCCACGGCGGCGGCTTTGAAGACGAAGTCGGCCCACTCCTGCCGGGCGGCCACCGCCTCAAACATATCCTGGGCGGAGGTCACCTCCACCACCTCCACAAAGGGTGGCGGCGCAATGGCGGCGGGCCCGGAGATCAGGACCACCTCCGCCCCCCGGAGCATGGCGATTCTTGCCAGGGCATAGCCCATCTTCCCAGTGGAGTGATTGGTGAGATAGCGCACCGGGTCCAACGCCTCCTGGGTAGGACCAGCGGTGACCAACACCCTCTTCCCCTCCAGGTCGTGGGGCAGGGCAAGAACGTGCAGAATGTACTGGAGAAGGTCCTCCGGCTCCGGCAGCTTGCCCGCCCCCACCGCTCCGCAGGCCAGCCGGCCCGAGGCGGGGGCAATCACCTCCCAGCCATACCGGCGGAGGATATCCAGATTGTCCTGAGTCACGGGGGTTTCAAACATTTTGGTGTTCATGGCCGGAGCGACGAGCTTGGGGCAGGTGCAGGCCAGTACGGTGGTGGTGAGCATATCGTCGGCCAGCCCGTGGGCCAGCTTGGCGCACACGTTGGCGGTGGCGGGGGCAATCATCACCAGGTCGGTGCGGTCGGCCAGGGCGATGTGCTCCACCTGGTGGGAGAAGTTCCGGTCAAAGGTGTCCACCATACAGCGGCGGCCGGTAAGCTGCTCAAAGGTGAGGGGGGCGATAAACTGGGTCGCATGGGCGGTCATCACCACCTCCACCTGGGCGTGCTGCTTCACCAGCGCCGAGGCCAGCGCCGCCGCCTTGTAGGCCGCAATCCCCCCTGTGACGCCCAGCAAAATGGTTTTTCCCTTTAACATGATGGTTTCCTCCTTAACCGCTTCGTCCCTGTTCCGCGCCGGAACTTTTTTCCTCTATTATACCCTCTTCTTTTTCGCCTGTAAAGCCGTAAAGTTTTTTCTTGCATATTCCGCCGCTATCCTGTATAATAAGCCGCTGAGAGGACGGGGCACGTCCTCGCCCTCTTAAATATTGCGCTGCATCCGCATGTGGCGGAGCGGCAGCAGGAGGTAATTTTATGAAAACTCGCAAGCATGACACCCGTTGGCTGGTGGGTGTGGCCCTATTTGTGGCCCTCCAACTGGTCCTCCAGATGACCGGCATTGGTCTCATCCCCCTGCCCTTCATCAAGGCTACCACCCTGCATATCCCGGTCATCATCGGCGCAGTAGTCCTTGGCCCTCTGGCAGGCGGCATCCTGGGCGGCGTATTCGGCATCTGCTCCATCTGGACCAATACCGTAACCCCCAGCGCCCTGTCTTTCGCCTTCTCCCCGGTTCTGGCCGCAGAGACCAGCGGTGCATCCGGCGCGGTGAAGGCCGTTTGGATCGCCCTGGGCTGCCGCATCTTAATCGGCGTAGTATCCGGTTGGCTGTGGATCGGCCTGAAAAAGCTCAAGGTCAACGACTTCGCCGCCCTGCCCATCGTGGGCGTGGCTGGGGCGCTGACCAATACCGTACTGGTCATGGGCAGCATCTATGTTCTGCTGCGGCCTGAGTACGCCGCGCTGAAAAACGTAGCCATGGAGGCCGTGCTGGGCCTGATAATGGGAGTCGTTGGAACCTCCGGCGTGGCCGAGGCTGTCGCTGCCGCTATTCTGGTCACCGCCATCGGTAAGGCGCTGCTCCATGTTCCAGCCCTGCGGCCCCAGGCAAATGCAAATATTTAAATTGATACAGAGAGTTTGGTGACCCCTTATGCTCCTGGCAATTGACATCGGCAACACCAACATCGTCATCGGCGGCATCAAAGACGGGGAAATCGCCTTTGAGGCCCGCATCGCCACCGACCGAATCAAAACCTCTGACCAGTACGGGGCGGAGATCAAAAGTATGCTCAGCCTCTTTGACGTCGCTCCACAGGATGTGGAGGACTGCATCATCTCCTCAGTGGTGCCGCCCGTCTTCAACTCGGTGCGCACAGGGGTGATCAAGGTCATCGGCAAGCGGCCCATGGTGGTGGGACCCGGCCTGAAAACCGGGCTGAACATCCAAATGGACTCCCCCTCCCAGGTGGGCAGCGACCGCATTGTCATCGCCGTGGCCGCCCTGGCGGAGTATGAGCCCCCCCTCACCCTGCTGGACCTGGGCACCGCCACCACCATTGAGGTGGTGGGCAAGGGGAGCACCTACTTAGGGGGCTGCATCATCCCCGGCGTGCGCATCTCTATGGACGCCCTCACCTCCCGCACCGCCCAGCTCCCCGGCATCAGCCTGGACCGCCCCCGGCGGGTCATCGGCAAGAACACGGTGGACTGTATGCGCAGCGGCATCATGTATGGCACCGCCGCCATGCTGGACGGAATGCTGGACCGGGTCGAGGAGGAGCTGGGCTTTTCCACTACCGTAGTGGCCACCGGCGGCATGGCCCAGTTTGTGGTCCCTCTGTGCCGCCGGGAGATACGCCTGGAGCGGGACCTGCTGCTCAAGGGGCTGAATATCATCTATCAAAAGAATAAAAAGACCTGATACGCGGACTTTTCTGTCTCCCACCCCCTGTTGCGGGGTTGGGAGACATTTTTCTGGCGGCGGCCCTGGATTTCCCCTTGCAACAGGGAAAAAAAGGGGGTATAATAGCCCCGTTACAGGCGGACTGGAAAAGGCAGACCCCGCCGGGCTGCGAATCCCGGTCTCCGGAGGTAACAAATATGGTAAAAGCAATCGTAGGCGCCAACTGGGGCGACGAGGGCAAGGGCAAGATCACCGATATGCTTGCCAGCCAATCGGATGTTGTCATCCGCTTCCAGGGGGGCGCCAACGCCGGCCACACCATCATCAACGACTATGGCCGGTTTGCCCTGCACACACTCCCCTCCGGCGTGTTCTACCCCCACGTCACCAACGTCATCGGCAACGGCGTGGCCCTGGACATCGCCAAGCTGGCCCACGAGCTGGAGGAGGTCACCAGCCAGGGGGTCCCCGCTCCCAAGGTGCTGGTTTCCGACCGGGCCCAGCTGCTCATGCCCTACCACATCCTCCAGGACACCTATGAGGAGGCCCGTCTGGGGGGCAAGGCCTTCGGCTCCACCAAGAGCGGCATCGCCCCCTTCTACTCCGACAAGTACGCCAAGACGGGTATCCAGGTCTGCGACCTCTTCGACGAGGCCATCCTGCGGGAGCGGCTGACGGCGGCGGTGGAGCTGAAAAACGTCCTCTTCCAGCACCTCTACCACCAACCCCCTGTCAGCGCGGATGAGATCATGGACCAGCTTCTGGTGCTCAGGGAGAAGCTCCGCCCCTACGTGGGGGACACGGTGACCTTCATCCACCAGGCCCTGAAGGAGGGGAAGACCATCCTGCTGGAGGGCCAGCTGGGCTCCATGAAGGACCCGGATTTGGGCATTTTCCCCATGACCACCTCCTCCCACACCGTGGCCGGCTACGGCTGCGTGGGGGCCTGCGTGCCGCCCACCGCCGTGAAGGACGTCATCTGCGTCACCAAAGCCTACTCCTCCTGCGTGGGCTCCCAGACTGAGCCCTTTGTCAGCGAGGTCACCGGCGAAGCGGGGAACGAGCTGCGCCGCCGGGGCGGGGACCACGGAGAGTTCGGCGCCACCACAGGCCGCCCCCGCCGGGTTGGCTGGTTCGACACAGTGGCCACCAGATACGGCTGCATGGTCCAGGGGGCGACCCAGGCGGCTCTCACCTGTCTGGACGTGCTGGGCTACCTGGACGAGATTCCTGTGTGTACCGGCTACGAGATTGACGGGACTGTCACCAGCTCCTTCCCCACCACCCCCGCCCTGCTGCGGGCCAAGCCGGTTTTCGAGACCCTGCCCGGCTGGAAGCAGGACATTCGGGGCTGCACCGATTACCGCGCCCTCCCCGCCAACGCCCGAGCCTATGTGGATTTCCTGGAGCAGCGTATTGAAACCCCCATCACCATGGTATCCACCGGTCCCAAGCGGGAGGAGATGGCCTTCCGCACCCCCAAGCTGTAAAACTTCACCACGCCGGGCGTCTGTGCGCGTCCGGCGTGTGGAGCATAGAGACAAACAACCATCGCAAAGGAGAACAACATGAAAAAAACAATTTCCGCACTGCTGGCCCTGTGCCTGACTCTCTCGCTGGCTTTGGTCCCCGCCTCCGCTCTGGAGCTGGAGGACGCCAAGGAGCTGCTCCGGCAGGTCTACGTGGACGGCATCCCCGACGAGCTGCTGGAGCTGGACTCTCTGGATGCAATTCTGGAGGCCCTGGGCGACCCCTACACCATTTATATGGACGCTGAGCAGTACCAGACCTTTAACGAGATCGTCAACGGTCAGGAGGTGACCGGCATTGGCGCGGCGGTGGAGGTGGACTACAATGACGGCTACCTCATCGTCTCCATTCTGCCCAATTCCCCCGCCCTGGAGGCGGGCGTCCTGGCCGGCGACGTGCTGGTCGCGGTGGACGGAGTGGAGCTCACCGCCGATATGGACCCCCGGGTTCCGGTGGCGGGGCCGGAGGGCAGTCAGATCACCATCACCGTCCGCCGGAACGGCCAGCTGCTGGACTTCACCCTTACCCGCCGTGAGGTACAGATCCCCATTGTAACCCATGAGCTGCGGGGCGGGGCGGGCTATATCGACTGCATCAGCTTCGGCGCCACCACCCCCATGCTCTTCCAGGAGGCCCTGTCCGACCTGGAAAGCGAAGCCTCCGTCTGGGTCGTGGACCTGCGCTCCAATCCCGGCGGCGGCAGCACCGCAACCGCCCTTACCTCCAGCTTCTTCACCGGGGGCGGCGTGATGCTCTACTACCGGGACGGCTCCGGCCGCTATCAGCGCAATTACACCTCCGATGCTTTCCCCGACCTGACGGACAAGCCGGTGATCGTCCTCACCAGCGAGAGCTCTGCCAGCGGCGCGGAGCTGTTTACCGCTGATATGCGCGCCTATCAGGCAGGTATCGCTGTGGGCCAGCGCACCTTCGGAAAGGGCACCGCCCAGCTGATTTTCGACGAGACCAACACCGATATTATGGAGAATGGAGAGGCTATGAAGGTGACCGCCTACCGCTTCTTCTCCCCCGATGGGGCCACCAACCACATCGTTGGCGTGCTGCCCACCCTGCTCATCTCCCCGGACAACACCCAGGCCGCCGCCATGCTCCTCACCAGCCCCAAGCCGGCCCGGGCCCAGGGGAACTGGAAGCTGGAGCTCTCCTCCCATACCTTTTATATTGACGGCGCCCAGGCGGTGAGCGAGGAGTACAAGGACGCCTTCACCGAGCTGCTGGAGGCACTGCCCCCCTCCGCCGCGCTGTATCAGGGCTCCGGCTCCCAGACCTGGACCCAGGTCACTCCCGCCCAGGCCGCCAAGACCAGCAAGCTGAGCTTCAACCCCCGCACCCTGCCCGACACGGCGGACAGCCTCTACGCCCGCGAGATTGACACCTTGAGCGCTTACTGCATCCTCTCTGGCTATGAGGATGGAGGCTTCCACCCCGCCGATCAAATCACCCGGGCCCAGTTCTGCACTATGGTGGCCGCCGCCCTGGACCTGCCCGCCCCGGAGACCGTCCGCGCCAGATTTTCCGACGTGTCCCCCGACAGCTGGTTTGCCGATTCTGTCTTTGCAATGTCCGACATGGGCTTTATCTCCGGCTACAGCGACGGCCGCTTCGACCCCGACGACACCGTCAGCTATCAGGAGATGGTAACGATTCTCTCCAAGGTGGCCGCCTGGGCCAGCATCGACGGCGACTTCCTCAACCGGGAGCCCCTCCTGCTGGAGGAGTCGGTCCAGTTCCAGGACTTTGACCAGTGGGCCCAGATTCCCGCCCGCAACCTGGACGCCCTGGAGGTCCTTCTGGACGGCCCCACCCCCAGCGACCCCGGAACCCGTGAAATGGCCGCCGCCCTCATCTGCCGCCTCATGGAGAACACCTGCATTATTTGGCCTTAAACTTCTCTTCCTTCTTCTTTCTTTTTGAAAAAAGAACGAAGCAAAGAAAAACTTTCGGAAAAAACTTCGTTTTTTCTCTGCGCTTATATAACAGCCGCTGCTTCTCAATGACACCTCTAAACTTCACAGCTTTTTTACATTTTTCTATCTTCTCCCCCTTGACAGGGGGAGAAGATAGCATTATAACTTGATTTTAGAATAAAAATTCAGTTCTTTTGAACATTCTCAGAAGAACACAGGGAAAAGTTTCAAGAAAGGGTTGAGCAAATTGACTAAAGTTGACATTATTTCGGGATTTTTAGGGGCGGGCAAGACCACGCTGATTAAAAAGCTGCTGGACGAGAGCTTCAAGGGGGAGAAAATTGTCCTCATTGAGAACGAGTTCGGCGAGATTGGCATTGACAGCGGCTTCCTCAAGGACGCCGGTGTGGAAATCACTGAGATGAATTCCGGCTGCATCTGCTGCTCCCTGGTAGGCGACTTCGGCACGGCGCTGAAACAGGTGCTGGACGACTACGCCCCCGCCCGCATCGTCATCGAGCCCTCCGGCGTGGGCAAGCTGTCCGACGTGGTGGCCGCCGTGGAACGGGTACAGGCCGAGTCCCCCGACCTCCACCTCAATAGCTTTGTGACTGTAGTGGACGCCGCCAAGGCCAAGGTCTACATGAAGAATTTCGGCGAGTTCTTCAACGACCAGGTGGAACACGCCTGCGCCATCATTCTCTCCCGGACCCAGAACATCGACCAGGCCAAGCTGGACAAGGCGGTGGCCCTCCTGCGGGAGAAAAATCCCAAGGCTGCCATCCTCACGACTCCCTGGGACCAGCTCACCGGTGGACAGATCCTCTCCGCTATGGAGGGCGGCCACGACCTGGCCCATGAGCTGATGGAGGAGATTGAGCACGCGCATCATGGACACGACCATGACCATGAGCACCACCATGACCACGAGCACGGCCATGACCACGAGCACCATCATGACCACGAGCACCACCATGACCACGAGCACCACCATGACCACGAGCACCACCATGACCACGAGCACCACCATGA
>NZ_QWKI01000183.1 GCF_009911645.1 Pseudoflavonifractor sp. 60
TGAGCATCATCATGACCATGGGCCGGACTGTGACTGCGACGCCTGCTGCGGCCACCATCACCACGACGCCGACGAGGTGTTTACCTCCTGGGGCCGGGAGACACCTCGGACCTACAGCCGGGAGGAGCTCCAGGAGGCCCTGTCTGCTCTGGCAATGACCCAGGACTACGGCGTGATCCTCCGGGCCAAGGGCATGGTCCCCTGCGCGGACGGGACCACTTGGCTCCACTTCGACCTGGTGCCCGAGGAGTTCCAGATTCGGGAGGGCTCCGCCGACTACACCGGCCGTCTGTGCGTCATCGGCTCCGACCTGAAAGAGGAGCAGCTGGAAAAGCTGTTTCTGCTGGCGTAATGAGGTGAACGACAATGCCCGATTCACGGATTCCCTTGTATTTGATTACCGGCTTTCTGGACAGCGGCAAGACGACCCTGCTCACTGACACGCTGAATATGGACTACTTCAACGACGGCCAGCGCACCGTTCTGCTCATGTGCGAGGACGGCGAGGAGGAGTACGACCAGCAGCAGCTGTCCCACCGCAACTGCCGCCTGGTCCCCATTGAGAGCCAGGAGCAGCTGAACACCGAATTTCTCAAGGAGGTGGACCGCCGCTATCAGCCTGAGCGGGTCCTGCTGGAGTACAACGGTATGTGGCCCGGCCAGCTGCTGGCGGATCTGCGGCTGCCCCGCACCTGGGGACTGTACCAGGCCATCCATGTGGTGGACGGCTCCACCTTCGAGATGTATCTGAAAAATATGCAGTCCATGTTTATTGACATGGTATCCAATGCGGACATGGTCCTCTTCAACCGGTGTACGGAAGATATGCCCCTGGCCGGCTGGAAGCGGTCGGTCCGGGCGGTGAACCGGATGTGCGAGATCGTGTTTGAGGACATCAAGGGCGAGGAGCTGGAGGTGGAGGACATCCTCCCCTACTCCCTGGAGGAGCCCCGCATCACCCTGGAGGACGCCGACTACGGCATCTGGTACCTGGACATTCAGGAGCACCCGGAGCGCTATGTGGGCAAGACCATCACCTACAAAGCTCAGGCTATGACCGGGATGAAGCTGCCCCGGGGGAACTTTGTCCCGGGCCGCAACGCCATGACCTGCTGTGTGGAGGACATCCGCTTCTTCGGCTTCCTGTGCAAGTATGACAAAGCCCGCTCCCTGCGCAAGGGGGAGTGGATCACTGTAACCGCTGAAATCAAGTGGGAGCACGCTGACGTCTATGAGGACGAGGGGGTTGTCCTCTATGCCCAGAGCGTGGAGAAGGCCGCCGCCCCCCAGGACCCGCTGGTCTACTTCCGCTAAGCCTGCAAACCGCCGCGTCAGGAGATAAATTCCTCTTGACAGCGGCGGTTTTTCTGGTATAATTTTAGTACATTAGTTCTATTCCAAGGGGAGGTGGTCCCATGTCCTGGACCCAGATCTGCTGCCAGTATGACGGCTCCTTTGCCGGCTTTCTCTCCTGCGTATTTGACTGTTATGTCAACCGGGAGGAGCCGGTGGAGTTCCGCCGCCCGGAGGATATGTGCTGCTCTCTCTACCCCCTGCGCACCGTGGTGACCGACCAGGCCCACGCCCGGAGGGTCTACCGCTCCTTCGCCGTCAAATTCGGGCAGGACGGGCAGGAGATGGTGACCCGGGGCTTCCTCACCTGTCTGCCCGACCGGGAGCTGTGGCTGTGGCGGCTCATCCGGCAGGGCTACCAGCGGGGGCCGGTACTCCTTCGGGACCTGACCGACCCCGTAGTGGACCGGCTGCGCAAGGCGGTGTGGCGCCTGGAGCACGAGGCCCACCAGTACACCGGCTTCGTCCGCTTCTCTGACTGCGGCGGGGTCCTGGTGGGGGAGATTGAGCCGAAAAATCAGGTGCTCCCCCTGCTGCGGCCCCACTTCTGCGGGCGATTTCCCCAGGAAAATTTCCTCCTCCACGACCGCACCCACAGCCAGGTCCTGCTCCACCGCCCCGGTCCCAAGGGCTGGGCCATTCTGCCGGTGGAGGATTTTTCCATGGGGCCCGCCGGCGAGGAGGAGCTGACCTATCGGAAGCTGTGGCGGGCCTTCTATCACACCATTGCCATCGAGGGCCGAACCAATCCAAAATGTCGTATGACTCATATGCCCAAGCGGTACTGGGCTATGATGACAGAATTTCAGGAGGAGTGGGACACCACCCTGCCGGAGCTGCCAAAATCCGGCCCCATTTCCTCCATGTAAACCGTGGGTTGACAAAAAATAAGCCCCAGTTGGTGGCGGTTGGACCCTTTTCGGTGGTAGTCTGGAGATGAAAGGAGCGTGAGCGCCATGACATTGGGACAGCGCGTCGCACAGAAGCGAAAGGAACTGGGTCTGTCTCAGGAGGGCCTGGGGGAACAGCTGGGGGTGTCCCGGCAGGCCATCTACAAGTGGGAGTCGGACGCCTCCCTGCCTGAAATCGACAAGCTGATTACATTAAGCAGGATATTCTCCGTCCCGGTGGGCTGGCTGCTGGGTGTGGAGGAGTTTGCGCCGGAGCGGACCAGCCAGGACCAGGAGCGGCTGGTGGAGGAGGTCCTGTCCCGGTACCAGCCCACCCCCCGTAAATCGGTGTGGGACAAGTGGTCGGTGCGCGTTCTCTTCGCCATGTGCGGCATTATGCTGGCCCTCCTGGTGGGGACCAACCACAAGATGAAGGAGATGGACCGGCGCTACGCCAATCTGACCAGCTCTATTGAAAAGGTCTCCTACTCGGTGGACCTGCAAATCAACTCCATCGCCAGCCGGGTTGAGAGCATTCTGAAGAGCCAGAACACGCTGACCGCCGAGTGGTCCGCAGAGCTGGCCTCCACCGATTTGACTGCCAACACCGCCACCTTTGACGTACAGGTGGTGCCCAAGACCTATGTGGAGGGAATGAGCGCCTTCTTTGTGGCCAACAGCGGCAAGGATGTGATGGAGGCCCCCATTGAGGTGGGCGCGGACCACTCCTTCACCGGGCAGATCACTTGCCCCCTCACGGACCAGATCGATCTGTCGGTGGTCTTTGTCACCGACGGCAGGAGGGAGACCCAGTGGCTGAACGACTTTTACAACCTGTACACCGATACCTTCCCGGATCTCTATCTCGAAACGATGCTTTGGAGTGGCGAGTATGACAATGTACTGCCCGCCAACGACGGCACATATCCTCCGACGACGGTGATCAACCCGGACACTGGGGACCAGAACCTGACCGGCATGGATATCCGGGTAGGCCTGTTCCGGGACCGGAAGCTGGTCTGCTGGTATGAAAAGGGCACTTATAAGGTGCTAAGCCGCGGAACAGAGCAGGAGGAGACCGGCTGGTACCGGAGACAGGAGGTTGTCCTGGAGCCCGGCTGTGAATATCATGAGGCAGCGGTATATTTTGACGAATACGGCCGCCAGCGGATTTATTCCGGCGAGGGAATGGTATGGAAGGAGGGACGCTGGGGGTACGCCGCCCCCTATGCGGACAGCCTGGAGGACTGGGAGTTTTAATCCTTGCGTAACCGCCCATGTTGTGTTATAATCTGGAAGATAACACCCCCAAACACAATAGGAGGTATGTGCCATGAAATGTCCCTACTGCGGTTTTCTGGAGAGCAAGGTGGTGGACTCCCGCCCCGCCGACGAGGGGGCCAGCATCCGCCGCCGCCGGGAGTGCCTGTCCTGCCACAAGCGGTTCACCACCTACGAGACCATGGAGAGTCTGCCACTGATGGTGGTCAAGAAGGACGGCAGCCGCCAGAGCTTCGACCGCAGCAAGGTACTCAGCGGTGTCATCCGAGCTTGCGAGAAACGGCCCGTCACCTACCAGGCCATGGAGGGTCTGGTGACCGAGATTGAGCAGGCCCTCCAGAACCAGATGGACCGGGAGGTCAGCTCCGCCCAGATTGGCGAGCTGGTAATGGAGCGGCTGAAAAAGCTGGACGAGGTGGCCTATGTCCGTTTCGCCTCGGTCTACCGCCAGTTTAAAGACATCAACACCTTTATGGCCGAGCTGAGCAAGCTGCTTGAGGACCAATAACCAACTGCGCCGCCCGACGGGCGGCGTTTTTTATGCAGGAAAATCACAAATTTCCCCTTGCTATTTCTCGGAAAACAAGTTACAATTAGGTTACAAAAATGACAAAGCGGTAAAAGGCGGCCAAAGGCTCCCATAAAATGGAACACAAATTGTTCACAGATTATTTGTTTACAGAAAACCCGTTCTGTGCTACACTGGAGTCTTGAGGTCCCCGGCCGGTTCACAGAGAAATATTGGCTGAGCGGAGGAGCGGAGCGCACTATGATACGTCTTATAGATGTATATAAAGAATATGACAACGGCACTAAGGCCCTGAAGGGGGTCAATATCCGCATTGACGATGGGGAATTTGTCTTCCTGGTGGGCCCTTCCGGCTCCGGCAAATCCACCGTCATCAAGCTGATTACGGCGGAAATCGCCCCCACCGAGGGCCGGGTGATGGTCAACGGCTTCAACCTGACCAACATAACCCCCCGGCAGGTCCCCAAAATGCGCCGGACCCTGGGGGTCATCTTCCAGGACTTCCGGCTGATTGAGAAGAAGACAGTCTATGAAAATCTGTCCTTCGCCATGCGGGCCATCGGCGCCTCCAACCGGGAGCTGCGCCGGCGCATCCCCTATGTGCTCCAGCTGGTGGGCCTGGACCAGAAGGGGGACCGGTACCCCGGGCAGCTCTCCGGCGGCGAGCAGCAGCGTGTGGCTATCGCCCGGGCGCTGGTGAACAACCCCAGCATGATTATCGCCGACGAGCCCACCGGAAACCTGGACCCCCAGCGGTCCCTGGAAATCATGATGCTGCTGGAGCGCATCAACGAGCTGGGCACCACTGTTCTGGTGGTCACCCACGAGCGAAATCTGGTCAACCGCTTCAACAAGCGGGTGGTGACCATTGAAAACGGACGCATGATCAGCGACGAGATGGGCGGTTACTACAATGTCGAGAAGATTTGACGCGGGATACTACATCAGTGAGGGCTTCCACTCCATTTTTACCCACGGCTTTATGTCCTTTGCCGCCGTGTGCATGATTGTGGCCTGCCTGATTATTATGGGCTCCTTTACCCTGCTGGCAGTGAACCTGGACAATATGCTGGGAGACCTGGAAAACGAAAACGAGATGGTGGTCTACATAGACGAAAGCCTCACCGAGGAGCAGGCCAGGTTCCTCCAGTCCACCCTGGCCCAGGTGCCCAACGTGTCGCAGCTCACCTTTGTCACCAACGACGCGGCCATGGAGGAGTTCAAGGCCAAGCGGGAGAACAACACCCTGCTGGCCGACCTGCCTGACGAGACTCTTCGCCACCGCTATCGGGTCCACGTGGTGGATATTGAGCTGATGGCCCAGACCAAGGAGGCTCTGGAGGCGGTGGAGGGGGTGGGCGATGTCCGCGCCGCCATTGACATTGCCAACGGCTTTGTACTAGTGCGCAACATCGCCACCGGCGTAGCCATGGTGCTGGTGGGAATGCTGCTGGTCATCTCCCTGTTCATCATTGCCAACACCATCAAGCTGGCCACCTTCTACCGCCGGGAGGAGATCGCCATTATGAAGATGTGCGGCGCAACCGACGGCTTCATTGAATGGCCCTTCGTGGTGGAGGGGATGCTGCTGGGACTTACTGGGGCGCTGGTGGCATTCTTTGTCCAGTGGGGGCTGTATCAGGCGGTGGCTAAATTCGCCATCCAGGGCAATGGCCTGTCTCTGGTGACCATCATCAGCTACCAGTCCATGGCCCCCACCATTCTGGCCGTGTTCTGCGGGGTGGGTGCATTCATCGGCGTAGGCGGTTCCCTGTTCGCCATTCGGAAATTCCTGCAAGTGTAAGGAGGCTGCACCATGAAGCGACAGAAGAGACAAAAGCTGTTGATGTCCATTATGGCCGGATTTTTGGCGCTGCTGATGCTGCTGCCTTTTGTGGCCAATATCTTTATGATGTTCCGGTGATAGGAGGCACACATGAAAAACAAGGGAAAACTGTTCCGGCGGCTCATCAGTCTGGCACTGGCTCTGGCTGTGTTGCTGCCCCTCACCGGGCAGGAGCTGGTGATCGATTCCTCCGCCGTCACCCAGGCGGAAATTAACGCCCTCAAAGGGGACGCCAGTAAGCTGGCCAGTCAGAAAAAGGATATTCAGGCTCAGCTGAAGGCGGTCCAGTCGGACAAAAACAGCGCCATGACGAAAAAGGAGCTGTTGGAGAGCCAGATTGACGTCATCCAGCAGGAGATAGATAATATCAATGCTCAAATCGATATGTACGACCAGCTCATCGTTCAGAAGACCGGCGAGCTGGCTCAGGCGGAGGCGGACGAGGCGGCCCAGTACGACCTGTTCTGCCGCCGCATCCGGTACATGGAGGAGCAGGGCGAGACCTCCTACTGGTCCATCCTCTTCTCCTCCAGCAACTTCTCAGAACTGCTGGACAACTATATGATGATCGAGGAGATCATCGAGTATGACAACCAGGTCATGGACGATCTGGTGGCCCTTCAAGAGCGAGTCAAGGTGGAGAAGAACGCCTTGGAGGAGGCCCAGGCTGAGCAGGAGGCCGTCAAAGCGGAGCAGCAGTCCGCTCAGAAGGAGCTGAAGGATCAGGAGGCCGAGGTGGACAAGCTCATCAGCGAGATCAAGAGCCAGGAGGACCAGCTGGAGGCCATGGAAACGGAGCTGAACAAGGCCGCCAAGGAGCTGGATGCCCAGATCAAGGCCAAGGAGAAGGAGTACGCCGCCCAGATTTCCCAAGTAAAAAGCGAGTCCGGCTTTATGTGGCCCCTGGCCGCCAGCTACAATAAGCTCTCCTCCCTCTATGGCAACCGAAAGCACCCCGTCACCGGCAAATATGGCAAGCATTCGGGGATTGATATTCCTGCCCCGGCAGGGACGCCCATCTATGCAGCCAAGAGCGGCGTGGTGATTACCTCGGAGAAAGGCAGCGGCAGCTACTGGTCCTTCGGGAACTATGTGCTCATCGCCCACAGCGACGGCACCAGCACTCTCTACGCCCACATGAGCAAACGGGGCTGCAGCAAGGGGCAAACCGTAAAGCAGGGGGACACCATCGGCTATGTGGGCACCACCGGCCGCTCCACCGGCAACCACCTCCACTTCGAGATCCGGGTCAACGGAAGCCGGGTTGACCCCGTTAACTACTTCAAGGATAAGGCCCTGTATATTGACGGAGCTCGCATTAAATAGCGCAGTAAAGCCCCACTTCTGGTGGGGTTTTATTGCGTAGAAAAAAGTGGCGGCTTTTGTAACTGTACTGTAACTTGACTGTAATCCACCACAAGTGTAGTATAATATTTGCGCCGGTCAGGCGCGTACTCTTTTATCGTTGAAGTCGAATTTTGACGACTGAGGGAGAGGGAGGCGAACAAATGACGGAGTACAACATTTTGGGCCAGCCGCTGGAGGATGAACGTCCCCTGGAGAAACAGGAGACGGCGGCCTCTCCCCGGACAAGGCCGCCCTCCCGCTTGGCGGAGAGCGGACAGCGTCTGCGTCCCCTGACCGTCTTCCTCCTGCTGTTGGCTATTCTGATCCCCACCTCCCTGTCCGTTGTGCTGGGCACAAGTCTGGAGCGGACAAAAAGCGAGCTGGACCAGCTGCGCCAGTCTATGGACGCCCCGCCGCCCCAGTCCGGCGAGGTGCTCCCCCCGAAGGCGGACAGCCCCGAGGAGGACCCCGGTCCCCAGCCGGAGCGCCCCGCCTATCAGGACCTGTACCCCGAGCTGTACGCTCAGCCCCATGAGTGGAATGCGGCGGAGGACCGGAAAACAGCCTACCTCACCTTTGACGATGGCCCTTCCGCCCGCACCCCGGAGGTGTTGGAGATTCTGGAGCAGTACGGCGCAAAAGGCACCTTCTTCGTGATGGGCGGTGAAACGGAGCAGGCCAAGCAGAGGATGCGGGACATTGTAGCCGCCGGCCACACCATCGGAGTCCACAGCTACACCCACGACTATAACAAGGTCTACGCCTCGGTGGAGGCCTTCCTGGACGACTTTGCCCAGGAGTACCACCTGATTTTAGAGGCCACCGGAGTCGCCCCCCAGATCTTCCGCTTCCCTGGCGGCAGCGTCAACGCCTACAACGGCGCCACCTATAAGGAGATCATCAGTGAAATGACCCGCCGGGGCTTTGTCTACTACGACTGGAACCGGCAGACCGGGGAGGCGGTGAAGAAGACCCCCTCCGCCTCGGTGCTGGTGAAAAATTCCCTGTCCAATCTGGATGGGACCCAGCGGATCATTCTTCTGGCCCACGACAGCAAGCGATACACCAACATGGTCCAGGCCCTGCCTGAAATCATTGAGGGCTACCAGGCGGCGGGCTTCTCTCTGGAGGCTCTGAGCCCGGAGGTGCGGCCCATTATCTTTGACTACCCCGGGTAAAAGCTCTCCCTGTGTTCAAGACGGAAGCTGTAAAGCAGAGATTCTTCATAAGAGCAAACGGATTAGGAAAAGCACGATACCTCTCAATTCGAGGTATCGTGCTTTTATTTATCAGGGTTAAGTTAACATATGGATTATGAACGACAGCCCATTTGTTGGGATATATCCTGTTGTCCTGTATCCGGCTGCAATGATCAAATACAAATGAGGATTTTTCTGTACAACTCAGCGGCACACACTCAATCCCTATCTGAAAGCGCCCGACGGACCACCGTCAAATCCTTCTCTTGTTCCTTCGGCTCCAACTCCTCGTATGGGCACAGACACTTATGAAGCTTCTTTTCCGTATCCCGGTTTCCGCTCTTCGGAATACCGTACTGCCAGCCATTGAGGGTATGGAAGCGGCACCACCGGAGGTGCTCCAGCTTTGCTAACATCTCCTGAGTCAAGGCTGGGCGGGCCTCCAAAATATCTGGAAGTACCTCTTGAAAGTCCGTGGAAGAAATATTAGTCCATTGTGTAAACCCGTCCAGCCTCTTCCAGATCTCGTCTGCCGTTTCCCCCGGCGCTAGATGACCATATGTTTGGGCGTAGGCATAATGCTGGGCCTTGGCTTGCCGGATTAACGCCTCACCACGGATATTCTCGTCGGTATATAGTCCTTTCCCAAAGGCGTACAAACCGGAAAACTTCAGATAGGCCCCTACATCGGTCTCCTTGGGGGCATAATAATACACCGCTCCCTTTTCGCAGGCAATCCGCAACGCCTGAAGCCGCTCCGCCGAGGCATCCTCTGCCAAAATCACCACATCCGCTTTCTGGACCACCTCCCAAGCCGACGGGCTGTCCATATCATGGAAGATGATCGTATCCCCATTCCCGGAGAGGAACTTCCTGTGGCTGATCTGATACAGTGTGGTGTCCCCTACCAAGTGATATGCAATCTCCTGATTTGGGGCAAACAGGTTCAGCAGCAGCCCGTGATTCAGGATATTCTGCCCCAGATGTCCGCCGCTCCAGATTACCACAGTCAGGCGCTCCTTCCCCAGCCGCCACAACCGGAGGGACTTCCACAGCGTCCTGGCCGTAGCGCCATCAATATCGTAGAAGGTGACACCAGGAACATCCCGCATATAGCCCCTGTCCAATTCGCGCAAGCCGATGTACACCGGATGGCCCCGCAGCCGGTCCCGGTTGGCCTCATAAAAAGCCAGGCTCTCACCGTCGCTCCCCAGCATGATGATATGGGACTTGGCGCCAGGACGGAACTCCCGGCCCGGGTAGATGACATTGTGTTCCCCGTCCGGAAAGCACACACGCTCTTCGCTGTCACAGTATACCGCCACACTGTCCCGCCCCAAACACAGCACCATCCAGCGCAGATGGGTCCAGAGCCGTTTCAGCGCGTACAATATGGCAGCGGTAGTTACCAAAGCCGCTGTCCACCGGGCAACCTCCACAAAGATATTGTTATGGTCCGACACCAGGTTTACAAAGTAAAGGCTGAAGCTGAAATACATCGCGTCCAATACTCGCTCCCCTGCCAGAACATACCCCACAGTTCCCAGCAGGAAGGGCAGGACGCTCAGGGCGGGGATCCACTTTTTCAGCAATTTTCCTGCTCCGGGCATAGGCGGCGCCTCCTTTTAATAGCGGTCCATCAGGTCTTTGATCCCAAGGCCCTTGTCGTTAACCCAGACGGTGGTCCCCCGCAGCGTCTTGACCCGGCCTGTGATTCCCTTTTGTTCCCGGCGCAGGTTAATCACGTCCACCCCAGCCTGGGAGGGATTTTCATAGATACCCACGACCTGGCCGTTCTTCACAAAGGGCTTTCCCTGCTCGTCCAGCACTTGGAAGTAACAGCTGCGCCCATCGTCCGCCAGGACGGTCCGGGCCTGGTAGCTCTCGCCGTCGTAGGTCATGCGGAAAATCATACCGTCTGTCACCGCGCCCCGGCGGTAGAGCTCTGTAAAGCTGATGCTCTGGCGCTGCAGCCGGGCCTTGGGGGTACAGCCATACTTCTCATCTACAGAGAGGAAAATCTCATCAAAAATATCCCGATAGTGATCGTAGGCCATGCAGGCAGGGTCACTGCTGTTCCGCAGGCTATCCGTCTCCTGGGCCGCCTGGAAGATACCGTCCAGAATCTCCGCATAGTCGTCATAGATACTTTTGCACAGGTTCACATTCACCAGCGCCATGGGAGTGTTGGAGCCCCGCACAGTCTCCCGCAGATTGGCGGCGTACTGCTCCAGCAGATACCGGCCGTCCTCCGGGACCTGGGGGTGGACCATGCACTTGGATATGATATTGTCGAACATCTCCTGATAAGAAACCTGAACGTACATATCGGCATAGCAGGTCTGCTTCTGGTCTGCGGTCATGAAAAAATACAGTGTCCGCTGGCCCGGCTTCTTCACCGACTCGGCGTAGTTGTAGTAGTCCATCGTTTGTCCCTGGCTGGAGTTGTTGTAGTTCTCCCGGGCGTTCACCTTGTTCTCTATGACCAGGATCAGCTCATCGCTCTCGCCGAAGACATCAATGGAACGCTTCTTCCCCTGGTGAGAGGCGTCCTTCTCCGTGCAGAAGCGCACCGCGTCCAAATCCCAGGCGTAAATGTCCCGCAGGGTAAAACCGCAGTCCGGCTTTTTTATCATGTACAGGTTCAGCAGCCGGGCCAGGGGAAAGTGCCCCAGCCGCAGGGAGGAATGGGAGTCCAGAAGCCAGCTGATAAAGGAGCTGTGCCAGTGCTCCGTATGGGTCTGGCCCACAATGGTGAAGACGTTGGTCCGCTCCTGGCGGAATTTCAGCTCCTGAAAGCGGGAGTCGGTAATCAGAGTTTCCAACTGTTTACAGGTCATGGCAGTTCCTCTCAGCAGTCATCGCCGTCAATCACCAGGGTCCCTTCGGGTTCGTTACACAACTGCATCAGTTTTTTCATGTGCTGCCGGACAGCGGCCTGGTTCAGGGAAGTGCCAATGGAGATGCTCCGACCGGCCACCTCGATGTTCTCCCCGGCACGGAAGGTGGTGGGCTGTGCGTTAGAACTGATCGTCATCCCCTCGCGCAGGCAGGGCAGGCTGTCCAAAAGCAGGTCCAATTGATCTGGATGGCGTTGCAGCGTGGTTTTGAATACCGTCAGCATCATATTTTTCAGAATCAGTCCCTCATAGCGCTCTCCGTAAAGGCTAAAGCTGTAGCCGCCTGTCTTCGGGGGCTGTTTGTTCTGTTTTCCGGTTTTCCCATCCAGACGAATGGGTTTGACGATGCCACCGGTGGTTACCTTGCCTTTCGAGGAATCCTTCTGCGGCGGGGAGGGCGGGGTCTTGTCCTTTCCGGTATCGGCCTCCCGGCTGGGGACATACTCCAGAGAGAAATCCTCCAACGAAAGACCCAGGTCCAGTATCCGCTTGCAGAGAACGTCGTTGATCCAAGAATACTGTCCATAGTTCTTGTACATGGCCCAATTCTCCAGACCTGGAACGTCCAGCCTGCGGTATTTCATGGAATCTCCTTGCTTGATCCGAAGTTGGTATTCCTCCGCTGTGATGAAGGGCGGGTTCTTTTTCCCAGCATTTTTCTCCACCACCAGGGAAATATAGTCCTGCCCCCGGTCTTCCAGTACCTTCCGGACAAAGCTCCAGGTCAGCTCTTTGGCGGAATCGAAATACTCTGTATTGTACTTTGCCCCTTCTCCTCTGCCCACCAGCCGAAATTTCTGATAAGTCCCTTTCAGGAAGGTTTTGATGTTGTAGGCTTTCAAAAAATCGGGGAGGGAGATGGTCCCCGTTTCGGACGGGCCGGGTGGGGTCGGGGGCGGTG
>NZ_QWKI01000184.1 GCF_009911645.1 Pseudoflavonifractor sp. 60
AAGCCGCTTGCCCCCTTTGGCAAAGGGGGTGGGGGGATTGTCTTAGGAAAGCTGCTTCTACTTGAGTTTTTAAGTAGGAGTAGTGCCTACAAATCAATCCCCACCGCTTCGCGGAGCCCCTTTTCAAAGGGGCCAGGCCGCCTGCGGGCGGGACGGGGGGATTATCCGTCCTCTGTCTTTTCTGCGGGGCTGTAGTACTGGCAGGCTTTCGTTTCATTTCGCCTGGGCTTGAGCCGGGGATAGACGCAGTGCCCGGAACCGCATTTCTGATAATCGTCCTCGCCCCATTTCACATAGTGCTGGCGGAAATGCTTGCAGGTCTGGCAAGTACGCCGTCCTTTCATAAAAATCACCTCCAAGTGATAATACTATATAATCACTATTAAGTCAATATATAAAGACTAGTTGAAGAAAGTTTTTTTTTTGATATAATGGTCCTATTAGGTGACTATATAGGGTGGTGTTAATATGGCTGAACCCGTATATGTGAATCGGTCAAGGTTTACGTCCTCACTTGCGAATGAGTTAGTGAAACCCTTTAATGAATTGTCCCAAAAAACGAGGATCACCAAAACCAAATTGCTGGATGAAGCGATTGAAGACCTCTTAAAAAAGTACGAAAAAAGGATGGCTGAGTAAGCCATCCTTTTTATTCTAAAAATTATTTCTTAATCACGATTCCCGGGGTCTCCAGCCCCAGCAGGCAGAGCAGCAGAACGTGTTCCCGGCGGCGGTTCAGGACGGCGGCCTCCCCGGCGCCCTGTTCCAGCTGTTGGAGGCAGAGACGGAGGGCGGCGGACAATTCCTCGGGGAGCTGGTCCGACTCCAGCAGCTCCTGGGCCCGTCTGGAGTCCATCCGCTCAGACCACTCCCCCGTCTCTGCGAAGGTCACCGAGATATCCGCCCGCCGGGAGGCCGGCAGGACCTGGATCCCCAGGGCGGGCAGGGCGTCCAGGTCGGGCTGGAGGGTCTCGGGGCGGGCTCCGGCCACGGCCAGCGTTCTGCCCCGCAGCCGCTCCAGGGCGGGCAGGAGGGACAGCAACACCTCCGCCTTCTCCAGGGGGGCCAGCCGGTGGAGCATATCGTACTCCTGCAAAAAGGCCCGGGTGTACTCCCCATCGGTGGGGGTTTCCACATACTCCTGCCCCCGCTTCTGATAGGTCTCCGTCCCCTTGCCGGCGATGAGCAGCACGGTGGGTTCGGTGCAGTCCAGAATGGCCCGGCGGATGGCCTCGCCCCGGTTGAGCTCAATGGTATAGGCGCCACCCTGGGCGGCCACATAGGAGGCGATCTCCTCGCAGATGGACCGGGTGTCCTCCTCGCCGCTGTCGTCCTCGGTGATGACGGACAGGTGGGCGTATTTCCCGGCCACCTCTCCCAGGGTCTTCCGCCGGTCCAGGGCCTTGTCCCCCACGCTGCCGAAGAGGGCCACCAGCCGCTGTCCGGGGTACTCGGCCTGGGCGGAGCGGCAGAGGTTTTCAAAGCTCATCCCGTTATGGGCGAAGTCCACAATGGCAGTGACGCGCTGGTCGGCGCTGGTATACACCTCCATCCGCCCCGGGACCCGGGCGCGGGCCAGACCGGCGTAGACGTGCCGCTCCGGAATGTCCAGCGCCTCACACAGGGCGGCGGCGGCCAGAGCGTTTTCCACATTGAACAGCCCGGGCATGGGCAGGCGGAGCTCCCGCTCATACCGGGGAGTCCGGGCCCGAAACAGCAGGCCCTGCCCCTCCTTGCGCACCTGGGAGGCGTACACATCCGCCCCCTCGTCCCGCCGGGAGAAGGTGAGCACAGGGGCCCCCGCCGCCCGGGCCGCCTCCAGGACCCGCGGGGCGTGGCCGCAGTCCAGGTTGACGCAGTTCACCGCCCCCTGGCGGAACAGCTTCAACTTGGAGGAGAAGTAGTCCTCAAAGTCCGGGTGCTCGATGGGAGAGATGTGGTCGTATCCGATGTTGAGGAAGGCGGCGGCGGCGAAGTCCACGCACAGGGAGCGGTGGTATTTCAGCGCCTGGCTGGACACCTCCATCACCAGATACTCCATCCCCGCCTCCAGGGCGTGGGCAAAGTGGCGCTGGAGCTCCAGGGGTTCGGGGGTCGTCATGTGGGACTCGAACCGCTCCGCCCCGTCCCAGGTCTCAATGGAGGAGACGAGGCCGCAGTCCGGCTTGCCCTGCTCCGCCAGATAGCTGTCCAGGATGAATTTCAGGTAGTAGGAGGCGGTGGTCTTCCCCTTGGTCCCCGTCAGGCCGATGACCTTCAATTTCCCCGAGGGGTGGTCATAGAATTTGTCGGCCAGGGGGGCGATGGCCTGGCGCATATCGCTTACCAGGATACAGGGCAGGTCCACCGAGAGGTAGGGGCGCTCACTCACATAGGCGACAGCCCCCTTTTCCCCAGCCATGTGGAGGAAGCTCTCCCGAAAATGGGCCCCCTTGCACAGGAACAGGGTCCCGGGGACCACCTCCCGGGAGTCGTAGGACACCAGCTCCACCGGGGCCTCCCGCTCCAGCGCCTCCGGGACGGGGGCGGCCAGCAGACCCCGCTGCTCCAGCAGGGCGATATAGTCGTTGAGGGTGTGTTTCATAGGACGCCTCCCAGGTAAAAAGTTGTTATCCGCAGTCCCAGGTGTAGAACACACGGGAGAAGTCCCGGTTTTTCAGGTCCTCCCCGTTGATGAAGAAATTGCCGACCCCGCCGTCGGCCCACATGATATAGGTCTCCGTCTCGGTCCAGTCGGAGTCCAGCTGGAGGAGCAGGGTGTCGTAGGGGCTGTCCTCCTCCCGGGGGTCAAACTGGGTAAAATAAGGGTAGCCCAGCAGGCGGTGGCCGCAGGTGAAGAGCTGCTCGTAGAGATAGTCCCGGTCGGACTCCTCCAGAAAGTCCCGAAAATCCTCCGCCTCCGGGGGCTGGCCCGTCACCTCCTCCCAGACCTGGGCGAAGAGGGCGTCAAAGCGGCCGTCCTCCGGGCCCATCCAGGAGGTGTCCCTCTCCAGCGTTACCGCCGCGGAGGTCATCACCGGCCAGTAGTCCATATCGGCGTGGGTTGGGATGTTCAGAGGGGCCAGCTGTTCCGCCGTGAGGCCGGGGTCCAGCCTCTTGTGCCAGACCACCTGGAAGCCGCGGGTTGTGTCCCCGCCCCAGTCCGCGCCGAAGCTGTCCCCCCGCCCGGCGAAGAATTGGAGCATCCCCTCCCGGGGCAGCGGGCCGTCCGCCGGGAGCTGTTCCAGGTTGATTTGAGCCAGGAGGATCAGCTTCTCCCCGGCACTGTCCACCGGATAGGGCAGGGCCGCGTCCCAGTAGGGCAGGCCGCCCACCTTGCTGTCAAAGAGCCCAGGGGCGGTACCGGGCAGGAGCTTCAGGGTATAGCAGTCCACCGCGGTGCGCTTTTTGAGCTCCTCCACCACGGCCCGCACCGGCTCACTGCCCTGGGCGGGCTGACGGAGCTCCGGCGGCACGTAGTCGGGGGGCAGCTCCACCGACACCCCCCGCCCGGTCAGCTCCTCCAGCGCCTCCAGACCGGTCAGCTGGGCCCGGGGCGGCAGGTGGACCTGGCGCAGAGCGGGCAGCTGGAGCAGCAGAGCGCAGTCGGTAAAATTGGTCCACCGCAGGTCCAGCTTTTTCAGCTTTTTGCAGGCGGCCAGAAAGGAGAAGTCCTGGACCAGCACCGTGGGAATGCTCTGACTGCGGGGCGTGGCGAAGAGGAGGGTGTGAAGATTCTCCATCCATCCAATGGCGGAAAAATCCTCCGGCTCCCCGCTGGGCTGGACGCTCTGATAGTAGGGGTCCCCGTCGTAGGAGAAATCATTGAGGATCTTCACCTTTTTCAGGTCGTAGAGGGACCCGGGGACACGGTTCAGAGAGCAGGTCACCGCATGGCTCAGCCGGGGGTCCATATGGGGAAGAGGGGTCATGGGAGTTTCCTCCTTACTTGATAAAAATATGCCGCAGGGGCTTGTGGCAGGCCTCCACCGCCCGCTGGGCCAGAACGGCCATAGCGTCGGTGTAGTAGGGGGGCAGGTGGTGCCTGTCGGCGAAGACGGACAGCTCAGTGCAGGCCAGCACGCCGCAGTCGCAGCCCTGGGAGAGCAGATCCCGGTGGATGGCGGCAAACTTCTGGGGGTCGCCGTCTCGGCCCGCCTTCACGTCGTCGTAAATGAAGGACATCACCAGTTTCTGCGCCTCCGGCGAGGGGACCACCGCCTCAATTCCGGCGGCGGCAAATTCCTTCTGGTATAAACCGCTCTGGATAGTCCCGTCAGTAGCCAGGATGCCGGGCCGTTTCAGCCCCTGACCGGCCAGCAAACAGGCAGTCTCCCGGATCATGTGGAGGATGGGGATGCCGATGTACGCCTGGACCCGGTCCAGAAAGAAGTGGGAGGTGTTGCAGGGCACGGCGATGCAGGTGCAGCCCGCCCGCTCCAGCAGCTTGGCGTCCTCCAGCAGACGGCAGTACACCGCCTCCTGCTGCTGTTTGCTGCCCAGAATGGCGGTGGTGCGGTCAGGCATGTCGCTGTCCGACAGGATCAGGGCGTTGACGTGCTCCTGGTCGGTCTGGGCGTCGGTGCGGTCAATGACAAATTGGTAAAAGGTGTTGGTGGCCTGGGGGCCCATGCCGCCTAAAACACCTAAACGGTATTCCATATATCTTTCCTTTCTTCCTTCTTTTCTTTGTAAAGACATAGAGCCCCTTAGTGAATACGAAGTATGAACTTAGGGGCTCTTGGTGCCGCAAAGCGGTAAAGAAGCAAAAGAAACTTTCCCCTGCGCCACGATACCCTTGCAATAACTTCTTCCCTCTCGCCCGGTTACGAGAACCCGCCGCCGGTTTTTCGCCCTGTGATTTTTGAAGTATTTTAATTAAAATCAAAATTCGATTCAGCCTTCGTTACCGGGTGGAGCACCTTAGGTCATCCCAAATATCTTTCAGAGCGAGGAAAAAGTTCTTTTTCGGTTCCTTTTTCTTTCAAGAAAAAGGAACGCCCGCCCGGCGAGGGCAACACGGCGGGGGCAACTCAGCGGGGGGCAATTACTCCTCGTTCGGCACTGTGTTATACTGGTCAAAGCGTTTGATGTTGCCCAGGTGGTTTTTCATCACCCGCAGGCGGCGGCGCAGGGAGGCGTCCCCGGCGTAGACCAGGGAGTGGTGGTCGGCCCCGGCCTTGATGAGGGCGCGCATCTCCTGGTGGTACTGCTTGGGGGTAAACTTGAAGGCCACGCCCTTGGGGACCATCCGCCACAGGGAGCGGTTCTTCGTCATCTGGAAGGGCAGCTCCTTCCCCTCCACCAGGTCCTCCACCAGCAGCTTTGCGATGTTGTGCCCCGCACCGGTGACATAGTAATTGCTCCGGCCCTGGCGGCAGTTGATTTCAAAGGCCTTGTACCTGCCGTCCCGGCGGTCGTACTTGATATCAAAATTAGAGAAGCCCACAAAGTGCAGCGCCTCCAGCAGGCCCTTGATTTTCCGGCAGAGCTCCTCGTTTTGTTCGGTGAGGATGACGGCGTGGTTGCCGATGCCGTGGGGGGAGTGCTCCTCCAGCAGCACGTGGCCCAGGCACATGGTGGTGACCCGGGCATTGTGGTCGGAGTAGCTGGTGAGGACCCGCATATAGCTGTCGTCCCCGGGGATGAACTCCTGGAGGATCATGTGATTCTCGTACCCGGCGGCGTACACGTGGTCCAGGCTCTGGAGCAGCTCCTCCCAGCTCTGGCAGATGTAGACCTTGGCCAGGGTGCGGTCGCCGGTGGCCCAGTAGGTGACGCTCTCGGCGGGCTTGGCGATGTAGGGCGGGCCCCAGGGCAGGGTGAAGTTGTGGCCCATGGACTTGTCATAGATGAAGGTGGCCGGGTGGTCGATGCCATACTGGTCGCACAGCTTGTAAAACTCCTCCTTGTTGATGAGGGTGTCCAGCAGCGCCCCGTCAATGTAGGGGGCAATCACGTTCTCCGGCAGGGAGTCCCGGCAGTGGGCGGCCATCTGGACGTAGTTGTCCCCGCAGCCCAGAAGGATGACCTTCTTGTCCGGAAATTCCGCCGCCACCGCCTGGGCGTTTTTCCGGAAGACGTCCATATCCTCGTTATTGGGGCACACCCGGTAGTCGAGAATGGCGCTGTTGTAGCAGGGGAAGGAGGGGTACATCCCATAGGCGATGGTGCGCACGCCGTAGGCCTCGTGAAAGGCCCGGGCCACGCTGTACACATTGATATCGCCGCCGAACACCAGCGGCTGGAAGGGAAGGGACATTTGAAAAACCTCGCTTTTTTGAACACTTCTATGTTTCTTCTTTTCTTTTATAAAAGAAAAGAAGCAAAAGAAAATTTTCGGAAAAACTTTATTTTTTCTCTGGACTTTTTTGATAGGCTTTATCATTTAACGAAATTCCCTGGTAAAGCCCCGGGCAAAGATGGGGTCCACGTCGAAGGTGGCCAGGTCGCCGGCGGAGCACTTCACGTTGGTGACGTTGAGCAGGGTCTCGGTGGAGCCGATGGGGCCCAGGACGCGGACCCGGTGGTCGCCGATCCGGACGGTATGCCTCCGGGCCCGCCGCCACTGCCGCCACAGGGCCAGCAGGCCGGTCTCCCGGGGGCGGATGACCCCGAAGCCGTTCTGGTAGCCCACCGGGAGAACGGCGACCCGGGCGGGCTTTTTCAGAATGATGGGCTTGTCCGTGCCGATGGTGTGGCCCTTGGGCAGCCAGCGGACCTCGGCCAGGGGGACCTCGCCGTAGCCCACCGTTTTCAGCCGGTCGTCCCGGGTGCGGCGGCAGCGGCCCAGAATGGCGGATCCGGCCCGGACTCCGTCCAGGCGGGCGCCCTCGTTGTGGAGCAGGGCGAAGGAGCCGGCGGCGTGGACCACTCCCGTCTCAAAGCCGGCGGCGTGGATGGTGTCCAGCACCTGGCGGAACTGCTCCAGCTGGCGCTGCGCCTCGGCATCGTTGCGCTTTATGCCGTGGAGCTGGGTGTAAATGCCCTCCAGCGCCACGTTGGACAGTGAGCGGTAGGCCAGCAGGATCTTCTCCGGTTCGCTGACCAGAAAACCGCCGAAGCCCATGCCCGTGTCAACCTGAATGTGGGCGCAGGCCACGGTGGCCCGGTGCTCCGCCAGGGCGTTGAGGGCCAGACCGGTGTCCACTGAGGAGATGGTACACACCACATTCAGGTCCACCAGCCGCTCCAGCTCCTCCCGGTTGGTGGTGGAGCGGAGCATTAAAATTTCCTCGTCCACAAAGCCGGCCTGACGCAGGGCCTCCGCCTCCTTCACCTCGCAGACGGCAAAATGGCCAATCCCCTCCGCCCGGAGCAGCTTGGCCATGGGGACGACTCCCGTCCCGCCGCCGTCGCCGGTGAGGACCCCGTAGATGACCGCCCCTGCCGCCTTCTCCTTGATGACGGACAAGTTGTGTTTCACTGCGGTCTTTTCTATAACCAGCCTGCGCATAAGGACACACTCCCTTTTCTCTCTTCTAAGCTGTATACCAATTCACATTATTTTACCACCTTCTGGAGAAAATAGCAATGAAAAGCTCATTGGAATGTGGGGCGCTTGGGCGGGACCGCCGGCGGAAAAATCCTTAAAATTGCCCCTCCGGCCCCGTCTGCCCCACTTCCGTGGTTGCAATTCGGAAATAATTGGTGTAAAATAGGACCACTATATTTTAGATTGGAGGAGTATCTCTATGGATGATAAGGTAAAGGCCCTGTTGGAGCGGGTGAAGGGGACGGCCAACTACGCCGCCGATGCCGCCGCAGATGGCGCCCGGGCCGCCGGCAAGCGGGCGGGCCAGATGGTGGACGTGGCCAAGCTGAACGTCCAGCTGTTTGACCTGAACGGCGAGTACAACGATCTGCTGCGCGAGCTGGGTCAGGTGATGTACAGCACTCACCTGGGCCAGGCCGCCGACCCCGAGCAGGTCACCGCTCTGCTGGCCCAGGCGGACGAGAAGAGCGGCAGGATCGCCGAGCTGAAGGGCCGCATCTCCGACCTGCGCCAGTCTCAGACCTGCCCCGGCTGCGGCGCCCCCTGCGGAAAGAGCGACAAGTTCTGCCGCGCCTGCGGCGCACAGCTCTAAATCCCGATTTTGATGTTTGGAGGATCTTATGGACTATACCATGGAACAATATCGCGCCAGCGCCCAGGCCATTCGGGAGCGCCTGGGGAATTTCGTCCCCAAGGTGGCCATGGTGCTGGGCTCCGGCCTGGGCTACCTGGGGGACGAGGTGGAGGAGGCCATTGCCATCGACTACCGGGATATCCCCCACTTCAAGGCATCCACCGCCCCCGGCCACAAGGGGCGGCTGGTCTTCGGAATGCTGGAGGGACAGAAGGTGGCCGTCATGCAGGGGCGGATGCACCACTATGAGGGCTACTCCTATGAGGAGGTGTCTTATGCCGTGCGGGTCCTGCGCCTGCTGGGCTGTGAGGCACTGATCGTCACCAACGCCGCCGGCTGCGTCAATACCAGCTGGCAGGCCGGCGACCTGATGCTCATTACCGACCAGATCAAGATGTTCTCCCAGTCTCCCCTCCGGGGGGAGAATCTGCCCGAGTTCGGCGTCCGCTTCCCCGACGCCAGCCATCTGTATACCCCCCGCCTCCAGGAGCTGGCCCGCCAGACCGCCAGAGAGCAGGGCATCCCCCTGCGGGAGGGCATGTATTTCTACTGCTACGGCCCCCAGTACGAGACCCCGGCGGAGGTCCGGGCCGCCCGTATCCTGGGGGGCGACGCCGTGGGTATGTCCACCGCCCCCGAGGTGATTGTGGCCGGCCACTGCGGCATGGAGGTGCTGGGCCTGACCCTGCTGTCCAATATGGCCGCCGGCATTCTGGACCAGCCCCTCTCCGAGCAGGAGGTGCTGGACGCTGCGGCGGCGGCCCGGGAGAAGTTCTCCGGCCTGGTTCGGGCCTGCCTCAAGAAGATGTAGCTTTTTTCTTCCTTTTCTTTGGAAAGAAAAGGAAGCGAAAAGAAACTTTTGCGCAAAACTCCGCTGCGCTCCATTTTGCTTCCCGCCTCTCCATACAGTCTGTTCCTGTAAGGGAAGATTGGCAGGTCAGGCGGGAGAAAAAACGAAGTTTTTTCGAAAAGTTTTTCTTTTGTTTCTTTTCTTTTTACAAAAAGAAAAGAAAAAGGGAGGAAATTAAGAAGATGGCAATTTTATTTGAAAAAGTGACGGCTGTCACCATGGACAAGAGCCGGCCCGTGCTCAAGGACGCCTATGTATCGGTGGAGGGCACGAAAATTGCCTCAGTGGGGACCCAGCGCCCGGCGGGGGAGTTTGACCGGGTCATTGACGGGACCGGCAAGGTGCTTATGCCCGGCTTTGTCAACGCCCACACCCACGTGCCCATGACCCTTATGCGGGGCTACGGCGGGGGCTGCGACCTGCACACCTGGCTCAACGACTACATCTTCCCTGTGGAGGCCAAGCTGGATGAGCGGTGTGTGGCCGCAGGAGCGGGTCTGGGGCTGGCGGAGATGATTGCCGGCGGCACCACCTGTATTGCCGATATGTATATGAAGACGGGGACGGTGGCCAAGACCGTATTGGAGGCGGGCATCTCCGCCAATCTGTCCTGCGGCGGGGTCTACTTCGGCGACCCGGCGGATTTTTCCCCGGAGAAGTGCAATGACTGTCAGACCCAGATTGTCCTGACAGAGGAGTGGCACGGTGCGGGGGAGGGCCAGATTTTGGTGGACGCATCCATCCACGCCGAGTACACCTCCACCCCGCCCCTGTGGCAGTGGATGGCGGACTTTGCTCAGAAACACGGCCTGCGGATGCACGTCCACGTGTCCGAGACCCACGGGGAGCATGAGCGGTGCATTGAGAAGTACGGCAAAACCCCTGCGCAGGTCATGGACCAGTACGGCGTGTGGGCCAACGGGGGCATTGCGGCCCACTGCGTCTACCTCTCCGGCGGCGACGCGGAGCTCTTCGCCAAACGGGGCGTTACCGCCGTCCACAATCCGGTGTCCAACCTGAAGCTGATGTCCGGCGTGGCCCCCCTGTTCTTCCTGAAGGACTGCGGCATGAGGGTTGCCCTGGGCACCGACAGCGTGGCCTCCAACAACAGCCACAGCATATTTGAGGAGATGAAGACCGCCGCCCTGGTCCAGAATTGCAGCTTTGCCGAGGACCACGGCCAGCTGTCTGCGGCGGATATCCTGGCCATGGCCACCGTCAACGGTGCGCGGGCGCTGGGCCGGGACACGGGCGTCATTGCGGAGGGGAAGACTGCCGACCTGATTTTGATCGACTTCACCAGTCCCAACCTGTTCCCCTGCCATGACGTGATGGAGAATCTGGTCTACTCCGCCGCCCCCTCCAACGTGGTGATGAATATGGCCCGGGGAAAAATCATATATGAAAATGGGACCTTCCTCACCCTGGACCTGGAGAAGATCAGGGCCGAGGCGGAGGGCTACGCCCTGCCCCATCTCTTCGGAGGAAAGTAAATGCCCGCCTACTTTGAGATGTCCCTGCAATTCCTGCGCAAGGATTTGTACCCCGGCTTCATCGCGGACTTTGACGGGGCGCTGGAGGGGGCCGGACTGGCGTTTCTCTCCGGCTTTATGGAGGACCAGGGGCTGTCCCGGGAGGAGCTTGCCGCCTGGAACCAGAGGAAGTTGGAGGCGGACTTCTGCCTGGGCATGACGGAGCACTTCTCCCACGGCTACAAGCAGACCCTCTACCGCTTCGGAGACTACAGCGAGGTCCGGGCCTTCTGGATGAACCAGTACCCCGACGGGGGCCAGTTCAACTGCTCCATCATCATCCCGGAGATTGAGGTGGTGGACGAGGACAATTACACCGTCTTCCAGGCGGACAAGGCGGAGCAGCTGCTGGAGCTGGCCAAAAAGCTGTGGCAGTTTCCGCCGGTGAAGGTCATTCAGACCGGCCTGGAGGGGGACGACCACACAAGTCTGCGGCAGCTGCGCCGGGGCGTTCCCGCCTGCGCGTGCCCCTTCGCCATGCTGGAGGGGGACTGTCATCCCGGCGACGACGGGAGCCAGGTCACAGAGCTGACCCAGGGGCGGCCGGGACTGCTCCTGCGGGACAGCGACGACCTCCCCGGGCCGGTGATCCGGCTGCCCGCAGGGACGGGCTTCCTCCGGCTGGAGGAGCGGCCCGGCCCCAACAAGTAAAATCCACAGATTATAAGGAGACTGCCTATGGCCCGATATGACGCGCCCTCCCGCCGCCGCGGCGGACAAAAACAAAATACCTTCTTCGGCGGGGCGGCCATTCTGGCGGTGGGCATCCTGGTGGTCAAGCTGATTGGGATGTTCTACAAAATTCCTCTGGTCAACATCATCGGCGCCCAGGGGAACACCGACTTTACCAACGCCTACAACATCTACGCCGTGCTGCTGTCCATCTCCACCGCCGGGCTGCCGGTGGCGGTGTCCAAGCTGGTCAGCGAGGCCAACGCCCAGGGCCGGCGCTGTCAGGTGAGGCGGACCCTTCAGCTGTCTCTGATTTTGTTTCTGGCCCTGGGGGCGGTGTCCTTTCTGGTGATGTTCTTCAAGGCTGACCTGCTGGCCGGCATGATGCACGACAGTAAGGCCGCCCCCGGCATTCAGGCCCTGGCCCCGGCGGTGGTGTGCGTAGGCTGTCTGGCCGCCCTGCGGGGCTACAGCCAGGGGCACCTGAACATGACCCCCACCTCGGTCTCCCAGATCATCGAGGCGCTGTGCAAGCTGGTCATCGGCCTGTCTCTGGCCTGGTGGTTGATCTCGGCGGGCAATCCCCCGGAGATTGCCGCCGCCGGAGCCATTACCGGTGTGACGGTGGGGACGGTGGCCGCCCTGATCTATATGGTCATCAACTTTTTTGCGGCCAAGGCCCGGGAGCCCCGGCTGACCCGGGACGTACCCGACAGTGCGGCCGATATCCTGGGGGACATTCTGCGCATTGCCATTCCCATAACCCTCAGCTCCTCCATGGTGGGCATTGTGACGGTGATCGACTCCTCCCTGGTCCAGGGCCAGCTCCAGCGGGTCCTGCTGGAGACTCCGGCCTGCTGGGACCTTTACCGGACCTTTCTGGATTTTGCCCCCCTGGAGCAGGCCATTTCCAGCTGGAAGGCCGCCCTGCCCGCGGGGACTGCCGCCACCATGTCCGTCCTCACCAGGCAGGTGGACGCCGCTCAGGCGGCGGGGACCGCCCTCAGCGGACTGGACAGCGCCGCCGTGGAGGTCTACGGCCTGCTGGAGTCCATGAGCCGCTCTCTCTACGGCAACTACGGCGGCGCTCTGAATATCTACAACCTGCCCATCTCTCTGATGGCGGCCATTACCGCCTCGGTCATCCCAGCCGTCTCCGGCGCGCTGGCCCGGCGGGACCGGCGGGAGGCCTCCCGGATGTCGGGCTCGGCCATGCGCATTACCGCCCTGCTGGTGTGCCCCATGGGGATCGGCCTGTTTGTCATGGGCCGGCCCATTATGCAGCTGCTCTACCCCGCCCTGGAGCTGGAAATTGCCGGCCCCCTGCTGTCAACTCTGGGCCTGGCCACCGCCTTCGTGTGCATGATGATGGTGTGCAACTCCATCCTCCAGGCCCACGGCTTTGTCAACCTGCCTGTGCTGGTAATGCTGCTGGGGGGCGGGGTGAAGATTTTTGCAAACTACCATGCGGTGGCCATGCCCCAGGTGGGCATCTACGGGGCGCCGGTGGGCAACATCCTGTGCTTCAGCCTGTGTCTGGCCATGGACCTGGTCCTCATCGCCCGGGTCATCCCCCGGCGGCCCCAGTATCTGGATGTATTCTTAAAGCCGCTGATGGCCTCCGCCGTGATGGGCGTCACCGCCTGGGCGGTAAATGGGCTGAGCTCCAAGATCTGCCTCAGCATGGGCCAAAAGAGCCTGGAGGCGGCTGCGGCCTCCGGCGCCGCGCCCGGGGGACTGGGCGGACGGCTGTGCGTGCTGGACCAGGCCGCCGGTCAGGTTCTGGGTCTGAGCCGCATGGGCTGTGCCCTGACAACCCTGGGGGCCATTGGCGTGGCTATGATCGTCTATCTGGCGCTGGTCATCGTGCTGCGGGCCATAACCCGGGACGACCTGTCTCTGATGCCCAAGGGGGATAAGATCGCGCGGCTGCTGGGGCTGTAATGTTCCGCCCCGGCGGGCTGCACGAATGAGAGGATCCATCCGTTCTTGCAGAAAAAATAAAAAAAGGCTTGATAAGGGAGAATAATTGTGGTAGATTTTCAAGTGGCGGTGGAAAAATATACGATAGATGACCTGTTGAACATTATGGAGCGGCTGCGCGCGCCTGACGGCTGCCCCTGGGACCGGGTCCAGACCCACCAGTCCATCCGGCAGAATATGCTGGAGGAGGCCTACGAGGCGGCGGAGGCCATCGACCATATGGATATGGTCAATCTGAAAGAGGAGTTGGGCGACGTTTTGTTGCAAGTGGTATTTCACGCCCGCATGGCCCAGGAGGCGGGCCGGTTTGACTTTGGCGACGTGGTGGACGGGGTGTGCAGAAAGCTGGTCTACCGCCACCCCCACGTCTTTGGCGCTGTGGAGGCGGCGGACCCCGAGGGGGCGCTGGACACCTGGGACGCCCAGAAGCGCACGGAAAAGGACCAGCGCACCACCGGCGACGCCCTGGACGGGGTTGCCCGGGCTCTGCCGGCGCTGACCAGGGCGGCCAAGCTCCAGAGCAAGGCGGCCAAGGCGGGCTTCGACTGGCGGGAGGTCAATCCCGCAGTGGACAAGCTGTCCGAGGAGCTGGAGGAGCTGAAAACCGCCATCCGGGAGGAGTCCAACGTGGAGGAGGAGTTGGGCGACCTGCTGTTTGCCGCCGTTAAGGTGGGCCGCTTTGTTCAGGTGGACGGGGAGACCGCCCTCCAGGGGGCCTGCGAGAAGTTTATCCGGCGGTTCAAACGGGTCGAGGCCCTGGCGGACAGGCCGCTGGACCAGCTGGAGGTGTCTCAGCTGGAGGCGCTGTGGCAGCAGGCTAAAAAGGATGCTTAATGTCCCGGTAGGGAGAGGGGCTTAAGTATATACACGGCAGCCGGTTCTGCCGGGCTGCTAATATCATGCACAGGAGGAGAAAACATGAACAAGACCGAATTGATCGCGGCAGTGGCGGAGCGTTCCGAGCTGTCCAAGAAGGACGCGGAGGCCGCTGTGACCGCCATGATCGATGTGATTACCGAGGCCCTGCGTCAGGGGGAGAAGGTCCAGCTGGTGGGCTTTGGTTCCTTTGAGGTGAAGCTGCGGGCGGCCCGCACCGGCCGCAACCCCCGGACCAAGGAGGAGATCCCCATTGCCGCCTCCAAGGCTCCGGTATTCAAAGCCGGCAAGGCCCTGAAGGACGCGGTTGCCCGCTGATTGGATTCATTTTACAAGAGGGAGAGAGGGCGCTGCGGGGGCAGCGTCCCTTTTATATGTCCGCCAAGGAAGGAGGAATGTCTATGCGATTGGACAAGTGGCTGAAGGTCTCCCGGCTGATCAAGCGCCGCACGGTGGCCAACGAGGCCTGCGACAACGACCGGGTCAGCGTCAACGGCAGGACCGTCAAGGCCAGCTACGACGTGAAGGTGGGGGACCGGCTGGAGCTGAAATTTGGCGCCAGCACCGTGAAGGTGGAGGTGCTGGTGGTGGCCGACAACGTGGGCAAAGCGGACGCCGCCGCCATGTACCGGGAAATTTTATGAGAAAGCGGATTGTCTCCGCCGCCCTGGCCCTGCTGCTCCTGACCCAGGCGGGCTGTCTGCGGGACTCCAGGCCGGTGGAGGGGACCACCTTCGCCATGGATACGGTGATGACCCTCACCCTCTACGGCGGCTGGGACCGGGAGCGCACCAAGGAGGGCCGGGACTGGATGATGGGGCGGCTGGTTTATTTTGACCAGCTTCTGTCAGCCGCCAGCGAGACCAGCGATGTGGCCCGCATCAACCGATCCAACGGACAGCCGGTGGAGGTCTGCGAGCTCACCGCCCGGCTCCTGGACCAGGCTCTGGCGCTGTGTGAGCTGACCGGCGGCGCGCTGGATATTACCGCCTGCCCCGCCGTCAAGGCCTGGGGGTTTACCACCGGGGAGCACCGGATCCCCAGCGGGGAGGAGCTGGCGGCGCTGGCGGAAAAAATCGACAGTTCCGCCGTCCGGCTGGAGGGGAATATGGTGACCCTCCCGGAAGGGATGGAAATCGACCTGGGGGCGGTAGCCAAGGGATATGCCGGCGACCAGAGCAGAGAGACGGCCCAGAGCTATGGAATCACCTCCGCCCTCATCGACCTGGGCCAAAGCACCATTGTGGCGGTGGGAGGCAAGCCGGACGGCTCCCCCTGGCGTATCGGCGTGGTGGACCCGGCCCAGCCGGAGGACTATTTTGCCGTGGTGGAGCTGGAGGATATGGCTATGGGCACCTCGGGGGGCTACCAGCGGTATTTTGAGGCGGATGGGGTCACCTACTGGCACATCCTGGACCCCGAGACCGCCGCCCCTGCCCGGTCCGGACTGAGCTCCGTGACGGTGGTGGCCCCCTCCGCCCTGACCTGTGACAGCCTGTCCACCGCCCTGTTCGTCATGGGTCTGGAGGAGGCCGCCCAATTCTGGCGGGAGCACCCTGCGCTGGAGTTTGAGGCCATTTTCGTGACGGAGGAGGGCGAAATTTACCGCACCGCCGGGCTGGAGGGGCGCTTTTCCCTGGCGGAGGGCTATAGGGACCGGGAGGTGACGGTGCTGGAATGAGAACCAAGCTCGTATTGGCCCTGGTGCTGCTGGCGGCGGCCCTCTCGGCGGCGGCTCTGCTGCTCCGAGACGGCGGAACCCAGGCCCCGGTGGCCCGTATCACCCGGGACGGGGTCCTGGTGGAGGAGATCCCTCTGGATGGGATTCAGGAACCCCGCTCCTTCACCCTGGAGGACGCCAGCGGCAGCAACAGGGTCGAGGTGGAGGCGGGCCGCATCCGCATTGCCCAGGCCGACTGCCCCGACCAGATCTGTGTGAAACAGGGCTGGATCTCGGACGGGACCGTGCCCATTGTCTGCCTGCCCCACAAGCTGATGATTGAGATCGTGGGGGGCGGAGGTGATTTGGATGGGGCGGCGGGTTAAGGGGACGGCGCGGATCACCCGGCTGGCCCTGCTCACTGCCATCGCCCTGACCATCTTTCTGGCGGAGGCCCAGATCCCTGCGGTGACCGCCGTGCCGGGCATCAAGCTGGGGTTGGCCAACATTGTCACCGTGTATGTCATGTTTGTCCTGGGGCCCGGCGACGCTCTGCTGGTGCTGTCCGCCCGGGTCTTTCTGGGGGCGGTGTTCTCCGGGCAGATGATGACCCTGCTCTACAGCGCCGCCGGGGGATTTTTGAGCTGGTGCGCCCTGTGCCTGCTGGGCCGGCTCCTCTCCCGGGGGCAGATTTGGCTGGCCAGTCCCGTAGCCGCCATATTCCATAACCTGGGCCAGCTCCTGGCCGCCGCCGCAGTGCTGCGGAGCTGGGCGGTGATGGCCTACCTGCCCTATCTGGTGCTGGCCGCCGTCATTGCGGGGCTGTTTACCGGGGTCGCGGCCCAGGCGCTGCTGAAGCGGTTGGACAAGCTGCGGCCCTAGGCTCTAAACCGCCCCCTCCCAATTATAAAAGCAGAAGCGCCACGTCAGTGGTGCTTCTGCTTTTTCTTACTTCATCTCGTGACTGTTGAGCAGTGCGTGTTTGATATCCCACAGCTTTTGGGACAGGTCCACATAGTAGTTGTGGGGGTTCTCAAACCGCTTCACCTCGTCCCACAGGGCATCCACCTGCCGCTGGCAGTAGGCCCGGCTGGTCTGGAGGTCGGGCACCTCATACACCAGCTCGCCTCCCCGGAAAATGGGCACCATCAGTTCCCTGGCCTCGATGCCGGTGTACACCTTCCGCTTCCAGGTGGCGTCCGGGTCGAAGAGCTCCAGGGGCTGGTCGAAGTCGAACTCCTCATCGTGGAGGCAGATGAGGTCGGCCTCCGCCTTGCCGGTGTCCTTGGAGAAAATGCGGTAGATTTTTTTGAAGTGGGGGGTCGTGATTTTGGCGGCGTTCTCGCTGATCTTGATCTTGGGGATGATGGCGCCGTCGTCGTCCTCGATGGCGGCCAGCTTGTACACCCCGCCGAACACCGGCTCGCTGCGGGAGGTGATCAGCCGCTCGCCCACGCCGAAGGAGTCGATGCGGGCCCCCTGGCGCACCAGGTCCCGGATGATGTACTCGTCCAGGGCGTTGGAGGCCACGATCTTGCAGTCGGTGAAGCCCGCCTCGTCCAGCATCTCCCGGGCTTTCTGGGACAGGTAGGTCAAATCGCCGCTGTCCAGCCGGATGCCGCATTTGGTAATGCCCATGGGGACCAGCACCTCGTTGAAGGCCCTGATGGCGTTGGGTACGCCGGAGCGGAGCACGTTGTAGGTGTCCACCAGCAGGGTCGCGTTGTTGGGGTAGAGCCGGCAGTAGGTCTTGAAGGCGGTGAGCTCGTCGGGGAACATCTGGACCCAGGAGTGGGCCATGGTACCGGTGGCGGGGGAGCCGTAGCGCTGGTCGGCCATGGTGCAGGCGGTGGCGGCGCAGCCGGCGATGTAGCTGGACCGGGCCCCCAGCAGTGCGCCGTCCGCCCCCTGGGCCCTGCGGGAGCCGAACTCCGCCACAGGCCGGCCCTCGGCAGCCCGGACGATCCGGTTGGACTTGGTGGCAATCAGGCTCTGGTGGTTCAGGGTCAGCAGAATAAAGGTCTCCACAAACTGGGCCTGGATGGCGGGAGCCCGGACGGTGAGGATGGGCTCGTTGGGGAAGACCGGGGTCCCCTCGGGCACGGCCCAGATGTCGCCGGTAAACCGGAACTCCCGCAGGAAGGCCAGAAACTCCTCGCTGAAGCAGCCCTTGGTCCGCAGATAGGCCACGTCCTCCTCGTCGAAGCACAGCTCCTGGATGTACTCCACCACCTGGGCCAGCCCCGCCGCAATGGCAAAGCCCCCCTTGTCCGGAACGGAGCGGTAGAACACGTCGAAGTAGCACACCCGGTCCTGCAGGCCGGTCTGGAAATAGCCGTTGGCCATGGTCAGCTCATAGAAGTCGCACAGCATGGTCAGGTTTGTCTTTGCTTTCATAGGGAAAGCCTCCTTTGTCGGGAGTGACAAGACACCCCCTCGTTTGAACTCATTATACACGCTGCGAAAAAAAATGCAAGGGTTTGGTGAAACCAAAAAGCGCCTGGCTGTGATATGATAAGTGAAAGCGGCTTTCAAAACAGTTCGGGAGTTTTTCTTATGCGGGAAGAGATCATCTTGCAAAAAATATACGCCGGCGATCCCGCCGGCCTGGAGGCGCTGATGGAGCGCTACATCCCCTATGTCTCTGCGGTGGTGTGGAACATTCTGCGAAATTCCATGCCTCTGGAGGACGGGGAGGAGGTAGTGTCCGACGTATTTCTGGCCGCATGGCGGCAGCCGTCGGCCCTGCGTCCGGGCTCGGTGAAGAGCTGGCTGGGGGCGGTAGCCCGGAATAAGGCCAAGAACAGGCTTAGGCGGATGGATCGCACCCTGCCTCTGGAGGAGGACGCCCTGGACATCCCCGGCCCCGACGACCCGCCCGGCGACCTGGAGCGGGCGGAGGAGCGGCGGCTGGTCCGCCAGGCGGTGGATTCCCTGCCCGGCCAGGACCGGGAGATTTTTCTCCGCCACTACTACTACACCCAGACCGTACAGGAGATATCACTCTGTATGTGCCTCAATGAATCCACAGTGAAAACCAAGCTCCGGCGGGGCCGGATGAAGCTGAAAGAAATTTTGACGAGGGAGGGGTTTCTCCGTGAAGCGTAACATTTCTGACCTGCTGGACTGCTATCCGGCGGAGAACATGGAATTGGGCGGAACTACCCCCTATTCCTCCGCAAGAATTAAGGAGATTACTATGAATAAAATCGATCATGCAGATATGCCCAGCACCAAATCCAAGACCCGCGTCAGGCCCGCCCGGCTGCTCATCGCCGCGGCCATCGCGGCCGCCCTGTCTGTCTCCGCCCTGGCGGCCACCCGCCTGCTGGGCGGGGAGCTGTTCGGCGACGTATTCTCCCAGGGCAGCGGCAGCTCCCTCTCCCAGGGACAGATCGACGCCATCGACCGGCTGGTCCAGACCTTCGAGGGGCAGGACGGCTCTATCCCCGCCGCCGTCACCGACAACGGGGCCACCATAACTCCCATCGCCGCCCTGGCGGACGAGAATGTCTACTACCTGCGCCTGCGGGTGGAGGCCCCGGAGGGGACCGCCCTGCCCGACCTGGACATGGACCGGGACGAGGCCGTCTATCAGCTCTTCGGCCCGGAGAAGGAGGACAGACTGGAGCTGGACCCCGCCCAGGGGGTCTATCCCAAGGATGCCTTCGGCTATCAGCTGGATTTCCGCACCTTGCCCGACAGCGAGCCCAACGACAACATCAAAGAGTTTGTGGTGCAGTTCACCAACCTCAGCGACAACGGGATCACCCTCAACGACGGGGTCTCCAAGCTGCTCACCATCTGCGGCCTGTGGATTCAGGACGCCAATAAGGGCTACACCCCTGTCTTTACCGGGGAGTTCGTCTTTGACATCGGCCTGAACTTCCAGTCCCAGAAAATCGACCTGCCCGCCCAGGGCCTCACCTGGCGCCACGAAATGCTGGACTACACCAACACCCTCCAGGCCATGACCCTGTCCCCCCTGAGCCTGTCCTATCAGGTGGACTGTTCCATGCCCGAGAACGACCACATCGGCGCCCAGCTGGGCGACCTGGAGATCGTGCTGAAGGACGGCACTGTGTTCTACTCTGAGGTCAACACCGCCCAGGATGATGAGGTGCTGGCCAACTACATCCGGGAGATGGACATCACCCTGCCCCTCACCGGCGCGCCCACCGGCGTGTTCGAGAACTATATCATCTTCGACCAGCCCCTGGACCTGAGCCAGGTGGACTGCATCCGCTACGGCGAGACCAAAATCCCCGTCAGCGCGGAATAATTTCCCGCCTCTGAGACATACTGAACCCACAGCGATTCTCACAATTCCCGCCCCTCTCCGGGGCGGGAATCAAAAATATCGCAAGGAGGGTTCATAATGTCCGACAAAACCGAGGCCTTTCTCCACAGCCAGACCCGGGAAAATCTGATGCGGGCCTTCGCCGGGGAGAGCCAGGCCCGAAACCGCTACACCATCGCCGCCGGAGTGGCCAACAAGGCGGGGCTGGCGGTGCTCCAGGGGGTCTTCCTGTTCACCGCCGGCCAGGAAGAGGTCCACGCCAAGCAGTTTTACAGCGCCCTGGAGGACTGCGCCGGTCAGACCATCAAGGTGGACGGCACCTACCCGGTGGATATCTACTCCGGCCTGCTGGACTACCTGCGCGCCGCCCAGCACAACGAGTACCAGGAGTGGGAGCACGATTACGACCACTTCGCCAAAACCGCCATGAGCGAGGGCTTCCCCCTGGTGGGCAAGCTCTTTGAGAACATCGCCCGGGTTGAGAAGACCCACGGGGACCGCTTCGGCAAATTCGCCGACCTGATGGAGAAGGACCAGCTGTTTTTCTCCCAGGTGGAGACCCAGTGGATGTGCCTGCACTGCGGCTTCGTGCTGGAGGCCACCGCCGCCCCCGCCCACTGCCCCGTCTGCCGCCACCCCCAGGGCTACTTTGTCCGGGTCGAGCTGGCCCCCTGGAGCTAAATCAAAAAGGATGGCCGATCACTCGGTCATCCTCTTTTTCTGTGTATCAATTGCGTTGAGCGCCAGTTCTCCGGCCAATTTGAGCAGCGCATCTGACATCACCTTTTCCGCTGCAAGACCGCCCGCTTGTTGTCCAATCCGTTGATAGAATCTATATAGGTACCTTGGCATCTCCAGTGTGACTTCTTTCATCAGCATCAGGCTTCCTTCCCATTTGATACGCCAATTATACTACATTTTTCGGATGAGGTCAGGTGACCTCAAAAAGAAATCCCCCGATTGGTATTCTAAAGCTACAGGAAGGGGGCGGAATAGATGGTAAAGCCGGAGATCGTGGGCCGTGTGTTGACAGAATACCGGGAACGCAAAGGATTGACTCAGGAGGTGCTCAGCGGTTTGGCCGGACTGGACCGGACCCACTACAGCAAATTGGAACGGGGCCTGCGTATTCCAACCCTTGATACACTGTTCAAAATTGGTCAGGCTCTGGATATCCCGCCGCACGTCATCCTCCTGTCCATTGAAGAGGCACACAAAGGGGAAGAAAACTAAAACGTTTCGTATTCTGCATCACGTAAAATACGAAACGTTTTTAATTATGTGTTCAGTTTGGCCTCCAGCGCCTCCTGGAGAACGCCGGAAAAATTGATGTGCGCCGCCTCCGCCGCTTCATTCAGCCATGCGGGAAGGGAGAGGGTCTTCTTCACCGACCTGCTGTTGTGTTTCCGATTGTATTCCATCCAGTCAAAGGGGATCATCACAATAAAATCATCCCCCTCAATCCGAAACGCGGACGGCACCGAGGCCCGAGGATACTCAGAAAGACCCTCCAGCATCAGGCCAATGGCGTCCTGTGCCATTTCCACCGCCTCGTCCATGGTCTCCCCCTGGGTGAAACAGCCCTCAAGGTCCGGTATGGATACGGAAAAGCCCACATCCTCAGGGTGAAATACTGCGGGATAATACACATTCTTCACGTGCTCCAACTCCTTCCGCTTTCCCACCGTACTATATAAGGGCTTTATTCAAATTCCCCGGAAATACTTCCACTCTGGAGGATATGCCCCTCCGCCGCCCGCAGGAAGGCTTTCTTTCGCCTGCCGGCGGACAGCTCCAGTTTGCAGTCCAGGGCGTAGACGGTAAAACGATAGGTGTGCCGCATAGCCCGGGGCGGCTTGGGCCCGGCGTAGCGGTGGAGTCCGTAGGCGACCCCCTGAACCCCGCCGCCCGGTACGGTCACGCCCGCCGGAATGCCCTCCGGTATCCGCTCCGAGACGGGCAGGTTCCAGAACACCCAGTGGGTGAAGCCCTTGAGCGGGTGGCTCATGTCCTCCAGGACCACGGCCAGAGAGACCGCCTTGGGGGACAAGTTTTCCAGCACCAGCTCCGGAGAGCGGTCCGCCCCGCGCCCGGTGTGGTCAATTAGAAATTTCCCGTTTTCAATGCCGGGACAGCGTACAGTGAAAGGCTCCATAAAAATCTTCTCCCTTGTTGTACAAATTCCCTCTTGCAAAACCCATAGAAAGTGTATATAATAGTAGATGGTTAGGGGACAGTACCAGCACATAGGCATGTTCCTTTACCCCATATGAGAGCTGATGTGCCGGCTCTCATTTTCTATATCTTAAAATCCTTACTAACCCGCTTTTGGACAACAGGATTAAGTCAAATGTGCCAATTTGGCTTCTTCTGATCCTTCGCATCAGCTGATATTCCAATTGGGATAAATTGAGCTCCTCCACAACGTTCAGGATAACTCCACCCGGGTTATCCTGAATTTGTTTTATGGCATGTTGCATCAATTTATCCGCCCCATTTATGGATGACGCGCTTTTTAATTCCCACAATTTATTATTCCAGAGGAGATCGGCCATTTTCTGATTTTTGATTTCAGATTCTTTCAGCAGGACAATATTTCCCCCAAACGTGCGATGAAGCCATTCGGCCATATCAATCTCGTGCTGATGATCTTTTACCCGATAGCCCTTATCATATGTAACAGAGCCATACCCTGGTACGGCGGTGCTGAGGTATTCCGCTGTTACGTCCTCGCACAACTGCGCTTTTGACGGGGTCGGTATTCTGCTCACATCCGGCATCTCCCTCGCAGGATTTTAGCCTGTTCCCCCTGTTTTTTCAAGAGGCAGGTTAAGAAACAGGGCCCCATATAAGACATGGAGCCCTGCAACTTTGATTATCCCTTTTTCTTGGACGCCTCCCGCATCCGGGCGCCGTGGTCCAGCAGCCGCTTGCGCAGGCGGAGATTTTCCGGGGTACACTCCAGCAGCTCATCGTCGGCCAGGAACTCCAGGCACTGCTCCAGGGAGAGCTGGCGGGGGGGCACCAGGCGCAGAGCCTCGTCAGAGCCGGAGGCCCGCATGTTGGTCAGCTGCTTTTTCTTGCACACGTTGACCGAGATATCCTCCGCCTTGGGGCACTCGCCCACGATCATGCCGCCGTAGACGGGGGTACCCGGGCCGATGAACAGGGCGCCCCGCTCCTGGGCGTTGAACAGTCCGTAGGTGACCGCCTCGCCGGTCTCGAAGGCCACCAGGGAGCCGGTATTCCGCCGGCTGATCTCCCCCTTCACAGGGGCGTAGGAGTCGAAGACGGAGGCCATAATGCCCTCGCCCTTGGTGTCGGTCAAAAACTCGCTGCGGTAGCCGAACAGACCCCGGGAGGGGACCAGGAAGTCCATCTTCATCCGCTCGCCCACCGGGTTCATCTCCAGCAGGTCCCCCTTCCGGGAGCCGATCTTCTCAATGACCGCGCCCACACAGTCCACGGGCACGTCCACCACCAGCCGCTCGATGGGCTCGCACTTTTGGCCGTCGATCTCCTGGTAGAGGACCCGGGGCGGGGACACCTGGAGCTCGTAGCCCTCCCGGCGCATGGTCTCAATGAGGATGGACAGGGACATCTCCCCCCGGCCCGCCACGTTGAAGGCCTCGGTGGAGTCGGTCTCGCTCACCTTCAGGGACACGTCCTTCAAAGTCTCCCGGAACAGCCGGTCCCGGAGCTGGCGGCTGGTGACAAACTTGCCCTCCCGGCCCGCAAAGGGGGAGTCGTTCACCGAAAAGGTCATCTCAATGGTGGGGGCGGAAATCTGGACGAACTCGATGGGCTCCACCTGCTCGGGGGCGCAGATGGTGTCGCCGATGGTCACGTCGCCAATGCCGCTCATGGCGATGATGCTGCCGGCGGAGGCCTCCTGAACGGGGACCTTGGCCAGGCCGTCAAACTCGTACAGAGAGGTGGCCTTTGCCTTGGCGGGCGCCCCGTCGGGGTCGTGGTAGTTGCACACAGCAATCTCCTGGTTCTGCCTCACCACGCCCCGCTCAATGCGGCCAATGGCGATGCGGCCCACAAACTCGTTGTAGTCGATGGAGGACACCAGCATCTGGAAGGGGGCGGTCACGTCCACCTCGGGGGCGGGGATATAGTCGATGATGGTGTCGAAGAGGGGCTTTAAGTCGCTGCCTGCCACGTCGGGCTGGACGGAGGCGGTGCCCTGACGGCCGGAGCAGAACAGCATGGGGGAGTCCAGCTGTTCATCGGTGGCGTCCAGGTCCAGCAACAGCTCCAGACACTCGTCCACCACCTCATAGACCCGCTGGTCGGGCCGGTCGATCTTGTTCACCACCACAATGACCTTGTGGCCCAGCTCCAGCGCCTTGCTCAGCACAAACCGGGTCTGGGGCATGGGGCCCTCGGCGGCGTCCACCAGCAGAATGACGCCGTTGACCATCTTCAAAATGCGCTCCACCTCGCCGCCGAAATCGGCGTGGCCCGGGGTGTCCACAATGTTGATTTTCACGTCCCCGTACTGCACGGCGGTATTTTTGGCGGTAATGGTAATGCCCCGCTCCCGCTCCAGGTCGCCGGAGTCCATGACCCGGTCGGCCACCGCCTGGTTCTCCCGGTAGACGCCCGACTGCTTCAGCATCTCGTCCACCAGTGTGGTCTTGCCGTGGTCCACGTGGGCGATGATGGCAATATTTCTCAGCTTCTCGTTCCGCATGGAAATGCACCTCGATATTATTCAAAGTAATAACGACACATTATACAGCGTTCCCGCAAAAATGGCAATGGTTTTTTTACTATTCTTTCGGGGCATTTTGGTAATTTTCTGAGGTAACCTGTTGCGAAAGCCTCCATTTTGCGGTACACTGGAAGAAAAAGGGGGGAGCGGCATGGACCACGAATTTTATATGCGCCAGGCGCTGGCCCTGGCCCGGGAGGCCATTGAGGACGGAGACGTGCCGGTGGGCTGCGTCATCGTCCGGGAGGGGGAGATCATCGGTCGGGGCCGCAACCGCCGGGAGGCGGACGGCGACGCCACCGCCCACGCGGAGGTGGAGGCCATCCGGGACGCCTGCGGGCGGCTGGGCAGCTGGCGCCTCCACGGCTGCACCCTGTACGTGACCCTGGAGCCCTGTCCCATGTGCGCCGGGGCCATTATCAACGCCAGAATCGGCGCGGTGCGCTACGGCGTCCGGGACCCCAAGGCGGGGTGCTGCGGCTCGGTGCTCAACCTGTTTGAGGAGCGGTTCAACCACCACCCCCGTATCTACCAGGGACCGCTGAACGAGGAGTGCGAGAGCTTGCTTCAGGAATTTTTTCAGAACCTGCGATAATATTTAAATCTTTTGTAACATCTCAAGAAAACTTTTGTAAAATCTATTGTCTATACTCATACTCGCAAGGCAAGAACATCTTTTCATTCTATCCTCCATTTTTTGAAAGGCTGACGGGTCGCTCCGTTGGCCTTTCTCCCTTTTATGGCGGCAGAATCTTTTTCGTTGGGCGAAATTCCTCCCCCGCCTTGAGAGTAAAATGAAACCCCAAGGAAGGGATGTGACCTTCCTCGGGGCTGTTTTTTTGTGAGGGCGTGTAAACCCTTGCAGATTATAGTCATGTTTATTTACAAATCCCTAAAAAATTCATCATAGGAGTCCACTTTATAAATCTCCTTCAACGCCCGCAGTACGCTGACTCTGACATTATAACGTCCCCGTTCTATTTGGGAAAGTGTTTCACGGCTTATATAGTTACCACAGTTGAAAAGCGGTACAAAGGGCATCATCAAAGGAAAAGACAGCGGGAAGGATTTTTCTCAAAA
>NZ_QWKI01000185.1 GCF_009911645.1 Pseudoflavonifractor sp. 60
GGGGGGCGTGGATTGAAATCTCCTTACTCCGCCGCCGGTATGGTGGTGGCGGGTGTCGCCCCCCTCGCGGGGGGCGTGGATTGAAATCGTTTTCCGGCCCGTTGGAATATCCAGCAATCAAAAGTCGCCCCCCTCGCGGGGGGGCGTGGATTGAAATCTCCTTACTCCGCCGCCGGTATGGTGGTGGCGGGTGTCGCCCCCCTCGCGGGGGGCGTGGATTGAAATCGTTTTCCGGCCCGTTGGAATATCCAGCAATCAAAAGTCGCCCCCCTCGCGGGGGGCGTGGATTGAAATCTGGGCCTTCAGGGTATTGGACAGGGTTATGTCCGTCGCCCCCCTCGCGGGGGGCGTGGATTGAAATTGGTCACCGTTGACCTCGTACAGCAGGGCGAAAGTCGCCCCCCTCGCGGGGGGCGTGGATTGAAATTTTGCAAAGCCGGGAGACATTGGTGAAAATCACAGTCGCCCCCCTCGCGGGGGGCGTGGATTGAAATCCCGTGATCCTGGACCTGTGGTCTGGGAATATGGGTCGCCCCCCTCGCGGGGGGCGTGGATTGAAATTCGTTATTTTTGAGGTATTCCCGGCTGTAGGCCACCGTCGCCCCCCTCGCGGGGGGCGTGGATTGAAATCTGGCCCCGCATCTGGCGTGCTGGGCGATGGACGTCGCCCCCCTCGCGGGGGGCGTGGATTGAAATAATGGTCCCCTTTTCATAGCGCTGTACGGTTGATGTCGCCCCCCTCGCGGGGGGCGTGGATTGAAATAGTCTCTGTGCCGCAGGCTGAACCGGTTTTCTCCGTCGCCCCCCTCGCGGGGGGCGTGGATTGAAATGGTTATTGGTCTGCGTAATTGCCGGAATTGGACTGTCGCCCCCCTCGCGGGGGGCGTGGATTGAAATCGCTGTACTGCGGGCAAAAACGAGAAATCACGGAGGTCGCCCCCCTCGCGGGGGGCGTGGATTGAAATTCGGGCAAGCACAAGCGGTACATAAACTCCGCCCTGTCGCCCCCCTCGCGGGGGGCGTGGATTGAAATTGACCAAGAAGGGCTGCGACATGGTGGCGAACAAACTGTCGCCCCCCTCGCGGGGGGCGTGGATTGAAATAAATATGTTGCTCCAATCGCTGGTGCTATGGGGTGTCGCCCCCCTCGCGGGGGGCGTGGATTGAAATCTCTCTATCGGCAGTAGTATTGTAGACGGCCTAAAGTCGCCCCCCTCGCGGGGGGCGTGGATTGAAATTCCTTCTCCTCCTTCTCCCCCATCTAATTGACTGTCGCCCCCCTCGCGGGGGGCGTGGATTGAAATTTTGAGGGCAAGGAGCTCGTAAAGAGACAGAGACGTCGCCCCCCTCGCGGGGGGTGTGGATTGAAATATAGATTTCATCCACCACGTCAGCCAGAAGCTCATGTCGCCCCCCTCGCGGGGGGCGTGGATTGAAATCGCTCCAGGTCCCTGGCCCTGGCCCGGACGGTGTCGTCGCCCCCCTCGCGGGGGGCGTGGATTGAAATCAATATGGAAAATGTTCGGCCCATGCCGATTTTGTCGCCCCCCTCGCGGGGGGCGTGGATTGAAATATCCTCTCCATGCCCGGGCGGCATGTGGTAACGGGTCGCCCCCCTCGCGGGGGGCGTGGATTGAAATTGTTTTGATTTTTAGCCAATCAACGGCCACAATCCCGTCGCCCCCCTCACGGGGGGCGTGGATTGAAATAACGTCTCGTTCCATACGCCCGTCACCACCAGACCGTCGCCCCCCTCGCGGGGGGCGTGGATTGAAATCATTCCCCAATCTAATTGACTCAATATGTGAGAGCGTCGCCCCCCTCGCGGGGGGCGTGGATTGAAAAGACGCCATGCTGGACGAAGAGACCGGAGAGTATGACGTCGCCCCCCTCGCGGGGGGCGTGGATTGAAAAGGGACTTAATCTGCAAATCGTCCAAATGGAGACCAGTCGCCCCCCTCGCGGGGGGCGTGGATTGAAATACGAAAAGTGCCGTCGGCTGCTGGCTTGGCGGCAGGGGGCGCCACTTCAGGGAATTTGTCCGAGGCGAGTCTTTGATTACATCGGTAACGGCTTCATTGAAGATGTGGTCGAATCTGCCGTCAATGTCCACCAGTATCTCTTCCGTAAGGTCATACTTGAAGTTCTCAATGGCCTTCAGGGTGCTTTCGGACAGCGGCGGTATTTTGCAGCCAGCCGGATCAGTCAGCAGGCAGGTGAACAGGTTTGCACGGTCGTCCCTCAAGGCATAATTGGCTGTCGGCGCATTATTCATGATATCCAGCAGGAGGCTTCCGGCAGTCCGGCGGGGACGGTTGTTAAAGAGCTTCGCAAGCGTCTCAATCTCGGCCAGCAGAGTGTTGTACTCCTTATCAGCAAGGTATCGAAATCGCCGTTTTTGGCTTTTTGGACGAACAGGACGGCGGGGTTCTCGATGTAGGAATCCGTACTGCGGCGAAGGATGTGATCAATACATCGGACGCAGAAATCACGTGCAGTTTCTTTTCTCATGGGTTTGTGATCCCCTTTCAAATATTTGCTCTTTCCCACAAAACAACAAAAAAGGGTATGATACGGCCTCTGAAAAAGCCAATCATACCCTTCTGGGAATCGCTGTTCTTATAGCACCGCTGGGACAGCTTTGTCAATAGATCTAACACAAAATTCCCAAAAATCATTGAGTTATCTTTCGGCTGCGGACACGGCGCTATTCTTCTGCATCCCTGCCGCTAACCCCGGCTTTGCGGTGGTACTTCTGTTCCAAATCAGCATCGGCCGCTCTTCAGTCTCGACCCGCTCTATAATGGCTATATCCTCTCCTCTCTGGAGACAGAGGGAAGTTTTTTAATCGATGTTCTCCCGAGCAATCTCCTGACGTATCCACCCTCTCAGCACATCGATGTTTTCTGACTCCCTACAAAAGTAGATAAACGCCCGCACCAGCTGTTCCGATGTAATACTCCTGGCCCCGCACCAATCCAAAATCCCACGGCTCAGTGCTTCATCTACCTCAACAGAAACAGTTGTCGTGCCCGTTTCGGACTCGACGGGGATTTTAAGCATCCCCTGTAAGGCTTCGAGCTCCGTTGTTTCCAGCGATACAGGCAGAATTTGCACCTCACACTTGCGGGTACCTGGATCACGGAAGATAACGAGTGTCATTTGCCTGTGCAGCGGCAGCAGATCTACGATTTCAAAATCCTTCATTTTATATTCCTCGCTTTATCATAATCATTGTAAACAGTGGCTGGATGTGGATTGGCTGATCCCCAACAGTGTGATCTTGAATGCGTTGCTGATAAAACCAATTTCGGGTTTCCGTTCGCAGTCCTCCCTCATAATTTTGGGCATTCCGGTCCCTTAGGCCCCGTTCTGTTGCAAAAAGTAAGCTCCAGCGCATCTCCACAGCGCTGTCACCACCGCAGCGGTCATATAGACAAGCTACGACTTCATACTTGTTTCTGTCACACCAAATGTACGCTTTTTGCACAGTGCTTCAGGATACGGAAGGCAGACTTATAGGGGATCAGCCCCACGTCATATTCTGCAAGGACCTTGCGAACCACTTCGTTCAGACCATGACCTGTATGTGGCAGCCAATGGAAAACACCTCCTGTCGAATCCATTATAGCGCTAAAAAGGCCTTATGACAATGATACAGTTAAAAAGCCGCCGCATCACGGTTCCTCATAATGTGGCGGCTTTTATGGGGCGATTTCCCTAAATCAGTAAGGGTTATCCTTTCAGATTCATTCTCCCCAACCGTCTGCCATCCTCAGTACAATTTGCCTTTTTACCTCATTTGTGCTATTTTATTAAGTATACCACAAATTTCCCGCTGTGGGAAGGATACATTGGAGGCGTAATACCCATGGTTCGAGACATTATGAAGGACGAAACCCTTCTCGCACAAAAAGCAGAGCCTGCAACACTGGATGACTTAAATGTTGCTCAGGACCTGCTGGACACCCTGACCGCCCACAAAACCGGCTGTGTGGGCATGGCGGCCAACATGATCGGCATCAACAAACGGATCATCGTATTTGACAACGAGGGCAAGTACATGGTGATGTTTAACCCGGAGATCATCAAGAAATCCGGACCCTACGAGGCGGAGGAGGGCTGTCTCTCCCTCGCCGGCACACGGAAAGCCAAGCGCTGGAAATCTATCAAAATACAGTACCAGAACGAGCAATTTCAGACCCGTTTTAAGACCTTCACCGGCTGGACAGCGCAGATCATCCAGCACGAGATCGACCACTGCGAGGGGGTTCTGATTTGATATGGACTTCGACGCCTGTATTGCCCGTCTGACCGGAAAAGACGCCAAGGACGCCTATGCCTTTGCCCGGCAAATCACGGAAGAGAGCAGAACTTCCCAAATCTGGTATCCCTGTTTTGACCGCTTTGCCCCACTTTTACAGCATAAAAACTCCCTGGTCCGCAACCGGGCCATTTCCATCCTTGCAGCCAATGCTCACTGGGACAGGGAAGGGAAATTTGACGCCCTGCTGGATGAATTTCTGTCCCATGTCACCGATATAAAACCCATTACGGCCCGCCAATGTGTGGCGGCACTTCCAGAGATTGCGAAAGCAAGGCCTGAGCTGATCCCACGCATCCGGGCAGCGTTGGAGCAGGCCGATTTAAGCCATTATCCGGACAGTATGCGGCCCCTGGTCCTAAAGGACATTATGGCGGCGCTGGGAAAAATAAACGGATTGGAGCATTAGGAGGAGCCGCTCATGCGCATCATCATCGCCCCGGCGAAGAAAATGGTAACCGATACAGACAGCTTTGCCGCGGACGGCCTGCCCCAGTTTCTGGAACAGACGGAAGGGCTGAAAGCAACCCTCCAAGGTATGTCCCCCAAGGAGCTGCAAGCCCTATGGAAGTGCAGCGACTCCATCGCCAGGCTGAACATAGAACGGCTGGAACAAATGGACCTGCACCGCAATCTCACCCCGGCGGTCATGGCCTATGAGGGCATCCAGTACCGCTACATGGCGCCCGGCGTGATGGAGACGGCCCACCTGAACTACCTCCGGGCGCATCTGCGCATCCTCTCCGGTTTCTACGGTCTGCTGCGCCCCTTCGATGGCGTGACACCCTACCGGCTGGAGATGCAGGCCAGACTGCCGGTGAACGGCTGCCGGAACCTGTACCAGTTCTGGGGAGACCGCCTTGCCCGGCAGCTGGCCTCGGAAACAAGCTTGGTGCTGAATCTGGCCTCCAAGGAGTACAGCAAGTCGGTGGAGCCCCATCTTCCCGAATCTGTCCAGTTTATCACCTGCACGTTCGGAGAGTGGAAGGACGGCAAGGTCATTGAGAAGGGAACCCAGTGCAAGATGGCCCGGGGACAGATGGTGCGCTGGCTGGCGGAACACAACATCACAGACGCCGCTGATATCCAGGTCTTTGACCAGCTGGATTACCAGTTCCAGCCCTCCCTGTCAACAGGGGGACATAAGGTATTCCTCAAAACAGCCCCCTAAAAGCGGCGCCTCCCACAATGTATGTGGGAGGCTGTTTTTTGATTTACGCTCTTTGAGATAGGCCAAAAGATCAGCCGCGTTGGCGCCTGGCTCCATCAACACGAGAGGTAAAGGAGCCGGACAAACATGATACTATGGTATTTCCTCCCGGAGCATACAATGAATACTGTTTTGAACATCCAACAAATTGATCAGCCTGACTTTTACACTGACCCCATCGTCAGACTCAAAATCCGGGATACTCCCATTGGAAAACCCGGCACACAGCGGATACAGAAGCACAACCGACTTCGCACGGTACCTCTTTTGATACGCATACATCTGATACATATCTGCCTGGGAGATTCCATAATTTGCTTTCATTTTGGACAGGAGCTTCCATTTGGTATCACAGATCAAAACTGCGCCATCCTCCCTGCGGGTCACAACGATATCAGGCTTCAGCAGAAATTGCTTAGAGGGGTGGTTGAACAAATGGTGAGACTTGTCCTGTATTGAGACATAGAATTTCTGGGCTGGCAGCTTCTGCTTCACCATCGACGCGATGTAGTGCTCAAAAAGTGTCTCCATGGGAAACAGCAGTGCCTGCGCCACCTCTGAGCCAGAGAACGCGGTAAAGCTTTTTCCCGCCAGAAACACCCTGCACCACAGAAGTGCAGTGCGATAATCCGCCATATTGCGGTCCGGTTTGATCCTGGAAAAATCCCGATCATAGTTGTCAGAAAGCGAGACCGCCTCAAAGGCATTGAGCAGCGTCCTCAGGTCCATTTTGTTTTTAGCGGACGCAGTCTGCCGGTACAGATCAAGCAGCGCGGACTTAATCAGTCTGTTCTCCGGGCGGTCGGGATCAAACTCGTCAAAGGCCACATAGGAGCGCTCCCTGTGAACACCGTTACGCCGGATGTGCTCTGAGAACACCAGTTTTCCCTTAAAAACGGCGCTGTTTTCCTCCATCAGCCGGTAATCACATTTCAGTCCATGCTTCACAATGGCAAATACCTCGCTGATAAACATCCGGACAAATATCTCAAAAACGCTCATTCGACCTATGTCCACCCTGGCGGTCTGAAGGGATTTGAAGGGTTCCTTCCCCAAGGCTTTCAGCATCTCAAGCAGGACCCGCTTAGCCTGCGCCGCGTCACAGTCCTGGGTGGAGTACAGCTTGGGCAGGATCTCAATGTTGGTCCCGTCTTTCATCGTGATAACGCCCACATAGTTCTTTGCCGTGATAACCTTGCCGACCCCTTTTTTCACCGAGATTCCCATCAAGTCCAGTGCGTCGGCGTCCGCTTTCCGGTTGGACAGAATAAAATTCTCCAGTCCGGCGAAGGTCCGCTCAGGCAGCGCAATAAAGCCGTCCAGCGCCCGGCCTGATATAAAGGAGCCATATTCCGTGATTTGATAAAGTCGCTTCATCGTACACCCTGAATTCTGTCAGATAGAACGGTAGGCCTCAATGTTATCAAAGGCGGCCCGGTTAATCTCATAAAGGTGGTAAACTCAATCAGGCCAGCGGCCTTGTATTCGTGGTAGCGGGCCAGTACATCGCTGTAGCGCTCCGCCTGCACGGACGCAAGCGGCTTGTTCTCAATCACGGCCACCGCATAGGACACCGTGCGGTAGGTCTTTCCGGTACCGGGAGGCCCATATAAAATGGTATTTTTTGCAACATCTGTAACAGCTTTTTCCGGGATGTCAGGGCCGCCGCCCGGGGGCAGGGCGGGCGGAGGAGCTCTGTTGGGTTCCATAAAGCTGCCAGCATAAATCACAGTTTGGGTCAGAAGATGGCAGGCACTGTCAGGCCAGCAGCTGTCGTCCAGAGCGTCTTTCTGCATTTGGAGCAGTATCTCGTCCTTTTGAATCATATCCAGAACATCCTGGCAAAGGCGGTTATAATTTTCCAGCTTCCAGATCTCTGATTTGGCTCTCCCCTTCTTCTCCTGAAAGCCAATCAGATCCCGGAACTGGGTATACATCTTATATTTGTAGAGAAAATAAGTATCTGGATATTCAAAGGACAGATAGACCGACATCGCCCGCAGATCCTGGTAGTGGTTCAGCACCTTGTCACGGCCCTCCTGATTTCTCCGACAGGCGGCCAGGCACTTGTCGCAGCTGGCGCGAAACGCCGTGTACCGGTCCGCCAGAGGCCGGCTCTCATCATAGAGCCGTTGGAACATAGAACGCACGGTCTCCGGGTCCTCCCGGGCAAATAGGGTTATCATTTTATAGGGATAGTACATCCCGCCTGACAGCAGATTTCCGGCCTTACTGAGCGCATTCGCCAGCATAGCCCCGAAATCAGGCGCAGCGATATTCCAAATTTCCTTATAGTGCTTGACCGCCTCCCACTTATAGCGCTCCTCGCTCCAGAAATGCCCGAAGTCGGCCTTGTAGCGGCTTAGGACATCGTCAATACTCATGCCCACGTAATGTTCCCCCACATACTCATACAGGCCGTCTTCCAGATGCAAAAAGAAGTTTACATTGCCGGTCTTGCCCTTGTTGGTCATATTGTAGCAGTAATCGCTGGGGAGAATGCTGTTTGGATTGGCGCCGTATTCAGCGGCCATTCGGTCAATAATCTCCTGACGTTTCAGTCGGGTTCCCAGGGGAACATCCTTGAGACAAGCCCGGAGCTGGTCCAATATTTTCATGCTCTCACCCCCGGTATTCACCTTTTGGAGGGCTTATAGGTCATTTTGACATACTTCTCATCCCAGACCCCATCGCAGCTCCCGCCATACTCTGTCATCCTGCATTCACGACAGAGGTCGCCGGCGACCTCCAGAATGACCTCTCTCAGTTCCAGGTTATCCAGATATTTCCGGGGGATACCCTCCAGACCCAAGTAAGCTCCCAGAATATTTCCAGTCACCGCGCCGGTGGAGTCGCTGTCGCCGCTGTGGTTGACGGAGGCGATCAGCGCCCGGTCGAAGTCGTCCTCATATTTCAGCGCGCAGTAGACGGCAATGGCCAGGGTCTCCTCCGCCACCCAGCCCTCGCCCAGCTGTTGGATGGCCTCCAGGTCGCTGGTATCCGTCTGAGAGAGGGCCACAGCCCGGTCCATCTGTTCAAGGAAATCCTGTACATATGCTGTCTGGGCAAATTGCTGCCGGATAGAGCACTGCATATCTGAAACGGCATCCCTCAACGTCCTGCCCTTGTGGACCAGCAGGTGAATGATATGCACCAGCGCGGCAGCCGGAATGTAGCCCAGAGGATGGCCGTGGGTGAGGGCCGCCGCTTCCGCCCCGATCCGGTCAATCTCCTCCAAGCTGCAAAGTGTCCCGTCAAAGTACAGACCAATGGGAGCCACCCGCATCACTCCGCCGCAGCCCTTGCTGTCGTTGATAGGCTGTTCGATCGTTCCGAATGCGGGACTCTCAATGGCGGACAGGCAGGTATTCCCTGGCGCCTGGCAGTGAAAGAGCTCTGGTACGTTGACCAGCCAGGAGTAATGGCGCTCCCCATCCAGAGGATAGCGCTCTGTCTGGGTCCGGTACCAGTCCCCATAGCTGTAGTTGATCGCACTGGGATAGCCGCCCATGATCCCCTGGGCCATGCCGCTGGCGGCAGCAGTGAGCAGTCCTGTGGCAGTAAACAGGGTCATCTGGGTGTCGTCGGAGATCTCCGCCACACCGCCGCACAGCTCGTACTCTGTAATACCCTGGGGCCCGTACTGGCAGATGATATCGCTGTGGCTATGAAACTCCACCGCATATCCCAGTGCATCCCCTGCTGCGCCCCCAATCAGACAGCCCCGATATTGATCCAGTTTCTTCATCAACAGCGCCCCTCCTTCTTTCGGTAATATGCTCCATTATACTGTAAAACTCCCCTTATGACAACCGCACAGAGAAAATACCGCTGCGTCATATGTTCTATGACACAGCGGCATTTTAATACAGCGACCACCTGTAGTCGAACACCTTGCGGTAGCCGTTTCCTTTCTGCGGAAGGCTTGGATAGGAGCGCACCTTTTTACTGCTCACCCGTTTCAGCCAGCGCTGACACTTGCTGTTCTTGGGGTATTTGATGTACTTGCCCGTGTGCAGAAGGGTCCTGCCCTCAAAATCCCAGTCCACATAGCCCCGATTGGGCGCATAGCCGGAAAGCTGAATGATGGCCAGCCGGCGGTCTGACTTCTCCTGTCCCTTCCTGCGGCGGTACCGGCGGCCAGTCCGACGCCGACAGCCTGGCGCTTTCTCAGATTTCTCCCAGAGTGCCGTGAGCCGCTCGTTTAACTCGATTTCGGTCATACACCTTCCCGCCGGGCACAGTGCGGGTGACCGGATTGAGCCCATACCAGGAGCCCCGCCCTTTGGCATAGTACTCCTTCTGCGCCTTTTTGCTGCGCTTGTTCAGCGGCACCAACCGCACCATTGGAATCCCTCCTTTCTTCAAATGCTTTCTAACGTTTTTGTTACAGATCCACAAAATGTCTTGCCATTTCCGCCTCATCCTGCTATTCTATGCTATTGTCAGAATGGAGGCGATTGTCATGCTGTTCAACTCGTTCCCTGTCATCGACCTTCCCGCCACAGGGGCCAACATCCGCCGGCTAAGGCTGAGCAGGGGTCTGTCCGTCCGGGACCTTCAGCAATTCTTCGGCTTTGAGGAGCCCCAGGCCATCTACAAATGGCAGCGGGGCCAGAGCCTGCCCACGGTGGACAACCTCTATGCTCTGAGTACCCTGCTGGGTGTGCCCATGAACGACATCCTGGTGGCGGCCAACACTCCTCAACTCAATCCTTGTACTATGAGCGGCAGGCCGGAGCCTGCCGCTCATCCTTTTGCTTCCCGGGCGCAGGGGGCATGGCGAAATTTAAAAGCCGCTTAGACCCTTATCCGCCGCGTCCGGACCGGACAGCACTCCAAGGAGCGCCGGACCTGCCCAACTTGGCGACTTGTTATAGATCGTTCCAGGGGCCGAAGCCCGGGGAACAAGTTTCAGAAGGGAGAAGCGTAAGGGCGTTTTTTCATTTTGCGTATGGAGAAGAGGGCAATTACGTATTTGCGCAGAACGCGGAGAGAAGCGGCTGTCGTTTCTTGTTCTCATCAGTATTTTACAAATACTCTCCAATATGTTCTTTGCGATGTGCGGCGTCATCATTCATCCGCACCTGAACCGGCCGTCACAGCCTCTCCATTCCACCATGCCCGCCGCGCCCGGGGAGGCGCGTTACTCGGTCTCTCTCTGGATAAAGTCGGACAGAATGGTGTCAAAGCTGTCATTCATCTCAAAGGGGAGGGTGTAGTCCACAGCGGTGTTGACTAGGCACTGGTCCAGTCTGGCGGACACCTCATCAGCTTTGCGGCCCAGCTCGGTGGCCATCCCCCGGATCTTCTTCCGGTCAAAGTTGATGGTGGTCACCCGCTTGGCGTCACAGCGGTAGCTCACCTGATTGCCCTCGCCGTTGAACCGGTAGCCGCTGCCGCCGTTGGCGATCACCACCTCGCTGTTGCGCTGAACTGCCATCCGGCGGAAGGTGTCGGCCAGACTCTGCCGGGTACGGTTCAGGCCGGTCTCGCTGTCCATATCCAGGGGCAGCTTGGACTTGGCGGCGCAGATCGCAGCACTGAGCTTTTCCCGCTCCGCCAGCATGGTCATCAGGAAAGCGGCCACCTGATTGATGTGTTCGGCGTACTCACTGGGGGCGGGGTCCTCCACCACAGCGTCCTGGGCCTCCGGCATGACCTTGCTGCGCAGGTGGGTTGTGGTGACCTTCAGAATATTGTCCCGGTCCTGGAGGATACTGCCGGCCTGGTCCATCAGGATTTGCAGCTTGTTCTGGGCCCGAAAAGCGTCTTTCAAGTTCATGGTGTTCCACTCCTTTGCTCTGTCGTTGTGGCTCTATCATACAGGCTTTGGAGCGGTTTGTCATTAAACTGGTGGTTTAATTTTGGTGCAGGAGGCAACCCCCATTCTCAACCGTGATTTACCTCTCTTGGCCGTATATTCTGTGGTACAGCCAGGCCCAGTGGGCTATGTTTCGTACTCCCGCAGCCTTCTCAGCTCCCCCAGGGCCCAGCGGGCAGTGCGGCTGTCACTCCAGCCTCCGATGCGCAGGCCCCGCGCCTCCGCCTTGGCCAGCTCCTCCATAGCGGGGAGCGCCTCCACGCACTTCGCCCTTACCAGCTTATGGCACAGCACCTCCAGCACATATTCATCCTCCTTGGGATGGAGGAAGGGGATGAGCTCCCCGGCAAAGCAGTCAGGCAGGACGGCGCAGACACAGAAGCCCATATTCTCATACCAATCCTCCCGCAGGTCCTCCGCCTTCCAGAGGCGCACCAGCTCCTGGGCGGCCTGATGGAAGTGGGCTGTCTCCTCCGGAGTCATGGGCTGGTTGTCGTTGAAGTCGATGTTGTGCCAGAATTTATCCTCAAAGTTGGGGTCGCCCCGGTCTGTGAAGTCCCGAAGGACCCGGCAGTAGTAGTCCCGGAAGCGGGCCAGGGAGAAAAATTCAGGGGAGATATCGGTGGGACCGTGGAGCATGTAGACGGTTCCCTTCAGCGGGCCAGTATAGTAGTAGCCCACCACGGCGGAGATATCATCAGTGTCCCAGAAGAAGACCGACTCGCCGCCGGGAAAGCCCCGGAAGCAGTCGTCAAGAAAGCCGTCGTAGTCCATCGCCTCCTCAAAGGTCATAAGCTTGGGGACCGCGCAGCCTTCTGGAGGGGGCGTTGTATCATGCCAGCGGTTTAAAATTTCCTGGTCAGCCGGAGAAATGGAAATCCCACGGGCCAGGAATGGGTCTGTGTAAGCCATATTGATCGCTCCTTGTGTAGGGATGACACACAATTTACCATAAAAGCAGGAAAAAAACAAGACTTTCCCTAAATTTGCCATTGACAATTCTGCAAGTCCGTGATAGGATATCTGCAATTTCATGTAGGATAGAGGCGCGGCGCTCATGCGTACCGCGGGACAAGGCCAGGCAGCCGTCCCGCGGGAGAGGGTGCGCCGCCGAAGGAGGGAAGGGCTTGCCTGCGCCGTCCCGCCTGGGCCATAGGAGAATATCCTGTGGACTGTCACGAGAAGTGGAGCGCTATCCAGACTTTCCCGGGAAAGGCCGGGGAATGTCCGGTTTTGCCATACGGCGCTTTGCGCAGTATGGTTTTTTATTTGCGCGAAGGGGATTGTGTGTCCCCAAATTACATAGGAGGGAATTTTTATGAGAAACCGAAGCGCATGGACCATGCGGGCAGTTGTCCTTGTGATGCTGCTTCTGACCATGGTCTGCACCGCCTTTGCCGCCGGGGGCGACCCCACCGAGTTCAGCGGCACCAAGTACATTGAGTGCCCGGACTGCGGGACCCTGGGCGTGGTCCTGTCCGACGAAGGCGAGGCCGTCCCCTGTGAGACCTGCGCCGGCAGCGAGCACACAGGCTACATCACATCCCCCAGCAATTTCTACAACACCCCCATGTCCCTGCTCCCCCCGGTAATTGCCATCGCCCTGGCCCTGATCACCAAGGAGGTGTACTCCTCCCTGTTCATCGGTATTCTGGTGGGCGGCCTGCTCTACTCCAACTTCTCCTTTGAGGGGACGGTGCTCCACGCCTTCAGCGACGGCATTGTGGCCTCCCTGTCCGACGGCTACAACGTGGGTATCCTCATTTTCCTGGTCATCCTGGGCACCATGGTCTGCCTGATGAACAAGGCCGGAGGCTCCGCCGCCTTTGGGCGCTGGGCCAAGGAGAACATCAAGTCCCGGACCGGGGCCCAGCTGGCCACCGTGCTCCTGGGCTGTCTGATTTTCATTGACGACTACTTCAACTGTCTCACCGTAGGCAGTGTAATGCGGCCCATCACCGACAAGCAGAACGTGTCCCGGGCCAAGCTGGCCTATCTCATTGACGCCACCGCCGCCCCCATCTGCATCATCGCCCCCATCTCCTCCTGGGCCGCCGCCGTGGCCGGGTTCGCCGAGGACGGCCAGGGCCTGAACCTGTTCATCCGGGCCATCCCCTACAACTTCTATGCTCTGCTGACCATTGTGATGATGGTGGGCATGGTGCTGTTCAGCGCCGAGTTCGGCCCCATGGCCCGGCATGAGAAGAACGCCCTGGTGAAGGGGGACCTGTTCTCCGGCTCCAACCCCTACGCCATGCTGGACGACGAGGTGGATGAGTCCAAGGGCTCCGTCCTGGACCTGGTGCTCCCCATTCTCGTGCTGGTCATCGCCTGTGTCATCGGCATGATCTACTCCGGCGGCTTCTTCTCCGGGGCCGACTTCGTCACCGCCTTCTCCGACTCCGACGCCTCGGTGGGCCTGATGCTGGGCTCCGCCTTCGGCCTGCTCTTCGCTTTCATCTACTACTTCCTGCGCAAGTCCATGTCCTTCAAGGAGATGATGGGCTGCATCCCCGAGGGCTTTAAGGCCATGGTTCCCGCTATCCTGATCCTCACCTTCGCCTGGTCCCTGAAGGGTATGACCGACTCCCTGGGCGCCAAGTACTTCGTCCGGGACTTCGTGCGCTCGGTGTCCGGCATTCAGATGTTCCTGCCTGTGATTGTGTTTGTGGTGGGCTGCTTCCTGGCCTTCGCCACCGGCACCAGCTGGGGCACCTTCGGCATTTTGATCCCCATTGTTCAGAACGTGTTTGAGATGAGCAATCCCATGGCCATCATCTGCATCTCCGCCTGTATGGCCGGGGCGGTCTGCGGCGACCACTGCTCCCCCATCTCCGACACCACCATTATGGCCTCCGCCGGCGCCCAGTGCGACCACGTGAACCATGTGTCTACCCAGCTGCCCTACGCCATCTCCTGCGCGGTGGTCTCCGGCGTCACCTACCTCATCGCCGGTGTGCTGGTCACCGCCGGAGCCCCAGGCATCATCTCCCTGCCCATCGGCATTGTGCTGATGATTGGATTCCTGTTTGTGGCCAAGAACAAGAAAATTGCCTGAGCTCCCCAAAAAAGAAACTGGCTGACCTGAATTGCGGTCAGCCAGTTTTTTAAAATTGAAGAAATTTCCTTGTTGTCGAAATCCGCTCTTGCATTGAGGGGCGTGATTTGTTATAATCAGCACAGAAAACAAAAATGCGGCAGCTTACGGGCGCTACCAACACCCGCAAGCCTGCACAGGTGAAGATTGCCCACCTACGCAACGGACCAACCGCACCGCACAGGTATTATACGATATTTTGCCTCTGTTTGTAAAGGGGGATTTTATCGTTTTCTTCTGTGCTTGTTTTGTCGTATGTGGATTCATGCTCCTTCACACTGTGCAGGCCTATCCTGCGCAGTGTTTTTGCTTTCTCCCGGCGGCCCCGGGGACCTTCTCCGGGGCCACTATCTTAAAAAGACGAAAGGAGAAATGAGATGTTTTGCAGTAAATGCGGAAAGCAAAATGAAGACGGAGCGCAATTTTGTGTTCAATGCGGAAATCCGCTGGTACCGGGGGCGGTCCAGGGAAGCACAAAGGAAAAGCTGGAAAATCTGTATCAGCTTGCCCGGCGGTCCAGAGACGACAATGACAGTGAGAATGCGCAGAAATACTATGAAATGATTTTGCCTGAAGACCCCAATAATTGGGAAGCAGCCTTTTACAGTGTGTATTTTAAGGCGATGAACTGTAAAATTGCACAGATCCGGTCGGCTGCTATTTCAGTTTCCAACTGTATTGATACTGTTCTCAAGTTGATTCAAAATTATGTTGAGGATATAGCTGCACAGGATGCGGCTGTTGGTGAAGTCACCGTCCGCTGTACTGTCATCGCCCAAATGCTGTTCACTGGTGCTATGAGTCACTATGCTGGCATAGATTATAGCATTCGGGATAAGTATCAACAAGAGATGATTAACAACTGCTGTGCTGCGAGAGATATCGACTACACACTTGGCAACCAGATTGAATCCATATTTAATGGCCATGAAGCACTTCACGGATTTTCAGTAACAGCGTGGAAAAACGGTATAAATTTTCACAAGAGTTTAATGAAAGACTTTGCAAACAAAGAACTGAATAAAAGCGAAATAATGGGGTATGCGGATAAGATAAAAAAATATGAACCTGATTATCAGCCGCCAGAAATAAATACTGCACCATCGAATGGTGGCTGTTATGTCGCCACGGCGGTGTATCACTCCTACGACTGCCCCCAGGTGTGGACCCTGCGCCGGTTCCGGGACGACACCCTGGCGGCCAGCTGGTATGGCCGGGCCTTCGTGCGGCTGTACTACACGGTGAGCCCCACGCTGGTGCGTTGGTTCGGCGAGACCGAGGGGTTCCAGAAGCTGTGGCGGGGCCCGCTGGACAGACTGGTGGCGAAGCTCCAGGCTCAAGGCGTGGAGGACACCCCTTACGAGGACAAAATCTGGTAAACACAAAAGAGGTCTCCTCTGGGAGGCCTCTTTCCTCTATTCCCCGGGTTTTATATATCCGATGTTCACCTCTGGATTTTTCTCCAAGATAAAGTCCAGACACTGCTGCCCGTCGGCCTTGTCCGTCACGTGCCACCGGCGCTCCTGCCCGCCGGCACAGGCCATCACCAGGTAGAACTGGTCAAAATTGGCAGTGGCACAGCACATCCGGGCCTTCACCTCCTCCTGACGCAGCCAGGCCCGAAGGATTTTGGCGTAAGGGAGGTAGGAGGTCCCGGAGAGCTTAGGGAGGAACAGGCACTGCTGGCCCAGGCGCACCTTGCCCACAGCCCGGGCCTGGGAAAAGTCCCGCTCCAGGTCCTGGGAGGGGAGAGCTGCGCCGGGGATTTCCGGTTTGAATTTCATAAAACCGCCTCCTTTGTGTTCCTCATGTTACCACACTGGCGGCATCAACGCAAGTGATTCCTGTTAATGTTCCTTCAATTCGTCAAGAAGAAAAATTTGCAGCGTGGACCGGGAGATTGTTTTTGGGCAGACTATCTTCTATTTTAAATTTTAAGTAGAAGCAGTGCCAGCAAATCAATCCCCACCGGCTTCGCCGGAGCCCCTTTTCAAAGGGGCCAGGCCGC
>NZ_QWKI01000186.1 GCF_009911645.1 Pseudoflavonifractor sp. 60
CAAGCCCTGCGAAGCAGGGCCCCACAAGCGGCGAAGCCGCTTACCCCCTTTTGAAAGGGGGTGCCTGAGCGAAGCGAGGGCGGGGGATTGTCCCTTAGAGCGTCATCTTCTACCCACAATTTTAAATAGAATTAGTGTCTGCAAGTCAATCCCGGCCCGGTTTCACCCCACAGGTCCCCCAATCCAAAAGGCCGCCCGTTGGGCGGCCTTGGGGAGATTTTTTATCGTGCCACACTCTGGAAATGGGTGAGGACCGGGTTGACCCCCGTCTTCTTGCCATTCTCGTAGGTGTAGAAGCCCGCGCCGCTCTTGCGTCCCAGGAAGCCGGATACCACCAGCTTGCGCAACAGCAGGGAGGGGGCGTACTTGGAGCCGATTTCCTTCTCCATGGTGGTCATCACCTCCAGGAGGATGTCCAGGCCGATCATGTCCGCCAGCTCCAGGGGACCCATGGGGTGGTTGCAGCCCAGCTTCATGCCGTTGTCCATCTCCTCCACCGAGCCGATGTAAGAGCCCACAATGACGCAGGCCTCGTTGAGCATGGGCAGCAGAGCCCGGTTGACGATGAAGCCCGGCTTATCGTCGGCCTGGATGATGGTCTTGCCCATCTTCTCGGCCACTTCCTTCACAGAGGCCAGCACATCCTGGGTTGTGAGCAGGCCGAAGATGATCTCGCACAGCTTCATCCGGGGCACCGGGGAGAAGAAGTGCATTCCCACCACCTGAGAGGGCCGCTTGGTGGCGGAGGCCAGGGCGGTAAGGGAGATGGAGGAGGTGTTGGAGGCAAAGATAGTGTGGGCGGGGCAGATGTTTTCCAGAGAGGCGAAGACGGCCTGTTTGGCCTCCAGCACCTCGATAATGGCCTCGATCACCAGGTCGGCGTTTTTGGCGCCCTCCAGAGTCACGTCGAAGCTCAGGCGGGCCAGCGCGGCGTCCCGGGCCTCAGCAGTCATGCGGCCCTTCTCCACCTCGCGGGCCAGCGCCTTCTCAATATTGGACTTGGCCCGGTCCAGAGCCTCCTGCCGCTGGTCGTTGAGGGTCACATTGTACCCGCTGGTAACCGCGTTCTGGGCAATACCGCTGCCCATCAGGCCGGCGCCCACCACAAAAATATTCTGAATTACCATATCTTTTTCTCCTTTTCATTTCTCCCAATGCAGGCCGCCCCAGGACGGGGATCGGCCGTTGATTGGGGACTGCCCGCCCTTCCAGTGTCGGGACTTAACTGGTCTCATCATAACACATCAATTGGGGCAGGTCTCCGCATAACTGAGCATAAAATTTGCAGATGTTGACATTCAGATGGCGGTCAGAAGCGGTTCAGCTCCGCAGAGCCATCGTCCTCCCCCTTCTCGATGGCGCGGACCTGGGCGTAGTAGCCGTAGTCCTTGTTCACCTGGACGTAAAACCGGTCCCCCACCTTCTTCCCCAGCAGCACACGGCCCATGGGGCTCTCCTTGCTAATCAGACCGTGGAGCACGTCCTGGCGCACTGTGGTCACCACTCGCCAGGTCTCCTCCTCCTCGTCGTCCTCCAGATAGACTGTAACCCTGTCGTACAGCCCCACCGTATCGTCAGCAGAGTTGTCCTCAATGACCACGGCGGTCTGGATCATATTCTCCAGATAACGGATCCGGCTCTCGTTCTTATTCTTCTCCCGCTTGGCCGCCTTGTACTCAAAGTTTTCGCTCAGGTCGCCGAAGGCCCGGGCCGTCTTCACCTCCTCCAACAGCTGGGGACGCAGGGTGATCCGCCGGTAATCCAGCTCCTCCTGCATTTTCTTCAGGTCGATTTTGGTCAGTTCATTGTGCACGTCACGCCTCCCAGCCGGCCAGGTACGCCTCTTGCTCCGGGGTCAGGGTGTCGATGGTCAGCCCCATGGCGGCCAGCTTCACTCGGGCAATCTGGTCGTCAATCTCGTCAGGGACAATGTAGACCTTCTTTTCCAGCCCCTGCTGATGCTTCACCAGCCACTCCAGAGACAAGGCCTGGACGGCAAAGGACATATCCATAATTTCCGCCGGGTGGCCGTTGCCTCCGGCCAGATTGACCAGGCGGCCCTCGGCCAGCACGTTAAGAATACGGCCATCGGGCAGCCGGAAGCCCTCGATATTCTGCCGCCGGGGGAAGGTCTCGGAGGACATGGCCCGCAGGGCGGACACGTCTACCTCGCAGTCGAAGTGGCCCGAGTTGCACAGGACGGCGTTGTGCTTCATCACTTCAAAGTGCCGCTTTACAATCACATCCTTGCAGCCGGTGGCGGTGACAAAAACATCTCCGATTTTGGCGGCCTCGTCCATAGACATGACCCGGAAATTCTCCATGGTGGCGTCCAATGCCTTGAAGGGGTCCACCTCGCAGACTACCACGTTGGCCCCCATGCCCTTGGCCCGCATGGCGATGCCCTTGCCGCACCAGCCGTAGCCGGCCACCACCACCGTTTTGCCCGCCACAATCAGATTGGTGGTGTGCATAATGGCATCCCAGGTGGACTGGCCGGTGCCGTATTTATTGTCGTAGTAGTGCTTGGCCTTGGCGTCGTTCACTGCCATCATGGGACAGGGCAGGATCCCCTCCCGCTCCCGGGCGTAGAGCCGGTGGATGCCGGTGGTGGTCTCCTCACAGCCGCCGATAAGCCGCTCGCCATATTGTGCGCACTTGCCCCCCAGCAGGTTAATCAGGTCGCCGCCGTCATCCACAATCAGGTGGGGGCGGCACTTCAGGCTCTCCACCAGGAGATTTTCATACTCCTCCATATTCACCCCGTGGACCCCGTAGGTGGCAACTCCCGAATCGGCCACCGCAGCGGCCACGTCGTCCTGGGTCGACAGGGGATTGCAGCCGGTGAGGTGGACCTCTGCGCCCCCCTCCCGGAGGACCAGACCCAGATTGGCGGTCTTGGCCTCCAGGTGGACGGAGACGGCGATGGTCAGCCCGGCAAAGGGCTTCTCCCGGCGGAAGCGCTCCTCAATGCCGCTGAGGGCGGGCATAAAGTCCCGCACCCACTGAATTTTCTGGTGTCCCGAAGGGGCCAGAGACATATCTTTTACAATACTCATGGTAATCCTCCCTTTTGTTATATCCCCTGGGTAATGGGGCTTCTGTCACTCCTAATCTTATCACAATTTCATCTCCAGAGCAAGGGGCGGCCCGTCTCAGTTCTCCGCTCTCCGGCAGATTTACCCGCAGGCCGTGAGGGAAACAGATAAAAATATGAATCGGGGATTGTATCTCAAGGAATTTTTTGGTATAATAAGAAGATGTAATGGAACACTCCAGCGTCAATCACCGAATTTACTGGGAAAGGTTGGAATATTGAGATGGATAAGCAGTGGACAGATACCTTCCGGGGGGAGATTGAGGATTTTAAGGAGACCATCAACGCCTTTGGCAAGGGGGAGCTGGACCGGAAAGCCTACAAGGGGATCTCCGGCGGCCTGGGCTCCTACGCTCAGCGGGATCCCTCCGAGCATATGCTGCGCCTGCGCATGGCAGGGGGACGGCTGACTCTGCCCCGGCTGAAGTTCCTGGCGGAGACCGTCGAGGAGTACCAGGTGGGCCGGCTGAAGATGACCACCTGTGAGACCATCCAACTCCACGATTTGAAGGCGGAGCAAGTGCCCGCCATTATGGAGAAAGCCATTGACAGCGCCATCCTGACCAAGGGGGGCGGCGGCGACAACCCCCGCAACGTGATGTGCAGTCCCCTGTCCGGCGTTCAGCCCGGCGAGGCCTTCGATGTGATCCCCTGGGCCTCGGCGGCGGCGGAATATCTGCTGTCCATCTGCCGGGATATTAAAATGCCCCGCAAGCTGAAGGTGGCTTTCTGCAACGGCGCGGATGACTGTGTCCACAGCGCCTTCCGGGACATGGGCTTCCTGGCCCAGGCGGACGGCACCTTCGCCCTGCGCATTGCCGGCGGTCTGGGGGCGGCCCGGCCCTCCATGGGCGTGCTGGTGGACGAGGCGGTGCAGCCTAGGGAGATTTTGTACTATGTCCGGGCCATGGTAGACACCTTCTGCGCCCACGGCAACTATGAGAACCGGGCCAAGGCCCGCACCCGCTATATACAGGACACTCTGGGCCCAGACAGGCTGAAGGAGGAGTTCCTGAAGAATGTGACCGCCCGCAAGGCGGAGGGCGGATTGGACATCACAGCACCCCAGGCCCCCGCTGATCTCGCCAAGGCCGACGGCGGCACGGTGGACAACCCCCGGGCCATCCCCCAGAAGCAGTCGGGTCTCTACACGGTGAAGTACCACCCCATCGGCGGCGTGTTGCCTGTAGAAAAGCCCCGCCAGCTCTATGAGCTGCTGAAGGACATGGGGGGGGTGGAGATCCGGGTTGCCCCTGACGAGACCCTGTATATCATCAACCTCAGCGCCGGCGAGGCGGAGAAGGTCCTTGCCGCCACCGGGGACGGCGCCCGGAGCCTCTTCGACTACAGCGTGGCCTGCATCGGCGCCTCCACCTGCCAGCAGGGGGTGCGGGACAGCCAGGGGGTCCTCCAGGCTGTGGTCAAAGCGGTGCGGGAGGCCAACATCCCCGACGGGGCTCTGCCCAAAATCTCCATCTCCGGCTGTCCCTCCAGCTGTGCCGCCCATCAGGCGGGGGCCATCGGCTTCCAGGGCGGGGTGAAGCTGGTGGACAAGAAGCCCCAGCCCGCCTTCAAAATGTTCCTTGGCGGGACGGACGCCCTGGGTCAGGCCCGCTTCGGCCAGGAGGCCGGCACCGTTCTGGAAACGGATATGCCCGCTCTGCTGGTGGAGCTGGGACAGGCGGCCGCCGCGGCGGGGCAGAACTGGGAGGAGTGGTCCGCCCAGCACGCCCAGGAGCGGGACGCCATCATCTCCAAGTACGCCTGATGATACCGTGTGGGGCGGCCCAAGCGGGCCGCCCATTCTTTCTGAAAAAGGATGTATTCCAAATGAAACGACGGATTTTTGCCTCCGCAGTACTGTTTGCCCTCCTGCTGACCGCCTCCTGCGGAAAACCGGTCCAGCCCCCCGCCCAATCTCAGCCAACAGACCAGTCCCAACCCGCCGCCGCATCGTCGGAGGAGGGGAAAATCACCTTCACCGACGCCCTGGGCCAGGAGTTTTCCATTGACCCGCCCCAGCGGACTGTGGTGATGATTGGCAGCTTTGCCGATGTGTGGGTCCTGGCGGGCGGGGAGGACACCTTGGCAGCCACCGCCAACGACGCCTGGGAGTCCTACGGGCTGGACCTGGGGGCGAATGTGGTCAGCATCGGCTCGGCCATGAAACCCAGCGGAGAGCTGGTACTGGGCGCGGAGCCCGACCTGGTGATCGCCAGCAACCTCTCCCCCTCCAACCTGGAGCTCCAGGAGACCTTTGACCGGGCCGGTATCCCCGCCGCCTACTTCGACGTCTCCTCCTTCCAGGACTATCTGGACCTTCTGGCGCTGTTCACCCAGCTCACCGGCCACCCGGAGAACTATGAGACCTACGGCGCCGCCGTTAAGGAACAGGTGGACGGGGCCGTGGAGCGCAGGGCCGTCTACAGCTTCGCCCCCTCAGTGCTGACCATTCAGGTGTCGGGCAGCAGTGTGAAGGTAAAGAACAGCGAGGACAACGTACTGGGTCCCATGCTGAAGGAGCTGGGCTGTGTAAACATCGCCGACCAGGACGGCTCCCTGCTGGAGGAGCTGAGTCTGGAGGCCATCCTCCAGGCCGACCCGGACTACATCTTCGCCGTCTACCACGGCACGGATGAGGAGGCGGCCCAGGCTAACCTGGAGGAGACCCTGCTGTCCAACCCCGCCTGGGCCTCCCTCAGCGCGGTACAGGGGGACCGCTTCTACATTCTGGAGCGGAGAATGTACAGCTTAAAGCCCAACGCCCTGTGGGGGGACGCCTATGAGAAGCTGGCGGACATCCTCTGTGGGGAGTAAGCGGTCCTTGGGCCTCATCGCCCTGCTGGCGGGACTGCTGGTTCTCTCCAGCGCAGGAAATCTGGCTTTCGGCGCGGTGCCCATTCCTCTAAGAGAGGTGGTCTCCGCCCTGCTGGGCCGTGGGGAGGGGACCCATGCCGCCATTATCCTCTACGCCCGCCTGCCCCGGCTGTGCGGCTGTCTGCTGGCGGGGGCGGCGCTGGCCTGCTCCGGCGTCATCATCCAGGGGGTCCTGAACAATCCCCTGGCCGCACCCAATATCATCGGGGTCAACTCGGGAGCGGGACTGGCCACCGCCATCTGCTGCGCTGTGGCCCCCGGGGCGGTACGGCTGACCCCGGTGGCCGCCTTCGCCGGGGCGCTGGCGGGAGTTCTGCTGGTGCTGGTGATCTCAGAGCGGGCGGGGGCTGCCCGGATCACACTGGTACTGGCGGGGGTTGCCATCTCCAGTATGTTCAGCGCGGGCATCGACGCGGTGGTCACCTTCTTCCCTGATGCCCTCAGCGGCTACACCGATTTTCGCATCGGCGGGGTCCGCAACCTGTCTATGGCCCGGCTGACCCCCGCCTTTTGGGTCATCCTGATCGCCCTTATAGCGGCCCTGTCCCTGTCCAACGAGCTGGACCTGCTCCTGCTGGGCCGGGAGACCGCCCAGAGCCTGGGGCTGTCCGCCAAGGGGCTGCGCCTGGTCCTGCTCATGCTGGCGGCGGCCCTGGCGGGAGCTGCGGTGAGCTTTTCCGGCCTGCTGGGCTTTGTGGGTCTGCTGGCCCCCCACATCATGCGACGCCTGCTGGGAGAGGAGAGCTTTCCCCTGCTGCTGTCCTCCGCCCTAGGGGGCGCGCTGCTGCTCACCGCCTGCGACCTGGCCTCCCGCCTCCTCTTCGCCCCCTTTGAGCTGCCCCTGGGGGTCGTCATGTCTCTGGCCGGCGGCCCCTTTTTCATCTGGCTGCTGCTGCGGCAGCGGAGAGGGGGCGGAGGCCCTTGATTGAGCTGAACCAGCTCCGGGCGGGCTACCCAGGGCGGACCGTGCTGGAGGGGGTCGACCTGGACTTCCGCCCCGGCCAGGTGCTGGCGGTACTGGGCCCCAACGGATGCGGCAAGAGTACCCTGCTGCGCACTGCCAACGGACTGCTGGCGCGGGTGGGGGGCGAGATCTTGCTGGACGGCCTCCCGCTGGAAAGGCTGACCGTCAGAGAGGTCGCCCGAAAGGTGGCCTACCTGCCCCAGTCCCGGACAGTACCCAGCATTACCGCAGGGCGGATGGTACTCCACGGCCGCTTTCCCTATCTGTCCTACCCCCGGCGCTACCGCAGGGAGGACCACGAGATGGTGCGCAGGGCCCTGGACTGGGCCGGGGCGGCGGAGCTGGCTTCCCGGCCTCTGCCCCAGCTCTCCGGGGGGCAGCGGCAAAAGATCTATCTGGCAATGGCTCTGGCCCAGGACACGGAGACCATCCTCATGGACGAGCCCACCACCTATCTGGACGTGAGCTGCCAGCTGGAGGTAATGGCACTGTCCCGGCGGCTGGCGGAGGAGGGCCGGGCGGTGGTGATGGTCCTCCATGACCTGTGCCTGGCCATGCGCTACGCCCACCGGCTGGCCCTGTTTCAGGATGGCCGCCTGCTGTGTACCGGCACGCCGGAGGAACTGTTTTGCGGCGCGGAGCTGGAGCGGACCATGGGGGTAGGGCTGGGCCGGGTCCAGACGGAGGAGGGCTGGCGGTATTTCTACCGGTGATCAAAACGTTCGGAATAACTAACTGTGACAAAATCCAAAAGGTGTTGTCCTGCCCCCCTGGAATGGTGTAAAATGTCTCTTGACAATTTCACGGGGGCCTAGTAGAATGAGTGCGAAATGAAAGAATTCCTGCAAAAGAAGGAAAATCTCCTAAATATTGTCAGTTTTGCACAGGGAGCTGTCTTTGCACAGCAAAAAGAGGAAGGAGAGAATATATGCACACCTTTGAGACCAAAATCCAGGAGCTGAAGACCTCTGTTCTGACCGAGGTGGCCCGTCTGACTTGGGAGGATAAGCTCCAGACCGGCATCCTGGACGTCCCCGAGAAGATCATTCCCGGGCCGGAAGCCAGCCTGCGCTGCTGCATCTACAAGGAGCGGGCCATTGTCAGCAGCCGGGTTAAGATGGCCATGGGGGGCGACAAGACCAACCCCAGTGTGGTGGAGGTTCTGCCCATCGCCTGTGACGAGTGCCCCGTGACGGAGATGACCGTCAGCGCCTCCTGCCGGGGCTGTCTGGCGACCCGCTGCGTCCACGCCTGCCCCAAGGACGCAATTAAAATTGTCAACCACCGGGCCAGCATTGACCACAGCAAGTGCATCACCTGCGGCAAGTGCGTCAGCGCCTGCCAGTACAGCGCTATTGTGAAGAACCAGCGCCCCTGTGAAAAGAGCTGTCCCGCCAAGGCCATCTCCATGGGTCCGGACAAGAAAGCCTCGATTGATATCAACGAGTGTATCTCCTGCGGCAACTGCGTGTATCAGTGCCCCTTCGGCGCCATTCAGGACAAATCCTGGATCGTGGACGCCATTCAGATGATCCAGGGCGGCGCCCACTGGGGCTACAAGACCTACGCGGTCATTGCCCCCTCCATCGCCGGCCAGTTCGCCCCCGCCAGCTACGGTCAGGTGGTGACCGGCCTGAAGCGGCTGGGCTTCTCCGGCGTGGCCGAGGTGGCGCTGGGCGCCGACATGGTGGCCGACCGGGAGTCTGAGGAGCTGGTGGAGAAGGGGATGCTTACCTCCTCCTGCTGCCCGGGCTTTGTGGGCTATGTGAAGAAGAAGCACCCCGAGCTGAATCAATATGTCTCCCACACCCCCTCCCCCATGGTGATGATCGGCCTGCACCTGAAGGAGAAGGACCCCGACGCCAAGGTGGTCTTCATCGGCCCCTGCGTGGCGAAGAAGAAGGAATTCCAGCTGGGCCGCACCATGAACGCCATCGACTGCGTACTTACCTACGAGGAGCTGTACGCCCTGTTTGCCTCCCGGGACATTGACCTGGAGAAGCTGGAGGAGGCCTCCCTGGATGAGGCCAGCGGCTATGGCCGGAACTTTGCCCGTAGCGGCGGCGTGGCCGAGGCCGTTGTCCAGACTCTGAAGGAGAAGGGCAGCGACTTCCAGGTGAAGGCTGTCCCCTGCAGCGGCACCGCGGCCTGCGAGGTGGCGCTGATGAAACTGAAGCTGGGCCGCCTGGAGGGCAACTTTATCGAGGGCATGGCCTGCGAGGGCGGCTGTGTCCAGGGCGCCGGCTGTCTGGTGAGGAGCCCCAGGAACAAGCTGGACGTGGAGAAGCACGCCAAGGAGGCCAAGGACCGGGGCGTGATCAAGGCCGTCAATACCGCCAAGGGCGTCGAAATTCCCGCTCCCGCCGCAGCAGCAGCCAGCACAGAGGGCAAAGCAGAGCAAGCATAAGCACAGAATCATGGACCATGAACAGGAACTCTCCCTTGTGGAGAGTTCCTTGTTTTTGAGAAGATTTGGGCAAACTGCAAAATTCCCCTTGCCAAAAACGGCCAGTATGCTATAATTAGACTATATATTAATGGCCTGCGGTCCAAGCCTGAAAAGTCTGCAAAGGAAAAGTCAATAGGAAAATGAAATAAATTTGTGGACATAGAGGAAGGAGAAAAAAGCAACA
>NZ_QWKI01000187.1 GCF_009911645.1 Pseudoflavonifractor sp. 60
GGGGGCTGTATGTTTCCATTCTGAACCCCAAAAACGGCCCTCTAACGGCCCACAAATCGGGAGGTGAACACGATTGCTGACTACATGACCGGCGACACCAAATTGCCGCCCTATTTACCCTATCCCCGCTTTCTGATGGAGGCGGACTTGACGCAGTTTGCCAAGCTGCTGTACGCTGTTCTGCTGGACAGGGCGAACCTCTCCCTTGCCAATGGCTGGCAGGACGATGAGGGGCAAATCTACATCGTCTTTCCCGTCTGCAAAATCGCCAATGCGGTTGACCGCAGCCCCATGACCGTCAAGAACGCATTGACCGAGCTGGAAACGGTTGGGCTGATTGAGCGCAGGCGGCAGGGATTTTCCCAGCCTAATCGCATCTATGTGAAGATACCAGATGGACAAGATATTGTCCTACTGACGGACAAAAAATTGTCCCATAGAGGGAAAGAAACTTGTCCCACTGATGGACAAAAAGTTGTCCCTATGACGGACAGAAAACTGTCCCCTAATAACATGAGTAATAATAACTTGAGAAATAGTAACTTGAGTGGAGTGAGTGAGCGCCCGCCAGCGCGGGGCCGCTATGGGAACGTCTTTCTGACGGAGGCCGAGGTTGCCGAACTGCAAGCAGACTTCCCCGCCGTCTGGCAGGAGTACATCGAAAGACTGTCTGAATATATGGCCTCCACCGGCAAGACCTACAAGAGCCACGCCGCCACCATTCGCCGCTGGGCCAAGGAGGACAGGCGCAAGGGCAAGGGCGGCATATCTGATTATTTGTGCAAGGAGGGCGAGAGCCTATGAATGATTTTGACAGCATTATCAAGCGTATGACCGTGACCCGGCTGGAACCGGGGGACTACACTGGCGAGGACGGGCTTTTGTACTGCGGCAAGTGCCGTACCCCGAAACAGTTTCGCATGGACGCACCGCCGCTGGAGGGCCGTTTGCTGCCCCACCCCTGCCGCTGTGAGCAGGAGCGCCTTGACCGGGAGGCGGCGGAGCAGGAGGCCCGCCGTCACCATCAGGCTGTGGCCGATTTGAAACGCCGGGGCTTTACTGACCCAGCTATGAGGGGCTGGACGTTTGCCAACGACAACGGCAAATGCCCGCAGATGAAACACGCCTATTTTTACGTTGAGAACTGGCCGACCATGCAGGAGGAAAACATCGGCTATTTGCTGTGGGGAGGCGTGGGGACTGGTAAAAGTTATTTTTCCGGTTGCATTGCCAACGCCCTGATGGAACAGGAGGTGGCTGTCCGCATGACAAACTTTGCACTGATACTGAATGACCTGACCGCCAGCTTTGAGGGGCGCAACGACTACATAGCCCGCCTCTGCCGCGCCCCGCTGCTTATCCTGGATGACTTTGGCATGGAGCGTGGGACGGAGTACAGTTTGGAACAGGTCTACAACGTGATTGACAGCCGTTACCGCAGCCGCAGGCCGCTGATCGTCACCACGAACCTCCCCCTTCAAGACTTGCAACATCCCCAGGACACCGCCCATGCCCGTATCTATGACCGGCTGTTGGAGATGTGCGCTCCCATCCGCTTTTCCGGTGAGAACTTCCGCAGGGCCACCGCACAGGACAAGCTGGCACGTCTGAAAAATCTGATGGACTGAAAGGAGCCGCCTATGGCAAATAAACTTCCCAACGCTACCGCAGGCATGACCTTCCCCCGGCCCAAGCCGGACACCCCGCCCTCGATGGTAAAGAAAATCGGCAAGACCACTTATCTTGTGTGGGCGCATTTCAGTGAAACCAGCACCGAGACAATGGAGGACAAAATCAAGCGGATGCTCCGCGAGGAAGTCCGCCAGATGATGGCGCAGGAGTAAGCACCGCACGAGCAGGCCGGGAGCCGTGAGGCCCCCGGCTTTTGCTGTGTCAATTTTTTGAATATTTTGTGAACAGTATTAAAAAGTCCTTGACAACTCGTTTCAGGCAAGACAGCGCGGAGCATACTTATTAGCTGTGGCGCAAGGCTGGCCCCATTTGACATCCCGCAACTCCGGGAGATTATGAGCTATGACGAGATGGAGCTTGACAAGCTGGGGGACAGACGGACGGC
>NZ_QWKI01000188.1 GCF_009911645.1 Pseudoflavonifractor sp. 60
AGTGCCCAACCTCGAAAAGCTGGTGGCGGTCATCCGCTCCCGGGAGGTGAGCCTGACGCTGTTCTACCAGCAGTGGGCCCAATGCAAAGCCATCTACGATAAAAACGCGGAAACTATTTTAGGCAACATGGACAGCGTGGTGTTCCTCGGGGGCCGGGAGGCCAGCACCATCAAGGAAATATCGGAGAACTGGCTGGGCAAGGCCACCATCTCCATGCAGACCGAGGGCCGCTCCCGTGGGCAGTCGGAAAGCTACAACCAGAACACGCAACGGCTGGGCCGGGAGCTTATGACCCCCGCCGAGCTTGCTACCATGCCCGGCGACAGGTGCATCCTGCAACTGCGGGGCCTGCCGCCGTTCTATTCCCGGAAATATGATTTGAAACAGCACCCCAACTACCGATACACGGCGGAGGCGGACAAGAAGAAAAACGCCTTTTCGCTGGAGCGGCT
>NZ_QWKI01000189.1 GCF_009911645.1 Pseudoflavonifractor sp. 60
AAGGAGTAGCCAGCCGCCTACACCGGGCGGCTTTTCTTGTGCCCGGGAAAAACCCGGAGAAATGGAGGACTATATGGCATTTTTTGCATCCGCTATCACCACATTGCAGACCCTTGTTATCGCGCTGGGCGCGGGCCTCGGTGTTTGGGGCGTTGTCAATCTGCTGGAGGGCTACGGCTCGGACAATCCTGGCTCAAATGCTCATGTGCGATAAAGTAACACAAAGATTTTGATAAGCAGCCACCCACTATTCCGTGCAACTTATAAGAAAAACTTTTGTAAAGGAACCTTGACAAAACCGCCTTATCCTACTATAATGAAATTATAAAGGAACCTTGTCAAAACGGAGGTGACATTATTTGGAAAACAGGGTTGAAGAATTAAGGAAAAGATTAGGCATGAATCAAGAAGATTTTGCAAAAGCACTTAAAGTTTCAAGGCAAACCGTCAGTTCAATCGAAACGGGGAAATATAATCCCTCTTTAGAATTAGCTTTTGTAATATCAGATTTTTTTGGTAAACAAATCGAAGAAATTTTTATTCATGAAAGGAGTTGCAAAGATGAAAAAAGGTAATTTATTAGAGGGTATTTTGTTTGTTTTGACAGGCATTATTCTTTTGGGTGTAGCGCTGCTAACTGATAGTGTGCTGGACAGTTTGCTTATCGGTTTTGCTGCCGGAGCTATTTGTTCTGGTACTGTTATGACTTGTAAATATTTCTATTGGAGTACACCTAAAAACAAAGAACGGTATCAAGAAAAAATAGAAAATGAAAAAATCGAACTTCACGATGAATTAAAATCAAAATTAAGAGATAAATCCGGACGCTATGCGTATGCTATCGGGCTTATGACTGTTAGTATTTCAATAATCATCTTCTCCATATTGGGACAACTTGAAGTCATTGATAATTCACGCTTAATAGTGCTATATCTGGGCGGCTATTTAATTTTTCAAATTGTAATAGGTATCGTAATATTTAAACAGTTATTAAAAAAGTATGAATAGCAAAACCAGCCAAGCCAGTCAACGGTCAAGATGAACGGGCTTCGCCCGCCGTTGACAGCCCCGTCTGTTTTCGCAGTTGAGTAGACAAGGGGCAACAGCAAAAAATGCTGCCGCCCTTTATCATCATAAAAAGGCAACTATTAACCAACCATTTCCTCATGTGGGAGAAAGGGGGGAATCATTTATGCCTTGTACAGAAGCATATAAAGAACATATCGAATACACATTTAACGCCTTTTGCAGAGTTGTTATACGCTATGCCGCTATCAACGCATGGCGTAATAGAAACAAGCGGCGGCAAAGAGAAATATCTCTTGAATATCTCACAGAAGAAAAGTTTTACCCGTTCAGTACGTCAGATAAATTGTTTATAGACCCCTATAAACAATACCCAGTTATGATATGCGGTCAGAGGGTTATCTTCACAAACGGGGAGCTTGCCGAAGCCTTGTCTGCCTTGCCAGAGAAAAAGAGGGAAATCATTTACCTTTATTTTTTCGGACGTTACACACAGCAGGAAATCGGGGAACTATACGGACGCTGCCGAAGTACGGCGTGGCATCACATACACAGTGCCTTACAAATGCTGCATAAAGAAATGGAGGTGCTTTTCCATGAGGAATCCTAAACTTGTACCGTATGAAACGATTATCAGAGCAACCAGCGGAGAGCCGGAAGCCATTGACGAGGTTTTGCGGCATTACAGCAAGAGAATCCGGCTTGCTTCCCTTGAAAACGGACAGGTCAACAAGGACACCGAGGACAACATTAAACGGCGGCTTATCGCTGCCCTGTTCCAGTTCCGCTTTGACGGACAACCTACCTAACAGGAGGTGAGATTTGTCGCAAAAATAGTCATGCTTATATTTAACGACACAGAAGAAAAAGCGGTTGAGAAAGCCATAGCCGCCCTTGCCGATATGATACCGCTGGAAACCATGCAGCCGCCCCACTCCCCGGCACTTACTTTTCCGGGATTAGAAATAAAATTGCACCAACGCCGTGTATTAAAAAACGGCACAGATATTTCTCTTACCCGTTTAGAGTACGGCACACTCTGCTACCTTGCCGCCAGTCCGGGGCAGGTATTCACAAAGGCGCAAATTTTTGAATCCGTGTGGAGCATGGAAAGTGAAAGCTGCCAGTCAAACGTGGCAAATGTGATATGCAATCTACGGAAAAAGATAGAGCCGGACAGCGGCAAGCCCACTTACATAAAGACCGTTTTAGGCGTGGGCTACAAGTTCGCTTCCGGGGAATAACAACAGAATAACCGCCACCCATCAGCGGCAGCCAAAGACAGGAAATCAAGAAAAGGTTTCCTGTTTTTTTGCGTCAAAAACCAAGCCGGATTTTGCGCCGCAATAAAATAATTCAAATACTTTTGGAAAACATTGCCTAAATTTTCTTTTTTCCCGTAGTAGGTAATAAGGGGAAAAATAATTGCCGGAAAGTTTGGCATTTTTTGAAACCGTCCGTATATCACTGCAAAACGGAACTGATTCTTCCGTTTTTGTCAAATTCTGTTACGAAAACACGAAAAGAAATTCCGGGGAACTTTGCCAGATTTGCCTTGCCGTGCGTAGTAAGTAATAGAGGGAGAAATACCGCCGCATAGTTGGCAGAATCCACGCCGAACAAGCCGGGGTATCAGCAAAAGCCTACACAGAGGAAGCCGCCACTTTCTTAGAGCAAGATTCTACCACAGTACCAAATTTCGCCTATCGGCTCAATTTGTCCTATGGGAATCTTGTTGGGATTGCCACCCCAAGCCCGCCTTTTTGCGGCTTGCGCCGCTTGAAAAATCCCCGAAAAAATTTTTCGGATTTTTCAAAAAACACTTCCGCTTATGCCCCTGTTTTTCTCCTATTGGTGAGAGGGCAAAGCATAAAAAGAAAGGAGTTGAAGCCCGTGAGAAAATACAACACGCCCCACCGCCACCGGGTAATCAAAACCCGTTTGACCGGGGAAGAATACGCCGAGTTTTCCGAGCGTGTCACCCTCTGCAAAATGAGCCAAGCCGAGTTTATCCGGCAAGCCCTTATCAAGTCAAGCATACGCCCGGTTATCACCGTTTCCCCGGTCAATGATGAACTGCTGTCTGCCGTTGGGAAACTTACAGCCGAGTACGGGAAAATCGGCGGCAACTTGAACCAGATTGCCCGCTGTCTGAACGAATACGGCGCACCTTATAACGCCCTCTCCCAAGAGGTACGAGCCGCCACAGCGGAGCTTGCCGCCTTGAAGTTTGAAGT
>NZ_QWKI01000190.1 GCF_009911645.1 Pseudoflavonifractor sp. 60
CGGAGCTGCCGAGCAGTACCTAACCTTTGAGCATGACGAGTTTACCATGAAGCCCACACTGGACGGGAACGGGCGGCTTGTTCTCCGTGACGATTACCGCATATCTTCCCTTAATTGCGGTGATGAAGATTTCGCCATAGCTTGTATGCGCTCCAATCTGAAATACGGCAAGAACCAAAAGCGGGAGGACGTAAAGAGCCACCACTACATTATCAGTTTTGACCCCCGTGACGCACCCGACAACGGCTTGACCGTAGACCGGGCGCAAGCGTTGGGAGAGGAATTTTGCAAGACGCATTTTCCCGGACACCAAGCGTTGGTATGCACCCACCCGGACGGGCATAACCACAGCGGCAACATTCATGTGCATATCGTAATCAATTCCCTACGGATTGCGGAAGTACCACTATTGCCGTACATGGAAAGACCAGCCGACACAAGGGAGGGCTGCAAGCACCGCTGTACAGACGCAGCTATGGAATACTTCAAAGCGGAAGTCATGGAGATGTGCCACCGGGAAAACCTCTATCAGATTGACTTGCTGAACGGGAGCAAGAACCGAGTTACCGAGCGTGAGTATTGGGCGAAGCGGAAAGGACAAGCCGCACTGGATAAGGAGAACGCTTCCCAAGCCGCCACGGGAGAGCCGCCCAAACAGACCAAGTTTGAAACCGACAAGGAGAAGCTACGGCGCACAATCCGAGCCGCCCTGTCCTCTGCCGTTTCCTTTGAGGATTTTTCCGGGAAGCTGCTGCAACAGGGCGTGACCGTCAAGGAGAGCCGGGGAAGATTGAGCTATCTCACCCCGGACAGGACGAAGCCCATTACCGCCCGGAAATTAGGTGATGATTTTGACCGTGCCGCCGTACTGGAAGCACTCACCATAAACGCACAGAACGCCGCCAGAGCCGCCGAAAAGCCCCTACCCAAACAGGAATACCCCCGCAGCATAAAAGACCGCTTACAGCGCAACAAAGCCGCCATAAACGCCCCAAAGAATGACGAAGTACAGCGCATGGTAGACATAGCTGCCAAGAAAGCCGAGGGCAAAGGGAAAGGCTACGAGAAATGGGCGACTTTGCACAATCTGAAGCAAATGGCGGCGACAATGAGTATTTATGAGGAATCCGGCTTTTCTTCCCCGGAAGAACTGGAAGCCGCCCTTGCCGCCGCCAGTGACGGACTGCATGAAGTGACCGGGAAACTGAAAGCCGTGGAAAGCACCTTGCGGGAGAAAAAGGACTTGCAGAAGCAGCTATTAGCCTACATCAAGACCAAGCCAGCCCGTGACGGATTGCGGGCGCAGAAAACAGAGAAAGCACGGAGAGCTTACCGGGAGCAGCACGAAAGCGAGTTTATCATTTCCGAATCTGCCGCCCGGTATTTCAAGGCACAGGGAATCTCCAAACTGCCAGCTTCCAAGACCTTACAAACGGAGATTGAGCAGCTTACCAAAGAGAAAAACGCCCTTTATAACGAGTACCGGGAGAAGAAAGGGAACGTCCGGGAATTGCAGACCGTGAAAAGCAATCTTGACAAAATCTTGCGCCGTGAGCCGGAACGGGGAAAGGGGCAGGAAAATGAACGGTAAACGCCCCTACATGGACTACCCACAGTACAGAGCCGCCCGCCGCCTTGTGCATGAGTGCTGC
>NZ_QWKI01000191.1 GCF_009911645.1 Pseudoflavonifractor sp. 60
CTGCGCCGCAAGAGTGCGCCGCCGGAAAGAAGCCGACAGACAGCGGAAAAGATACCACCTTTCTACGCATTTAGGCTATGAAAGAAGCCCGTAAATCAAGGCTTTTTTGACCGCCCTCAAAGGGTAGACGATACATTTATCCTTTACCCCCGAAAACAGCGTTTTAACTGCGTAACAAGAAGCCACAGACAGGAGGTGAGAACCATAACCGATTACATCACAGCCGACACCATTATGCCGCCGTTTTTCCGATACCCCCGTTTTCTGCTGAAAATGGACTTGTCACAGACCGCAAAGCTGCTTTATTCGCTGCTCCTTGACCGTTCCGAACTCTCACAGAAGAACGGCTGGCAGGACAGCGAGGGCAGGACATACATTGTCTACCCTGTTTCGGAGATAGCGGAAATGCTGGATAAAGGCAGCACCGCCATAAAAGCCGCACTGAACGAGCTGGACGCTGCCGGGCTTCTGGTGAGGGAACGCCGGGGCTTCTCCGCACCGAACCGCCTTTATGTGAAAGTGCCGCAAGTGCCAGTGGTACAGTTTTCCGACCATATGACCGCCATACAGCCGGAAAACCGACCCTCTGATAGCCGGAAAAGCGACCCTCATAAGGACGGAAAACCGACCTTTGCGTT
>NZ_QWKI01000192.1 GCF_009911645.1 Pseudoflavonifractor sp. 60
AAACTAAAAGAGAACCAACTAAAAGGAGCGAGTGAGAAGCCGCCCGCCCCATTTGGCAGATATAAAAATATTTTCCTCTCTGAAAGCGAATATGCGGAGCTGAAAGAGGAATACCCGGACAGGCTGGAACGGTTCATTGAGGAATTAAGCCAGCATATAGCCGCCAACGGGAAAAGCTACATCAACTATGCCGCCGCTATCCGTATATGGGCGGGGCGTGACAGGAAAGGCACGGGGAAGAAAGGAATCCCCGATTATTCCTACAAAGAGGGCGAGAGCCTTTGACAACAGAGATAGAACGCCCCGTAAACAGGGCGTAAAAGACCATGAACAAGGAGGACGATTTTATGAGCGATTATGATAACGCCATTTTCCGGCTTGCCACGGCACAGGAAGCAGAGCCGGAGGACTACACGGGCGAGGACGGGCTTTTGTATTGCGGGAGCTGCCGCCAGCCCAAAGAAGCCTATTTTGCAGAGGGAAAGACGCTTTTCGGACGTGACCGCCACCCCAAAGAATGTGACTGCCAGCGGAAACGCCGGGAAACGCTGGAAGCCAGCCACCGGGAATACAAGCGCCGGGAGGAAATGGAACGGCTGAAACGAAAGGGATTTACAGACCCAGCTATGCGGGAATGGACGTTTGAAAACGACAACGGGAAATGCCCCCAAATGCACAAAGCCTATTCCTATGTGGAGCAATGGGAACGGGTAAGCACCGGGAACTATGGATTGATTTTGTGGGGAAGTGTCGGCACAGGGAAAAGCTATTTTGCCGGGTGTATCGCCAACGCCCTCATGGAGAAAGAAGTTTCCGTGTGCATGACAAACTTTGCCCTTATCCTCAATGACCTTGCCGCCAGCTATAAGGACAGGAACGAGTACATA
>NZ_QWKI01000193.1 GCF_009911645.1 Pseudoflavonifractor sp. 60
GAGCACGGGAGAAAATGGAACGCCTTAAAAAGCTGCTGAACGGAAAGGAGATTTGCCTATGACCGACACGCCCAAGAAAAGCACCGCCACCACCGCCCGCCGCCCGGATTGCGTGACCGAGGTACGCCGGGGCAACACCGTCCTTGTGGTTTCCGGCTATTTCAAACAAGGAACTACCGCCACCGCCGCCGACAAGATGATGAAAGTGCTGGAAGCGGAAAGCGCAGCCGGGCACAAGCCGATTTACAGCGCATGACAACCCGCAGATAAAAACCGTCATTTTGACGGGCGGTAAAGAAGCAAAAAAGACTGTACAGCCAGCCCCGCCCTATGGTATAATAGACCTACGGAATAGTGGGGCTGGCTGTCGGAAATGGAGGAAACCATGACAAGACAGACCACCCAAAAACTGATTACCG
>NZ_QWKI01000194.1 GCF_009911645.1 Pseudoflavonifractor sp. 60
ACCCGGCTTCCAGTCCATGCTTGCCGACATTGAAGCGGGGCTTGTGGGAACGGTTATCGTAAAGGATATGTCAAGGTTAGGGCGAAATTACTTACAAGTGGGAATGTACACGGAAATGATTTTCCCACAGAACGGCGTCCGCTTCATTGCTATCAATGACGGCGTTGACAGCGCACAGGGCGACAACGATTTTGCGCCCTTGCGTAATATTTTTAACGAATGGCTGGTGAGAGATACGAGCAAGAAAATCCGGGCGGTAAAACGCTCAAAAGGAATGAGTGGGAAGCCCGTCACAAGCAAGCCCGTGTACGGCTACCTCATGGACGAGGACGAAAATTTCATCATTGACGAAGAAGCCGCCCCCGTGGTAAAGCAGATTTACAGCCTATGCCTTGCCGGGAACGGTCCGACCAAGATAGCCCGTATGCTTGCGGAGCAGGAAATCCCCACGCCGGGAACGCTGGAATACCGCCGGACGGGAAGCACCCGCCGCTACCACCCCGGCTATGAGTGCAAATGGGCGACAAACACCGTGGCGCATATCCTTGAAAACCGGGAGTACACGGGCTGCCTTGTGAACTTCAAGACCGAGAAAGTGTCCTACAAGGTGAAGCAGAGCAAGGAGAACCCCGTGGAGAAACAGGCAATCTTTGAGAACCACCACGAAGCAATCATTGACCGGGAAACATGGGAGCGTGTGCAGGAGCTGCGCAAGCAGCGCAAACGCCCTAACCGCTATGATGAAGTGGGCTTGTTCTCCGGCATACTCTTTTGTGCCGACTGCGGCAGCGTCATGTACCAGCAGAGATACCAGACGGACAAGCGGCGGCAGGACTGCTACATATGCGGCAGCTACAAGAAGCGCACCCGTGACTGTACGGCGCACTTTATCCGCACCGACCTTTTGACCGAGGGAGTGACCGAGAATTTACGGAAAGTCACCAGCTACGCCGCCAAGCATGAAGCCCGGTTTATGAAGCTGTTGACCGACCAGACCGAGGACGGGAGCAAACGCCGGAACGCCGCAAAAAAGAAAGAGCTGGAAGCGGCAGAAAAACGGATTGCGGAAATCTCCGCTATCTTCAAGCGGCTGTATGAGGACAGCGTGACTGGGCGTATATCGGACGAGCGTTTCACGGAGCTTTCGGCAGACTACGAAGCCGAGCAAAAGGAACTGAAAGAGAAAGCCGCCGCTTTGCAGAGCGAGCTTTCTAAAACGCTGGAAGCCACGGCAAACGCTGAAAAGTTTATGAAAGTAGTACGCAAGTACACCAGCTTTGAGGAACTCACCCCTACCCTGTTACGGGAGTTTGTGGAGAAAATCGTAATCCACGAATCGGAAGCCCTTGACGGGAAACGCCGGGGGAAGCTCCGCAGACAGGAAATCGAAATCTATTACTCTTTTGTCGGCAAGGTAGAACTGCCCGACTAAAGCCCGACCCGTCCGGCAGTCAGCCAGACAGGGAACGGAAAAATTTTTTACACTTCTTTTACTTCTTTATCTCACATGAGCAAAAAGTCAAGGCATGAAGCAGTTCATGGCTAATTAAAGGGAACAAAAAGAAAGGAAAAGCACAATCCAGACGGTATCAGCGGCAAGATACAAGAATAAATTGTGATTACACAAGATTGGTGTTATAATAAGAGAAAAGTTCCTGCCGGGGCAGCCGCCCCGGTGGTATGGGTAGAAAGGCAGGAAAACAATATGCACATCAGCTATAAACCACTCTGGCACACACTGTTAGAGCGTAATATGAGAAAAGAGGATTTAAGGCTTGCCGCTGGTATGACAACAAATATGATTGCCAACATGAGTAAAGAGGGAAAGCACATCAGTATGGATACATTAGCCCGTATCTGCGAAACGCTGAATTGTGAGATTACCGATGTGATTGAGTTAGTACCAGACGAGCCTGCTTCCACAGGAGATAAGGAACATGAGCGAATTGAAACCAAGAATAACGGAAAACGGAATTGATTATATCCTTGTTGGAGATTACTATATCCCGGATTTGAAGCTGCCGGAGGAACACCGCCCTATCGGAAAGTACGGACGGATACACCGGGAATATTTAAGAGAAGCCCACCCAGCCAGATTGAACACATTGATACTGACCGGAGAATTGTGGACATATCTTGCAGACCTGAACGAACAGGCACAGGAACGGTTAGACACTATCATGGAACAGCTGAAAGCTACCGAGGGCGTGACAGAGGAATTAAAGCGTACCTGTCAAATGGAATGGGTACAACGATGTAATAACATCCATAACCGGGCAGAAGAAATTGTTTTGCATGAGATGATTTATTCATAACGGTGTGGTAGAATGATTATGTAAATAAATTTGATTTGGGGTGATAAATATGAAGGTATTAGTTAGTGCCTGTATTATGGGAACAAACTGTAAATATAACGGAAAAAACAATAAAAATTTAGCAGTTATCAATTTCTTAAAGGATAAAGAAGTTATTTCTATTTGCCCAGAAATATTAGCTGGCATGAAAATTCCTAGACCTTGTGCAGAAATTGTGAATGGGATTGTAGTAGATGAAAATGGAAATGATGTTAATTCTGAATATAATAAAGCAGTGTCAATGGCATTATCAAAAATTCAAAATGAAGATATTGATTTGGTTATATTACAATCCAGAAGTCCTACTTGTGGTGTAAATCAAATATACGATGGTAGCTTTACTGGAAAACTAATTTCTGGAATGGGATTTTTTGCGAAGGCATTAAAGCAAAGAGGATATAATGTTATTGATGTTGAAGAAGTTTAAGTTTGTCACTTTGAAATTTTAATTGAATAACCACAGCATAAACCGCTGCTACATGGGAGCCAACAAACCATGCAACAGCGGTTTTTTCTTTACCGTTTTTTCCTCTGGCTGATAGGCGTTCCCATTTTCTTTGATTTTTTGAGAATCCGAATCAGCCAGCGAAATTCTTCGTCTGACAGATTTTTATAGTTGATACCGAGCTGCTTGCAGTAAAGAACAACCAGCTTTTCATCCCGGCTGCCCTTGAAATTTTCGACCGCTTCCAGATTTTCTTTCAGTTCATCGGCAACGGTGGTCTGGGGAGCACTTTCGCTGTCTTTTTTGTGAGCTTCCCGAATATCCCGGATAATGAGGTTGAGGTCATCCAGAACCATGTGACTGAAATATTCATCATCGCTGATATGGGCGGCTTGCAGCACTTTCAAATGCGGGTCATCTTCGCCGGGGCGATACCGTTCAATGATTTCATGCCGGACGGTATCGACAAGAGCGTTGAGATTTTGAATCTGCATGGTGGCAATCCCGTCCACATAAATCTCAATGTCTGCAAGAAACTTGATAAAATCTTTATGTGTGGCAAGTTCGCAGAGCAGACGGTTGTTAATCCGACCGCTTTTCAGAAGTGCAACCATTTCATCGTTTAAATGCAGTTCCGTCAATGGCGTGTTGATCTGCTCCTTGTTCTCTGTCCGGCATAGCAGATAATCGACGGAAACCTCATAGAAGTCTGCCAGCGTGATAAGGTTGCCATGATTGATTTCCTTATAATCCTCTTTTTCATAACTTCCAAGAGCTGATTTGGAAATGCCCGTCAGCCTTGATAGTTCTTCCAGATTTAAGCCTTTGTCCTTGCGGAGTTCCCAAAGGCGTTCCTGTATGCTTGTTGCTCCTTTCATGGGCACACGCTCCTTTCCGGCGGTTTCATTACTGCCGTTTAACTGGATTATATCATACTTTCCGCAATCGTGGAAATTTCTGATTTTTACCCCTAATTCCTACTTTGTGGACATACGGCACAGGGCACAAAAATGTTCTATGATACAGGTAGTTCATCGATGGATTATTCCAATCGAATGACCAGCCTGTGTGGGATATGCTTCCCCGGCGATGTAGTGCCATGACTTTTGGCAGGGATGTGGAGGAACCCTGACCGAAACGAGCATACCAAAGGGAGCGATACGCCGCTGTGAGATTCAGGGGAGGAACGACACCGGGGAGAACTGGCGAACTGACACCGAAATGATACCGAAACACGACAATCTGATAGTGGGATAGTCTACCCTATCGCTGATACTTCGGGAGATTTTAAGCGGCTCTATGACCGTAATTTTGCCGAAAATCGCCCCGAAACCATACACTAAAACGGGAGGAAGCGCAATATGCCGAGAATGAGCAAAAAGAGGAAGTATGAGCTTTCCTTTTACCTCAATGACCGGGGGCGTGTCACTTACAACGAATTATGCCGGAAATGCCAGCATGGGTGCAAGCAGAGCTTCCGGGCGGTTGTGATTGACTGCCCCCGTTATTTATCCAAACGAGCAAAGAAAAAGGAGGAACACACCGAATGAATTTTGAATTTATGACGATAGACACACCATTGCCACCCTGTATGCCATTTCCAAGAGCGTTGACAGGATTTCCAGTCAGCAGCACCGCAAAGGTCATGTACTGCCGGATGCTGGATGCTATGCTCTCTAAAGGTCAGGAGGACGAGAACGGAATCCTGTTTGTCTGCTTCCCTGTCACAGCCATTGCCACTGTCCTGTCCCGCAGCCCCATGACGGTCAAGCGTTCTCTGAATGAACTGGAAACCGCCGGACTTATCATGCGGGTGCGTCAGGGCGTGGGAGAACCAAACCGGATTTATGTGCTGATACCGGGAAAGGAGGACGCTGCCCTTGCCTGATACCTCAAAGCTGGAAAAGCTCAACCGGGAGCTGGAAAAAAGCGAAAAGAAACTGCGGAAAGCCATCAATGATGAAAAGGCATTGCAGCACCAGTTAAAGCAGCTTACCCGAAAGGAACGGACACACCGGCTCTGTACTCGTGGCGGCATGCTGGAAAGTTATCTGCAAGAGCCGGAACGCCTGACCGATGATGATGTCATGCTGTTGTTGAAACTCATTTTTCACAGGCAGGACACGCAGGAACTATTGAAAAAACTTCTGGAACGAGAGAAGCCGTAAACCCCTTAGTTTACTAAGGGCGCAATTATACACCACCCAGAGGTTGGTGCATTGCGTTCTCCGAAGGCTCCTCGCCGGAGGGCTGTGATTTTCCGCAGTCAAGGTCTGCTCCAAATCAAACAGGGGACGCTACGCTTCCCCTGCGCTGGCTGCCGCCAGCTACCCTTTTGTGGACTTGCCATCTGGGGACACCTTGCAATGCAAGCTGTTCCCAGCCGACAAGTTTCATAAAATATGCTATCTTTTCGATAAGCAATAAAGTATAATGAAGTCAGTAATAAATTTAGAAATTGAGGTAAAGTTATGGCATCCAGCAAAGAATATTTAGAATTTATTTTAGGTCAGTTATCTGGCTTGAATGAAATTACCTATCGAGCTATGATGGGCGAATTTGTCATTTATTATCGTGGTAAGATTGTAGGCGGTATCTATGATGATAGATTACTTGTTAAACCAGTAAAATCAGCAATAAGTTATATGCCAACGGTTTCGTATGAGTTACCTTACGAGGGAGCAAAAGAAATGTTGTTGGTAGATGAAGTTGATAATAAAGAGTTTTTGACAGGATTGTTTAATGCTATGTATGAGGAATTGCCTACCCCTAAATCGAAAAAGAAGAAATAATAAAATAATAATTTGAGAGGAAGTGTTACTGATGGAAAAGTTTAAGCCGTTTATTATACCTGTGGCATTATTGGTTTTAATTGACCAGACGGTTAAAATAGTAATTTCAAAAGTATTTATGAAATGCGAATTTGATATAATAGCCAAAGTTTTAAGATTTAATCCAGAACTAAATACTCGTTTATCTTATGCTGGAAATTTCTTCGAATTATTATCAAGTCCGTTTGTTACCATTTTATTGAATGTGTTTGTTTTGTTCCTCTTTTTTTCAGGATATATGCTATATCAGGCAAAAAGAGCACATATAAGTTTTTGGGTAAAAATAATAATGATTTGTGGCATATCGGGATGTTTATGTAGCTTGATTGATAAGCTGTTTTGGGGTGGAAGTTTAGATTTTTTGCAGATACCTACCCTTTTTATTTTTGATTTGAAAGACTGCTATCTTACAGTTGCAGAAGTTATATTTGTTGCTATTGGAATTTTGAATAGCAAAGAAATATCGGTTAAAGAGTATTTACATTTTTGTTGTAACAAATTTAGCTTGTAAACTTCTGGTTTATTATTTCTTATACATCGGGTCAACTTGCCCCGAACTTTTACAACTAAATACCCGCCGCCCACACAGCGGCACACCGAGCAGGAAATCTGAAAAGGTCTCCTGCTTTTTTTCTGCCCCAAATGAGGTGGTAAAACGCCACCCCATCCACCAATTACCGAAAGGAGGGACACGAAATGCCCTGTCCACACAACGAAATCACGATTGTTCAGCGCAGCCAGCGGCAGTCTGCGGTTGCCGCCGCTGCTTACCAGAGTGGCGAAAAGCTGTTCTGTGAATACGACCAGCAAGTGAAGCACTACCCAGAAAAGCGTGGTATCGTCCACAATGAAATCCTGCTCCCGGCAAATGCCCCACAGGAATATGCAGACCGCAATACCTTATGGAACGCCGCCGAAGCGGTGGAGAAGCAATGGAACTCTCAGCTTGCAAGGCGGTGGGTGCTTACCATCCCCAGAGAAATACCGCCCGACCAGTACGCTGTCCTTGTCCGGGAGTTTTGCCAGAAGCAGTTTGTTTCCAAAGGCATGATTGCTGATTTTGCTATCCATGACCCCCATCCGCCGGGACATAATCCCCACGCCCATGTCCTGCTGACCATGCGGGCAATGGACGAACATGGGAAATGGTTTCCCAAGAGCCGCAAAGTTTATGACCTTGACGAAAACGGGGAACGGATCAAACTTCCGTCTGGCAGGTGGAAAAGCCACAAGGAGGATACGGTGGACTGGAACGACCAGAAGTATTGCGAAATCTGGCGGCATGAATGGGAGGTCATCCAGAACCGCTATCTGGAAGCCAATGACCGCCCGGAGCGTGTGGACTTGCGTTCCTATGCCAGACAGGGGCTTGATATTATCCCTACTGTCCATGAGGGGGCTGCTGTCCGTCAGATGGAAAAGCGTGGTATTCAGACGAATATCGGCAGCCTGAACCGGGAAATCAAAGCCGCCAACAATCTGATGAAGTCTATCCGGCAGCTTATCCAAAACCTCAAAGGCTGGATTACCGAGCTGGGCGAAAAACGGAAAGAGCTGCTTGCACAAAAGGCGACGGAGGAGGCAACACTTCTTCCCAATCTGCTGATGAAGTATATGGAGATACGAAAGGAAGAACGGAAGGACTGGACAAGGGCTGGACAGAACCGGGGGACTTCACAGGACTTAAAGGCAGTCAGCGAAGCCCTGTCCTATCTCCGGCAAAAGGGGCTTTCCACTGTGGAGGACTTAGAAGCGTTTCTGGAATCTTCCGGGAAATCAGCCGCCGATTACCGCAGTCAGATGAAGCCAAAGGAAGCCCGCAGCAAAGTGATTGATAGGATTCTTGCCAGCCGGACAGACTGCAAGGAATGTAAGCCTGTCTATGAGAAGTACCAGAAGATATTTTTCAAGAAAACAAAGGAGAAATTCAAACAGGAACACCCGGAGGTTGCCCGATATGCGAAAGCCGCCGCCTATCTTGCCAAGCACCCGGACGATAAGGATAAAACGAAAAATGAGCTGCAACAGGAGCAGGAAACGCTTCTTAGCGAAATCGCAGAGCTGAAAGTACCGCTGACCGAGGTACAGGAGGATTTGAAGAAGCTGCGGGACATCCGCTACTGGGTACGGAAAGCCACACCCGGCACAGAGGAAAGCAAAGAGCCGCCCAAGAAGCAGCCTATCAAGGAAGTCTTGCAGGATAAGGCAGACGAGAAAAAAGCACAAAGAACCGCCCCGGCGCAGACGAAACACAGACAACAGGATATGGAACTTTAACAGGCACTTGCCATTTTCAAGCAGAGAATGTCAGGTGCTTTTTTCTTTTTAAGGAGGGATAGATTTGAATTTATTTGAAGCTGTGAAGCAGTCCGTCACAACCAGACAGGCTGCGGAGCATTATGGAATCCATATAGGTCGGAACGGGATGGCTTGCTGCCCGTTCCATCACGATAAAACCCCAAGCATGAAGCTGGATAGGCGTTACCACTGCTTCGGCTGCGGTGCGGATGGGGATGTGATTGATTTTGCCGCCGCCCTGTATGGGCTGGGAAAGAAAGAAGCCGCCGTACAACTGGCACAGGACTTCGGGCTTTCCTATGAGGACTGGAAACCGCCGGGAAAGGCAAAAAAGCCCAAGCCCCGGCAGAAATCCCCGGAGGAACAGTTTCAGGAAGCAAAGAGCCGCTGCTTCCGTACCCTTGCCGATTATCTTCACTTGCTGATGGCATGGAGAATGGACTACGCCCCGCACTCCCCGGAGGAAGCCTTTCATCCCCGGTTTGTGGAAGCCTTACAGAAGCAAGCCCATGTGGAATATCTGCTGGATGTGCTGCTGTTTGGGGAGACGGAGGAAAAAGCGGCTTTGATTACGGACTACGGAAAGGATGTGATACAGCTTGAACAGCGAATGGCAGAGCTTGCAGCCACAGACGCAGCAAGAACTAAAAAACACCATGAACGCCATGCAGCCGCCCCAGAGCATTGAGGAAATCAAGGCGGGGCTGGAAACCACCGAGAAAGGCGGCGTCCGTCAGAGTATACGGAACTGCCTGACCGTATTCCAGCGTGACCCGCTGCTTTCCGGAGCTATCGCATACAACATCCTGACCGACCGCAAAGATATTATAAAGCCCATCGGTTTTCAAAGGGAAAGCACCGCCCTGAACGATACGGACATGAAGTATCTGCTTCTCTATCTGGAAGAAACCTACGGGCTTACCAATGAGAAAAAGATTGATAACGCCATCGGGATTGTGGCGAATGAAAACAAGTATCATCCCATCCGGGATTATTTAAGTTCCCTTGTGTGGGACGGGAAGGAACGAATCCGCTTCTGCCTACGGCACTTTCTGGGAGCTGACGCAGATGATTACACCTATGAAGCGTTGAAGCTGTTCCTGATGGGCGCTATCTCACGAGCCTTTCAGCCGGGGTGCAAGTTTGAAATCATGCTCTGTCTGGTCGGAGGTCAGGGGGCTGGCAAGTCCACCTTCTTCCGTCTGCTGGCAGTCCGGGACGAGTGGTTCTCCGATGATTTGCGGAAGCTGGACGATGACAATGTGTACCGTAAGCTGCAAGGTCACTGGATTATCGAAATGTCGGAAATGATGGCAACCGCCAACGCCAAGAGCATTGAGGAAATCAAGTCGTTTTTAAGCCGGCAGAAAGAGGTTTACAAGATACCCTATGAAACCCACCCGGCAGACCGCCCCCGTCAGTGCGTGTTTGGCGGCACTTCCAATGCCCTTGACTTCCTGCCCCTTGACCGTTCCGGCAACCGCCGCTTTATCCCGGTCATGGTGTACCCGGAGCAAGCCGAGGTTCACATTTTGGAGGACGAAACTGCTTCCAGAGCCTATATCGGGCAGATGTGGGCGGAAGCGATGGAGATTTACCGAAGCGGCAGGTTCAAGCTGGCTTTCAGCCCCGCCATGCAGCGGTATCTCAAAGAACACCAGCGGGATTTTATGCCGGAGGACACCAAAGCCGGAATGATACAGGCGTATCTTGATAAGTACACCGGGAGCATGGTCTGCTCCAAGCAGCTTTACAAGGAAGCCTTGAACCATGCCTTTGACGAGCCGAAGCAATGGGAAATCCGGGAAATCAACGAGATTATGAACCAGTGCATTTCCGGCTGGCGGTACTTCCCGAACCCAAGAATGTTTTCAGAATATGGCAGACAAAAGGGCTGGGAGCGTGAAAACCCGGCAACGGACTCCGGCAACCCGTCTGAAAAAACGATGGACGGTTTTGTGGAGGTCACAGAACAGATGGAGCTTCCATTCTGAGAATGACAGCCCGTTGCACCTCCTGTTGCTATCCCGTTGCCGAGGAAAATCCCTTATTTCCGGGCTTTTCTCCCTTATAACAACCAAAACAACAGAAAAATAAAAGAAAAGTATAAATAGTAAGTAGTGCCAGATTGAGATTGTTTGCAAGGTCTTTTGAAGCCCGTTGCCGGACTTCGTTGCCGACACCCTCTGTCTGGCTATTTTCATGTATGGAGGATAACTGCCTATGGCAAAAAACAAAACAGAGATTCATGTGACTACTGTGTTTGACGGAGAACTGGACGCCACTGATGTGTTCGTCAGCCTGATTTCCCAGAAATACGGAAAGATAAATACGAAAGAATATCTTGTTAAAAAGAAAGATATGGGCTATAATGAAGATGAGGTTCAAAAGAGCCAGATACCGTCTGGATTGTGTGGGTAAATGGCTATGATGAACGAAATGGAATACAGAACAATAGGAAAGGCACTTGCCGGGGGCTATCGTGCGGCGGTCTATTGCAGGCTGTCAAAGGACGATGACCTGCAAGGCGAAAGTGCCAGTATCGCAAACCAGCGTGATATGCTGGAAAAATACTGCGAAAAGCAGGGATGGGAGGTTGTGGCAGTCTATCAGGACGATGGCTTCACAGGTCTTAACATGGAGCGTCCTGATTTACAGAGGATGTTGAGAGCCATTGAGCGCAGGCAAATCAACCTTGTTATCACGAAAGACCTCAGCCGACTGGGGCGGAACTATCTGCAAACCGGGCATTTGATTGAGGACTTTTTCCCAAGAAACGGTGTCCGCTATATCGCCATGAATGATGGTATCGACACCCTGCGGGATAACAACGACATCGCCCCGTTCAAAAATATCCTGAACGAGATGTACAGCAAGGATATTTCCAAGAAAGTCCATTCCTCTTATCTTCTGAAAGCGCAGAAAGGACAGTTTACCGGGTGTCTTGCCCCGTTTGGGTATCGGAAAGACCCGGAGGACAAAAACCATCTGCTCATTGACGAGGAAACCGCCCCGATTGTGCGGCTGATTTTCGGATATGCCCTGAACGGTCATGGTCCGAACTATATCCGCAGACGGCTGGAGGAAGAAAAAATCCCCTGCCCCACATGGTGGAATCGGGAACGGGGGCTTCGCAATACCCGCACCAAATGGGAAAAGAAAGACCCGGAAAACGGGCGGTATATGTGGGACTTCTCCGTTATCAAAGACCTTTTGATGAATCCCGTCTACACCGGGGCGATTGCTTCCCAGAAAAAAGACTACCGCTTCAAAATCGGCACGATTGGGGAAAAGAAGCCGGAGGACTGGATTGTGGTGGAGGGACAGCATGAACCGCTGATTGACCGCATGAGTTTTGACATTGTGCAGAACAAGCTGAAATCCCGCCAGCGTCCGGGGCAGACCAATGAAATCAGCCTGTTTGCCGGACTGCTAAAATGCGGCGAGTGTGGGAAGTCGCTGACGATACGCTACACAAACGCAAAACATCCCCAGCGGATATACTCCTGCAAGACCTACAATGCCTTTGGAAAGAACCACTGCACCCAGCACCGGATTGATTATGACACCCTTTACAGCCATGTGCTGCGGAAAATACGGGAATGTGCCAGAGCTGCCCTGATGGACGGGGAAGCGGTTGCCGACCGCCTGACCAATACCTGTGAAGCCGAGCAGCGGGAACAGCGGGAAGCAATGGAACGCTCCCTTACAAGGGACGAGGAACGGATTGAGGTTCTGGACAAAATGGTAATGCGGCTTTATGAGGATATGATTGCAGGGCGTATCAGTGAGCAGAACTTCAACACCATGCTGGAAAGGACACAGACCGAGCAGACGGAGCTTAAAACAAAAGTGTCCGAGGGCAGGAAGCGGCTGTCCGATGAAGTCCAGCTTGCCAATGACGCAAAACAATGGGTGGAAGCCATTCAGGAATACGCCAACATCACAGAGCTGGACGCAGCCACCCTCAACCGCTTAATCAAAGAAATCGTCGTGCATGAGCGCATTGACGAAAATAAAACAAGACACATTTCTATCGAAATTCATTTTAATCTCAAACCCATCCCGGAGGTGGAACAGGTCACTGCCTGACCTGTCCCGCCGGGACGGTTCTCTTAACAACACCATATAGATTTTTTGTACGCCGCCGCCCGCCATAGAGCAGAGTTTTTACACCTAATTGGGGATAAAACAGCTCATGGCGGGCGGCGGCGTGGCCCTAATCGGGATGCAGCTCATCCCCCTGCTGGCTAACCTGTTTTCGGT
>NZ_QWKI01000195.1 GCF_009911645.1 Pseudoflavonifractor sp. 60
CAGAACCGCTCTTGTCAGCCTGAACCACAGGGGACTTCAGAGTGTTCAGCGCCAGCTGAGCGACCTGATTACGGGTCAGGGGGGTGGTGTTGGCCACATCCAGGCCCTTGAACAGGGACAGGTTGGAAGCCAGCTTAGCAGTCTCCTGCTCCCAGCCGCCCTGGAAGTCCTGAGCGTACTGGAAGTAGCCCAGAGCCTTCAGCATCATCAGAGCGGCCTGAGTGGCAGTAACATTGCCAATGCCGTACTGATTGTTGCCGATGCCGGAAACAATGCCGTTGGCCTCACAGGCGGCAACATACTTGCCAGCCCACTCAGGCACGTCGGTGAATTTGCACTGACCCTCAAAATAGTCAACCTTGAGGCTCAGCAGGTTGGACATCACGACAGCCATCTCAAGACGGTTGACGTTGCTGTCCGGGTTGAAGTTGCCGCTGTCGCTGCCGGACATTACGCCGACGGCCTGCAGAACTTCAATTGCCTCGACGTTATGCTCTTCGGTAACGTCGGGGTAGCTCGCAGCGCTGGTTCCGATCACCATCATGCCCAGGAGCATGACAGAAGCCAGAGTCAGGCTGAGAGCCCGCTTCAAGTTTCTCATTCGGATATTCCTCCTTTATTATTTTTCGGCCATGAGAGGGGCCGTTCGGGTCGGAATCTCTTCCGCCCAAATAGAGGCCTTGGTCCCGCCTGCCTCCGTCCCCCGGGGGAGACTTCCTCAGGCCGTCGCCCAACCTCTATGCGCATTTTAGCAAACCGAAATTTTAAAGTCAATGGGTTTGAGGGAAGTGTAACAGAACGGTAATATTGCGGTCCCTTTGTTACATTGCCCCCCAAAAGAGGAAAATCCGCCCTTGACACTGAAGGACGGAGGGGGTATACTATCTATTAGATGAGTGCTGCGGTAAAAGCGGTCAACTCGTTAAAGTAATTGCGATGTGCTTAAATCAGCACAGCCGTCACTTGGCCGAGTGGCGGCTGTCCTTTTTTACCTTCAGCGTAATGGTGTAGCCATTCACCGTCAGTGTAATGGTCAAAGACATACTCTCACCTCCTTTCGGAGGACTCGAGTTGACCGCCGTGACATTTTGCCGCAGCACTTGGTTCTACTCTACCACGATTTTCGACATACGTCAACAAAAAGAGGAGACCATACAGAGCGTTTGAATTTCAGAAGAACAAATTAAACTCCGCCCTTGACACCGAAGGACGGAGGGGGTATACTATCTACTAGATGGGTGCTGCGGTAAAAGCGGTCAACTCGTTTAGTGGTAAGCTATTTTTTCAAAACAGCCGTCACTTGGCAGAGTGGCGGCTGTCCTTTTTTACCTTCAGCGTAATGGTGTAGCCATTCAGCGTCAGTGTAATAGTCAAAGACATACTCTCACCTCCTTTCGGAGGATTCGAGTTGACCGCCGTGACATTTTGCCGCAGCACTTGGTTCTACTCTACCACGATTTTCGACATACGTCAATAAAAAGAGGAGACCGGTCTTCCGGTCTCCGTTTTCTCATGTCCGCCTGTCCAGCCGGATCACCAGAGCGGTACGGTCGTCGGTGGCCTCGCCGGAGTCCTGGGTGACCAGCTCCCGGGCCAAATCCTTGGGGCTTGTCCCCTGGAACTGGCTGAACTTCTCCTTGAGCCAGCCGTCCTCCAGGCCGGAACACACCCCGTCGCTGACCATCAGCACGCAGTCGCCGGGGGCCAGCCGCAGGGAAAACTGGTCCAGGGCGGACTGCTCCCCCTCCGCCAGACCAGCGGGCAGGGACTTTCCGCTGAGGCGCTGAACGCTGCCCCCCTTTTTTATATAGGTAGGGGCCGCGCCCAGCTTGTACAGCTCCCCCTCTCCGGTGAACAGATCCAGTTGGAGCAGGTCCACCGTGGTAAAGCCGCCGGTCTCCTCCCCCCGGAGGGCAAGGGCGGAGCTGAGCGTTGTCAATGCCCGGCGGGCGTCCACTCCGGCCTGAAGGAGCTGTTCCAGCAGACGGACCGCCAGGGTGCTCTCCCGGTTGGCCTCGGGTCCGCTGCCCATGCCGTCACACAGTAAGAGGTAGAGCTTGCCGTCGTGGCGCTTAAAATAAGTCCCCGCGTCACCGCTCACCGTCTCCCCGGTCTTTTTTCGAGCTGCGACCCCCGCCACCGCCATCAGCGGCTCCTGCTGTAGAAGAGAGAGGGTGTTTTTTCCCTCCAGCTCAACCCGGAGAGGGACACCCACCGCCGCCGACAGCTCCTTGAGCCGGCCGGGCCGGCCCAGAGCGGCGCAGTCGGGCCCCTCTGCCTCGACCCGGAGCAGACCCCGTCCATCCCGGCAGGCCGCCGCCCGGACCTCCAACCCCGACTCGGCCAGACACCGGCGCAGACGGCGGTCACTGGCGGGGTCGGGGGTCAGCTCCCGGCTCAGCTCCGCCGCCGCCTCCCCCAGCAGGTCGGACAGCTGGGCGTACTGCCGGCACACCGCCGCCCGGCTCTCCCGGATGCGGGCGTTGTACTGACGGCGGTAAAACAGGGCGGTGAGCTCCTCATTGACCGCCGCCACAAAGCCGGGGAACTGGATGCACCGGTCAGCAAAGTGCCGGGGAAAGTCGCCGGCCTCCGCCCGGCCCCGCTCCACCATGGCGGGGGTTGCGTCGTTAAGTGCGTTAAAGGTGGTGTTGTAGTCCGACTTCCAGCAGCGGTCCCGGAGGGCGCACCCCCGGCACTGCCGCCCCGCTGCCCGGTCGAAGACAGTGGCCACGTCGTTGTCATTGTCCGGGGGCTGGAAGACGGAGCGCAGGGAGTCGTACAGTGACCGGAAGGCCTTGGCGGTGTGCTCCAGCTTCTGCTGTACCAGCCGCTGGGCCCGCAGGTCCACCGTCCCCGCCTCCGCCGGAGACAGCTCCATCCCCAGCCGCCGGGCGAACTGCTCTGGAATAATCAGGAAGACTATAGCGGCCAGGAACACCTCATATAAAATGGAGAGGTCCAGCCCCAGGTCCCAGGTCCACAGCACCGCCGCCCCGTTGGTCAAGACGTAGATCACCGCCGCCCCCAGACGTCCCTGTCCCCGGCGCAGCCCCGCCGCCAGCCCGGACAGCCCGCAGGCCATGGCGTACATCGGCGCGGCCTGTCCAGCCAAATCCATGGAAAGCCCAATGACAACCCCCTGGACCGCCCCCGCCGCCGGTCCTCCCTGCCAGGCAGCCGTGAGCACCGCCATCACCGCCGCAGCACGGCCCAAGGAGATACCTTTATAAAGGTATAGCGGCTCCAGCGCCGCCAGGCAGGCACACAGCAGTGCGGTGGTCCCCACTAGCCTGTGGAGCGGACCGGCGCTGTCCCTGGTCCGCCCCGCCGCCGGACTCAGCGCCCCCTGGAAAGCCCACACCGCCAGCACGGTCAGCAGGGCCTCCAGCACAAAGCAGATGGCGTCCACCGTCCGCCAGCCCGTCTGAGACCGGACAATAAACCCGGTGAAGGCGTCCAGCGCCCCCGCGATCAGAGGCATGGCCCAGGGGCGGCGCAGCACCCTCCACTCACAGAAGGCAAAGTGGATGGCAAAGGTCAAAATGGCGGCGGAGGAGTAGCGCAGGCCGCTGGAGAAGTCCAGAGCGGTCATGGACCCGAAGCAGGCCCCCACCAGCGCCGCCCCGCCCCGCGGTCCCGACCCCGCCGCCCCCACCAGGGCCAGGCCAAAGGGAGCGCTGTCCTGAAAAATTACCGCTCCGGACAGCACCGCTCCCAGCAGCAGATGAATCCCCGCCTCCGCCCCCAGCAGCAGGGCGGAAGCCGGTACCTTTACCTGCCCCGTCTGCCGGGACTGCTGGCGCAGGCGGTTGAGTTTGGTGTAAATCGTCTTGGCTGTCATGCCGCTCTCCTCCTTATGTACAGGTAGGGACCCATTATATTCCATTTTCTGGAAAATATGAGTCGAAAGCGGTCCGAGACCAAAAATTGCCGCCAAAACTGCCAAATGCCCCACAGGTCCATAACCTGCGGGGCTTGCCCTATTATATTATTCCTCCCACCAGGCGGGGAAATTGGAGGCTTTTGGAGAAAGAGGGGTCTTGGCCCCTACAGCCCCCTCGTCCAAAGGGGTGTTGGTAGCTGACTCCGCTTTTACAGCCCGGCAAAGCCGGTGGGGATTGATTTGCTGACACTGCTTCTACTGGAAATCTGCGGTAAAAGGAAGCACTCCCAGGGACAATCCCCCGCCCTCGCTTCGCTCAGGCACCCCCTTTGCCAAAGGGGGCAAGCGGCTTCGCCGCTTGTGCAGCCCTGCTTCGCAGGGCTCATCCCTCGTCCCGCCCGCAGGCGGCCTGGCCCCTTTGAAAAGGGGCTCCGCGAAGCGGTGGGGATTG
>NZ_QWKI01000196.1 GCF_009911645.1 Pseudoflavonifractor sp. 60
AACAATCCCCCGCCCCAGTGTGGGCACTGGACCCCTAATCCCTCTGTCTCGCTCCGCTCGACCTCCCCCCTAATAAGACGGCGGAAAGAGTTTTGAAATTCCCTTGACATTTCCCCTGTCCTCTGGTAGAGTAAGAAAAAAATAAGTTACCGCCGGGTAACCTGGTTTAACGTCTTTGCCGCTCTGTAGGCCGTAGAAGGAGCGGGCGGGGGCGTTTTCTTTTTTTCTTGGAGGGATTTTTATGTTTGAGGGCAGATCAAGCCAGCTCTTTTTCCGCTTTGCGGTGCCCCAGATGATCGGCCTGCTGTTTAACTCGGTGTACACCATTGTGGACGGGGTGTTTATTGGCCACCGTCTGGGGCGGGAAGCTATGGCTGCAGCGGCGGTGGCGGTGCCGCTCATTGAGATTTTGATCTCGGTAGCCATTGCCGTGGGAGCGGGGGCGGGAGTCCTCATTGCGGCCCGGCTGGGCAGCGGGGAGGAAGGGGAGGCCCGGCGGATCTTTGTCACCGCCTCCAGGATGTTAACGGCGGCGGGGCTGGGGGTCGCAGTGCTGGGCAATCTGTCTCTGGCCCCTCTGGCCCGGCTGCTGGGGGCGACGCCGGAGATTTTGGACCAGGCTATGGCCTACCTGGGCTTCATCGTCACCTTCGCCCCCTTCCAGCTGTTCAGCTTTCTGCTGGGGGGCATGGTCCGCAGCGACGGCCGGCCCCGGCTGGCAATGGCGGCCCTGATCCTGGGGGCGGCCTCCAACGTGGGGCTGGACTATCTGTTTATGTACCCCCTGAACCTGGGTATTCGGGGGGCGGCAATGGCCACCGCGCTGGGCCCTGTGTTCAGTGTGCTGATCCTCCTGCCCCATTTTCTGCGCAAGAGAGGGGCGCTGTACTTCGTCCAATGTCCGATGTCTCTCCGGCGGGCGGGGGACATTCTCCTGTGCGGGTTCCCCTCCTTTATCATGGAGTTCTCCATCGGCATGGTCACCTTCCTCTACAACTTCGCTATCGTCCGCTGGGGCGGCGGAGAGCTGGAGCTGGCCGCCTATCTGGTCATAGGCTACCTGATGCTCATTGTGCTGACCCTGTTTCTGGGGCTGGCGGAGGGTCTCCAGCCGGTGTTCAGCCACCTGATGGCCGCCGGGGAGGGGGAGCGCAGCCGGGACCTGCGCCGGTTTTCCGCAAAGGCCTTTCTGGGGGTCGGAGTGGCGTGCTACGGGCTGATCCTCCTGTTCAGCGGGGCGTTCTACCGGTTGTTCAGTCCGGAGGACCTGGAGCTGATCGCCTTTGCTGCCGGGCGGAGTCCCCTGTATTTCTGTGGCTTTCCGCTGGCGGGGTTCAACATTCTCATGGTGTCCTATTGGCAGTCCAGTCAGCTCACCGGCAGGGCGCTGGCGCTGTCTCTTCTGCGCAGTCTGGTGTTCCCGCCCATTCTGCTGGCGGTCCTGCCCGTTCTGCTGGGGCGGGAGCTCATGTGGGGGTGCCAGTCCTTTGGAGAGCTGCTGGCGGCGGCCTGCGCCCTGGGGATGCTGCTGGCGGGAGAGCGGACAAAATGACCTCAGGCGGGGAAGCACACCGTAATGGTCAGCCGCCCCCCCTGCCAGGTGGCCTGGATGGTCCCGCCCAGCCGCTGGGTGAGCAGCTTGGCGATGGACAGCCCCAGGCCGGTGGAGCCCTGACCGGTTTCCACGGTGTAGAAGCGGTCGAAGAGCTGGGCGGTGGTTACCGGGTCCAGGGCGCGGGCGGCGTTGGAGAAGGTGACGGTCCCCGCCTGGTCCAGGGACAGGGAGAAATCCCCATCGCTGTACTTTAAGGCATTGCTGATGATGTTGCCGAAAATTCGACTGGCGGCGGAGGGGTCCAGCCGGCGGATCACCGGCTCCTCTGGCAGGGCGATTTGGGGCACAATGCCCCGCTGGCCCAGGTTGGCGTAGAAGGACACCAGACTCTCCTCCAACACCCGGCGCAGGTCGGTCTCCTCCAGAACCAGCTGGGGCAGGTCGGCGGCCAGGGAGTAGCGGAACAGCTCCTCGGTCAGCCTGGTCATGGCCTCCATCCGGTTTTCAATCTGCTCCAGATAGCGCAGGGCGTCCTCCGGCAGGTCCTCCCGCTCCAGCAGGTCCAGGTAGCCCCGAATGGCGGTAAGGGGGGTGCGCAGGTCGTGGGAGATGTTGGTCACCGCGTTTTTCAGCTCCATGTCCCCCTGCCGGAATTTCTGCCGCTGGCGGCGCAGCTCCTTCAATTGGGTGTTCAGCTCCGCAGCCAGCTTCCTGGCGTGGGGGTCCCGGGTTGACAGGAAAATGGGATTGTTGGTGTCCTGGGACAGCCGCTCCCCCAGCTGGCCGGCAATCTCGTCCAGACTCCGGCGGAGCAGCCACAGCTTGACCAGCAGCACCGCGATCACAGCGGCCAGCCCGCCGCAGAGCAGCCAGGGGAGCATATGCGTCACCTCATTTCAGGTCTTTTTGTTTAAACAGGAGGACCCCGGCGACGGTGGTCCCGGCGATGATGCCCAGGGAGCATAGGGCCATCTGAAGAGGACGGGTTACGGTGCCGTCAGTGTACTGGACGGCCTGCCCCACCGGGTTCAGGTCCAGCAGGAACTGGTAGAAGGGCCGCCGCTCCTCCGTGATATAGTTGGGATTGCGCACCATCTCCGACACCATCTCTCCGTTTACCAGCTGAAAGGACGGGTAAAACTCCGGGGCCTCCAACACCTGATAGACCGTCATTGCCGCGGCAAAGATGGCCAGGAACAGCAGGATGCAGCTCACCGCCGAGGCGGCCTTGCGGCTGAAATTCATGGTGAACAGGGTAAAAATGCTGCACCAGGCCGCCTCCATCAGCAGGGAGAGGAGCACAGAGATGAGGAGCGGGCCGGGGGCCTTGGGCTGGCCCAGCAGAGGGACCCCCACTGCCAGGGTACACAGGATGTAGCCCCCGCAGAAGAGAAATGCGGAAAGGATGGAGACGGTCAGGCTGGACAGATAGATGGACAGCCGGGCATGGCCGGTGGCCAGCTTGTTGCGGAGGGTTCCGTCGCTGTACTCCACGCCGAAAAACAGGGGCAGGAAAACGGCCAGCAGCAGGCCGATGAGCATAGCATAGACAAAAAACACGCTGTCCAGAGGAAATCTACGCTCAAATTCCAGGTGGGTTTGGTACGGCTGCCAGGCCCCGGCGGCGGCGCACAGCAGGAGCGCGCACCAGAACAGGCGGCTCTTTTTCAGCCGGAACAGGGCGGCGGAAAGTAGGTTAGTCATGGGAGCCACCTCCCACCAGGTTGATAAAGTAGCTCTCCAGGCTCTCGTCCCGCTCCTGGGCGGACAGCAGCTGACAGCCCTCCCGGTCCAGGGCGGCGGACAGCTGGGAGATGGTGGGCTGGGCGAAGAGGTCCGCCCTGCCCTCGGACAGAATCTGATACTCGATGCCCATGCCGTCCAGCACCCGGGCCAGAATCCGGGTATCGGTGACCTCAACCCGCAGGCACTTGCAGCAGGCGGCCTCCAGCTCGCGGGCGCTGATCTCCTTCACCATCCGGCCGCCGTCGATGAAGCCGTAGTGGGTCGCCAGCCGGGACAGCTCGTCCAGGATGTGGCTGGAGATCAGCACGGTGATCTGCCGCTCCCGGTTCAGCTTTAAAATCAGTTCCCGGGTCTCGATGATGCCCTGGGGGTCCAGGCCGTTCACCGGCTCGTCCAGCACCAGAAGGTCCGGGTCGCCGGCCAGGGCGATGGCGATGCCCAGCCGCTGGCGCATTCCCAGGGAGAAATTCCGGGCCTTTTTTCGGCCCGTGTTCGCCAGCCCCACCAGCTCCAGCAGTTCATCGGCCCCGTCGTCCGAGGGGACGCCCAGCACCCGGTACTGCTCCCGGATGTTGTCCCGGGCGGACAGGTCCATGTAGATGGAGGGGGTCTCCACCACGGCCCCCATGCGGCGGCGGGCTTTGCACACCTCCCGGGACCTGCTGTCATAGCCGAAGAGGGTACAGCTGCCCGAGGTGGGGGATTGCAGGCCGCAGATCAGGCGGATCAGGGTTGTCTTGCCCGCCCCGTTGCGCCCCACCAGTCCGTAGATGGCCCCCCTGGGAACCCGCATGGTCAGGCCGCTGAGGGCGTGAAATCCCTTGTAGGATTTCCGCAGGCTGTCAGCGGTAAAAATATAGTCCATAGAACAGACCTCCTTTTCCTGCCCAGCTTACCTCTGGAGGGTTAAGAAAGCGGTTTAGAAAAGGGTTAAGATTTGGGAAAGATTATCCCCTCAGGGCGTCGCAGAAGGATTTCAGCTCTCTCTTTTTGTCCTCGCTCAGACAGTTGAACTCCACATCCTCAATGGCCCCCTCCAGAGCGTAGAGGTGGACCAGGCAGACGCCGGGGAACACCGTTTTCAGCTGGAACCAGGCCTGGAGGGAGCCCGCCTCCCGCAGCTTTTCCGGGCTGTCGATGCCCACGGCGGTGAGCTTCCGGGCCATCTCCCGGCCAATGTTCCGCATAACAGTCAGCTCTGACATGGGACTCCTCCTCTATGATAAATTCAGCTTGAAGCCGATGCCCCACACCGACTCGATGCAGTCCTCCCCCAGGGCGTCCCGCAGCTTCCGGCGCAGGTTGCTCACGTGGATTTTCAGGGAGCTCTCGGTGCAGTCGGGGGTGTCGGCGCTGATCCGGTCCAGAATCACCGACTTTGCCATCGCCTGGCCGGGATTTTGCAGGAACAGCTTTAAAATGGCGTACTCCGTCTTGGTCAGATGGACGGGCAGGCCGTTGGCGGTGACGGCCCGGGCGGTCTGGTCCATACGCAGGGGGCCCGCCTCCAGCGCCGGGGGCAGGCCGGAGGCGGCGCTCTCCCGCAGGCGGGCGGCAACCCGGGCCAGCAGCTCCCGGCTGTCAAAGGGCTTTGTGACGTAGTCCGCCGCCCCCTGGCACAGAAGAGCCACCTTGTCCTCGATCCCCGCCTTGGCGCTGACCACGATGACCGGAATGCCGTGGATTTTGGCCAGCACCTCCTCCCCGGGCAGGCCGGGCATCATCAGGTCCAGCAGCACCAGGTCGGGCCGCCGGCGCTCCAGCAGCAGCAACGCCTCGGTGCCCGAGTAGGCCCGCAGTACGGCGTAGCCCTCCCGCTGGAGCAGCTCCTCCAGCACGTTTCCGATGTGGATGTCGTCGTCGATGACTGCGATGGTCTTCATGGTGTTCCTCCCGCCGGACTGTTTTTCCCTATTATAACCCAGAGCGCCGCCGGAGACAAGGGCGTTGTCCATAGGAAAACCCGGTCTCGGGGGCCGGACTGCGCTAAAAATCCCCTTGTATTTTGCTGGAAATTGTGCTATAGTAGGGAAACTAAAAAATAAGGGGCGGGACATGGGGAAACACGGCTCCCCCCCGCCGCTGTAAGGAGAAATGCGACATGAAAAAAGCGCTGTCCCTGCTTTTGGCCCTGGTGATGTGCCTGGGGCTGACCGTACCTGCCTTTGGGGCGGACGATCCTATGTCCACCGACGCAATCTACAACGCCATGATCGCCCTGAAGGCCCAGTATCCGGAGGGGATGTCCTGGACCAACGACAACAGCTATAACTGGAAGGGCGGCATCTACTCCGGGGGCGGCGGCTGTGTCGGATTTGCGTTTATGCTCAGCGACGCGGCCTTTGGAGAGCTTCCCGCCAGAATGCTGGAGACGTTTTCCTACTCCGATGTACGGGTTGGCGACATTCTGAGGATGAACAACGATACCCATTCTGTGATTGTGCTGGAGGTCCATCCCGACCACGTGGTAATTGCCGAGGGGAACTATAACAGCTCCATTCACTGGGGACGGTCCGTGTCCCAAAATGAGGTCATGCAGTCCAATTATCTGCTCACCCGCTACCCGGAAAAGGGGGAGGATTCTATTCCAGAGCAGCCGGAGACCCCCGAGCAACCCACTGAACCCACCCAGCCCACTGAGCCCACTGAACCCACCGAGCCCGTCCAGCCCACCTCCTATGAGGTGAGCGAGTGGGCCAAAGAGCGTGTGGCGCTGGCGGTGGAGACCGGCCTGGCCGCCGAAAGTCTGGGCAGCGACTACCGGGTCAACATCACCCGGGCCCAATTTGCCGCTACCGCTGTCAAGCTGTACGAAGCCATGAGCGGCCAGAAGGTCCCCGCCGCCTCCAGCAGCTCCTTCACCGACACCTCCGACCCCGTGATTCTCCAGGCCGCCGACCTGGGCTTTGTCAGCGGCGTGGGGGGCGGCAGGTTCTCCCCCGATGCCCTGGTGACCCGGGAGCAGGCCGCTGTGATGCTCTCCAGCGTGTACACCAAGCTGGGCGGGAGCATCCCCGCTGTGATCTCCACCGCCTTCGCCGACGACGCTTCCGTCTCCTCCTGGGCCGCCAGCGCCGTGGCTTTCATGTCTGACAAGGGCATTGTCAGCGGAGTTGGTGAAAACAGGTTCTCCCCCCAGGGCCAGGCCAGCATTGAACAGGCCCTGCTTATCTCTCTGAAAATGTTTGAGGATTTGAAGTAAACCCAAAGGGACCGCCTGAGAAGGCGGTCCCTTTTGCTTTAAGTCTGGAGCATAATCTGCAAAATTTCCTTGTCGGTGGAGCGCATCCCGATTTTGCCCAGCCGCCCCACGTTGTCCAGGGTGTGCTCAATGCCCCGGGAGATGATGCCGTCCCCGCCATAGAACTGCTGGCCGTTCTGGTACATCCGGTAGCCCAGGATGCCCGCGTCGATGGCGGCGGCGATTTTCCCGGCGCAGGAGGCCTTGGCCCCGTCGCAAATCATACCAGAGATGATGGCCAGGGCGTTGACCACCGTGTGGGTGATCTCCTCATAACCGCCGCCGTCCAGCAAGGCGATGCCCGCCCCTGCTGCCGCCCCCGCGCTCACCGCGCCGCAGTAGGCGGACAGGCGGCCAATGCGGGTCTTCTGGTGGATGGTAATCAGGTTGGACAGCACCAGCGCCCGGTAAATTTTTTCCTGGCTGGCCCCAATCTCCCGTCCGTAGACGATCACCGGCACCGAAGCAGTAATGCCCTGGTTGCCGCTGCCCGAGTTGATGATGACCGGCATTTCACACCCGCCCATCCGGGCGTCGGAGCCGGCGGCTGCGGCGGCCTTGGCCTTGGCAATGGGGTCGTCCGCCGGGGAGGTGGCCCGGATGACCTGACCGATGTTGGCGCCGTAGCTGTTGGCCAGCCCCTCCCGGGCGATGGCGGTATTGCACTGGATCTGCCGGTCCAGCACCTCTCTCACGTCGTCCAGGTCCACCGTCAGGGCGAAGTCATAGATGTCCGCCATGGTGAGCAGACTCCGGTCGGTGAGGCCGCTCTCGTCGTCCGCCTCCACGGACAGCTCCAGGAGGACCTCCCCGTCCCGCTCCATATGGACAATGTTGGTGTGGTAGTTGGCAATGCGCACCATTGCGGAGTGGCCCTCCCGGCGCAGTGTGATCTGAATGTCGAAGACCAGCTCGCCGTCCAGGAAGTCAACCCGGACGGGGTGCTCCTCCAGATAAGCCCGCATGTCCTCCTGCTGCTCCGGCGTCACCTGGGAGATGACCTCCAGCAGCAGCTCCGCCCGGCCAGCCACCACGCCCGCCGCAGCAGCAGCCTCGATGCCGTGGAGACCGCCGGTGTTAGGCACCACCACGCTCTTCACGTTCTTGATGATGTTGCCGCTGGCCTCCACTAGAATTTCGTCGGGCAGTTCGCCCAGCAGCTCCCGGGCCTTGGCCGCCCCGTAGGCGATGGCAATGGGCTCGGTACAGCCCATGGCGGGTACCAGCTCCTCCTCCAGAATCTGGAGGTAGGCGCTGTACTTGGGATGATTCTTTTCCATAAAATTCCTCCTTATGTCCCTCGGGTCTCTTTCTTCTATTATACAGGATTTGGGACCTCCGGTCAAACAGTTGCGGCATTGATTTTCCTGTGGTAATATGGGAGTGCGGACACGGTCCGGTTTTGAAAAAGGGGGAACACTTATGTTTCAAGCGGTATGCTTCGATTTTGACTACACTCTGGCGGACTGCACAGACTCCATTGTGGCGGGCTTTCACTACGGACTGACCTGCCTGGGCTGGCCCGCCCCTGCGCGGGAAGCGGTACGGGGCACGGTAGGCTATCTACTGGAGGACGCCTACACCCTGCTCACCGGGGACGCCGACCCGGAGCGCCGGGCCCGGTTCCGGGCGCTGTTCACTGAGGTGGCCCTGGAGCGCCAGCGGCGGGAGACCGAATTTTTTCCTGGCGCCCTGGAGCTGCTTCGGGGGCTGAAGGCCCAGGGAGTCAAAACGGCCATTGTCAGCACCAAGCGTGGGGACACCATCCAGATCATCCTGGAGCGGCTGGGCGCGGCGGACGGGGTGGACCTGGTCATTGGCAGCGCCGACGTGAAGCGGCACAAGCCCGACCCCGAGGGGCTGCTGGCGGCCATGGAGCGGCTGGGCGTAAGGGCGGAAGAGACCCTCTTCTGCGGCGACACCGTCCTGGACGCGGGGGCGGCCCGAAACGCCGGCTGTCACTTCGCCGCCGTCCTCAAGGGCACAACCCCGGCGGAGGCCTTCGACCCCTTCCACCCGGAGCACATCGCCCCCGACCTGTGGGACCTGGCCCGGTGGCTGGGGGTCTAGGGCTCCTTCAGCTCCATGTGGTCCAGGGCGTATTGCAGGGCCATGCCGATGAGCTCGTTTCGAGAGCGGTTGGTTTGAGCGGAGAGCTGATTGTACCGCTCCTGAAGGACCCGGTCGATGCGGATGGTCATGGTGACGGTTTTGTCCTCCTTGGGAGTGACAATAAATTTTTCCATCGTGCCTCACCCCTTCTTTGTGATGAGTACATTATAGTGTGAATTTGCGCATTTAATCCATGCCACAAGCCGCATTGAAAATTCAACGCAAAATTCAATTGACTTTTGGAGTGGAACGTGCTATGTTGGAGGGGCGGGCCTGCCCGAAAATTTCAATTGACATACGCCCGTCCAGTGCTACAATAGACTGGAATCAATAGCTGCGGCTATAGAAAGGATTGATTGTAATGAAGAAGTTTTTTGCCCTGCTGCTGGCCCTGGGCCTGCTGGGGAGCGCGGTTCCTGTGATGGCGGCGGAGGAGGCCCCCTTGCCCGCCTGGGCCTATGCGCAGATTGCCGATGGCTACTCCATGGGCCTGTTTGGCAATGAAATCTACACCGAACACAGCAGCGTAATCACCCAGGACCAGCTGGACGCTCTGACGGAGCAGGTGGCCGGCAAACTGGCGCTGTTAAACATGCCCGCCAACCCGGAGAAGGGGGAGGCGCTGGTCATCGACACCACCAGAGGGGGCGTACTTAACGCACTGTATCAGGAGGCGGCCGCCTATGACTTCCCCAACATCAACACCGATCCCGTTTCCTATATGACCTCTCTAGGGGCGGTGTGCGGCAACGGCAGCAGTCTGATGCTGGACCGGCCCTGTACCCTGCTGGAGGCCGCCATTTTCGCTAACCGCCTGGTGCTGGAGCTGTATGACGGCCAGAACGCCGGCTCTCTGGGCCTGCTGTGGAAGGCGGAGGGCAGCGGCAACACCCTGTATCTCCTGGGCTCCATCCACACCGACCGGGGCAATCTCTACCCCTTCCACAAGCAGCTGCGGGACATCATCACCTCCGCAGAGCTGGCCGCCTTTGAGCTGGACTTCAACAGCCAGGAGGGCATTGAGGAGTTTTCTGCCATGCAGATGTACTCTGACGGCACAACCCTGAAGGACCACATCAGCGCCGAGCTGTACCAGGAGGTGGTAGACGCTATGGCCCTCCTGGGAATGCCCGAGGAACAGACCGCTATGTTCAAGCCCTGGGCGCTGGCCAACTCCTTTACCGCCCTGTCCGTTCAGGACGAGACCACCAGCGAAAACGCCATGGCCATCGACCTGTATGTCAACGCCAAGGCCTCCAACGTGGGCATTCCCGTAGAGGGCATCGAGACCTACGCCTTCCAGGGCAGTATCTTTGAGGGGCTGTCCGAGGAGTATCAGGAGAACTACCTGGCCGTGACCCTGGCCTCCTTCCAGGGGATGGACGCCGCCGGGGATTTGAGCGAGGAGGAAAAAGCCGAGCTGGAGGCCGCCCTGAAGGAGCAGGACGCCGCCATTGGCCGCTGGATGGACCAGTGGAAGACCCGGGACATTGAGGGCTTTGCCAACGACTATCCCAAGGACGACCTCCAGGCCAACACCACCGACGAGCTCAACTCCAAGCTCTTTGAGGGCCGCGACCCCAATATGGCGGCCTGGGCAGACCGCTTCCTCCAGCAGGAGGGCTCCCACACCGGCCTGATGACGGTGGGCGCAGGGCATATGATCGGCAAGACCGGCGTGGTGCAGCGCCTGCGGGATATGGGCTACACCGTGGAGGCGGTCCCTCTCCCCTGACCGGGACTGTATGGGACAAAAAATGTTTAGTTTTTGAAAATATGGATTGCACTCCCTGGCCGGTATGTTGTATAATGGGACAACAACAGCACGATCATGTGTAAATAAAAAGCATGGAAAGGGATGACTTTGATGGACAGCCGGTTTGAATGGCGGGAAGAGTATGAGATCGGTGTGGATGTGATCGACCAGGAGCACCGAAGGATTTTTCGGATCGTCAACAAGCTGTTTGACTTCCGCGAGGAGGAGAAGGACAGCCAGTGGACCTGTCAGGAGGGCATCAAGTACTTCAAGGGCCACGCGATGAAGCACTTTGTTGATGAGGAGGCCTATATGGCATCCATCAACTACGAGGGGCTGGAGGCCCACCGGCGCATTCACCGTGACTTTCGGGAAAACATCCTCCCGGCCCTGGAACAGGAGCTGGAGCGGACCAACTACTCCCAAGAGGCGATGGACCATTTCCTGGGCGTGTGCGCCGGGTGGCTTGTGGGACATACCCTCACCGAGGACCAGAGCATTGTTAAAGAGGAGCATATGAGCACTTGGGCCGACCTGTTGCCCAGCGAGGAGCTGACGGCAATGAAGAAGGTGCTGGTGCAGCTTGTGTTTGATATGTTCCATCTGGAGTCCCAGGTCATCAGTGACACCTATGGCGGGGAGAAGTTCGGACACGGGGTGTACTACCGCCTGGTCTATGGAGGCGGGGAGGACGAGAAGAAGCAGGAGATCATCCTGGTCTTTGAGGAAAAGCTGCTGGTCAATACGGTAGGCAAGGTGCTGGGCTTGAAGACCAACAAGCTGGATACCATGCTGGTCAACGCCGCCCGGTATACCGCCCGGCAGTACGTAAGCCGCTTCCTGGAACACTTCCCAAGCCATACCCTGAACCAGCTGAAGGAGGAAAATCTGCTGTCCTACGAGCAGTTTAAAAAGGTGTTCCAGCGGGAGAAGCCCCAGGTCAGCCTGCTGTTCAACACCGGCGGCGCGGGCTATTTCGCTTTCATCCTCATTGCCCCCCATCTGCTGGAGAAGGGGGCTGGGACCCCCATTGAACACGGCAACGCCATGGACGAGGTGGAAAAATACCTGGCCAAGCGGGAGACGCAGGAGGAGGCCGCCCACAAGCCCAAGGTGCTGGTGGTAGACGACTCCATGACCATTCGGGAGGGGATCCGCCGCCTGCTGGGGGAGGACTATGAGGTGGCGGTGGCTGAGTCCGGTGTGGCGGCCATCCGGTCCATAACCCTGAATCCGCCTGACCTGGTGCTGCTGGACTACGAGATGCCCATCGTGGACGGCAAGCAGACCCTGGAGATGCTCCGCTCCGAAAAGGCCTTTGAGGATATTCCCGTGATCTTCCTCACAGGCCGCAGAGACACCGCCACCATGATCGAGGTCATGCCCCTGAAGCCGGCGGGCTATCTGCTGAAGGACTCCAAGCCGGACAGCATCAAGAAGGAAATCGACGCTTTCTTCAAGACCTGCAAGAAGTAGAACATACCACATAAAAACCGGCCCGCTCCCAAAATCGGGGAGCGGGCCGGGAATTTTATTACTCTGCGGAGATCATATAGTAGTACACCGGCTGACCGCCCGAGAGGAGGGTCACTTCGGCGTTGGGGCAGGCGGCAGAGAAAATTCGTTCCGCCTCCTGGGCCTGCTCCTCGGTAACGTCCTCGCCATAGAAGATGGAGATGAACTCCGCCTCCTGGTGGCTGTTGGACCGGGCCAGGTGGTCCAACAGAGCATTCAGGTCCTGGTCGGTGCCAAAGAGCTGGTGCTCCTCCAGAGCCAGGTAGTCCCCCTGGTGGATGGCGAAGCCGTCAAAGTCGGAGTCCCGGGCGGCGTAGGTGATCTCGCTGGTGCGCACGTGGGAGAAGCCCTCTGTCATGGCGGCGGTGTTGTCCGCCTCCTCCGCGTCGGGGTCGGCGCACAGCAGGGCGGAGATACCCTGGGGGACCGTCTTGGTGGGCAGGACGACCACCTTCTTGTCCTCGCACAGGGGAATGGTCTGCTCAGCGGCCATAATGATGTTCTTGTTGTTGGGCAGGACATAGACGATTTCCGCCGGAGTCGCGTCGATGGCCCGGAGAATATCCTGAGTGGAGGGATTCATGGTCTGTCCGCCCCCCACCAGTCCGTCCACACCCAGGTCCCGGAATACGTCCTCCAGCCCGGACCCGGCGCACACCGCCACATAGCCGAACTTCTTCTCGGGGGCGGCGTGGACAGGCTGGGCAGAGGTCCCCTTCTCCAGCTCCTCCTCCACGGCCTCCAGGTCGTCGGTGCTCTGCACGTGCCGGTCGGCGGCCAGGTCCTCCGCCTGAGTGCGCATATTCTCGATTTTGGCCAGCTCCAGCACGCCGTACTTCTGGGCCTCGTTCAGGGCGCTGCCCGGGGTATTGGTATGGACGTGGACCTTGAAGGCCGCGTCGTCCTCGCCGATGACCAGGCTGTCCCCAATGGAGTTAAGATAGGCACGGAAGGGCTCCAGGTCTGTGTCCTCCTTAAATTTGCGCACAATAAATACGGTGTCGAAAGCGAATGTGATGTCCTCCACGCTGACGGCCTCGAAGTCCGCCTTGTCCGCAGGGGCGGCGCCGTCGCCGGAGACAACAGGCATGGGCAGGCCCCGGACCTCGTCCAGCATCCCCTGGAGGATGACCAGGAAGCCCTTGCCGCCGGCGTCCACCACCCCCGCCTTTTTCAGCACCGGGTTCTGGTCGATGGTGTGGGCCAGCGCCTCCTGCCCCTCCTGAATGGCGGCCTCCAATACCCCCTCAAAGCTGCTCTCCTCCCTGGCGGCCCCGGCAGCCCGGGCGGCGGCCAGGCGGGAGACGGTGAGGATGGTGCCCTCGGCGGGTTTCATAACGGCCTTGTAGGCGGCGGCCACGCCGAAGTCCAGGGCAATGGCCAGGTCCCGGCCGTCCATGGTCTCCTTGTCCTTAATGGCCTTGGAGAAGCCCCGGAACAGCAGGGACAAAATCACCCCCGAGTTGCCTCGGGCCCCCCGCAGCAGAGCGGAGGCGGTTCCGGCGGCGGCCTGCCCCACCCCGTCGTACTGCTTTTTGCGCATTTCCGCGGCGGCGGCCCCAATGGTGAGGGACATATTGGTGCCGGTGTCGCCGTCGGGAACGGGGAATACGTTCAAATCGTTGATGGGCTGCTTCTGGGCGCTGATGGCGGCGTGGGCGTGAATTATCATCCGCTGAAAGACCGCCGCGTCAATAGTCTGTACCATATCGGCAAATTCCTTTCTACGAATAATCAGAAGCGCATAGAGTCCACGCACACATCCACCGAGGCCACTTCAACGCCGGTGGTTTTGCTGACCACATAGCGCACCTCGCCCATGATGGAGCGGCACACGGCCATCAGGTTGACGCCGTTTTCCACAATGATGTGCAGCTCGATGGATACGGTGCCGTCGGCGTTGTAGTACACCTTGACCCCCTTGGACATGGACTCCCGCTTGAGCAGGTGGACCAGTCCGTCGGTGGTGGAGCGCACCGCCATGCCCTTCACACCGTAGCAGTTGGTGGCGGCGCTGCCGGTGACGGTGGTGAATACATCGCTGCTGATGCGGATCTCGCCCAGCGAAGTTTCCAGTTTCATAGGGAATACCTTCCTTTCAGTCAGGATAGGGTCACTCACAATTATACAATTTATATTGTATTCTATTTTTTTGGAAAATACAAGCCTAACTTTCCTTTAATTCGTAAAGTATCTTTCGCAGGGCGCAACGGCCTTGGCCTGCCGCCCTTGCGGCCCGGCGAAGCCGGGCCGGGATTGACTGGCAGGCATTACTTCGACTTAAAATCTGAGGTAGAAGATAGTGCTCCCAGAGACAATCCCCCACCCTCGCTACGCTCAGGGGCCCCCTTTGCCAAAGGGGGCAAGCGGCTTCGCCGCTTGTGTGGCCCTGCTTCGCAGGGCTCATCCCTCGTCCCACCCACAGGCGGCCTGGCCCTTTTGAAAAGGGGCTCCCGCGAAGCGGGTGGGGATTGACTGGCTGGCACTGCTTCTACTTAAAAGCTCAAATAGAAGGTGGTGCTCCCAGGGACAATCCCCCGCCCCAGTGTGCGCACTGGGCAGCCCTCCCCTCTCTGTCTCGCGCCGTTCCACATCTCCCCTGTTTTGACCCCTACCGGGGCGAAATGCCAATTTCCCTTGCATTTACGGGGGAATTAGGATATGATAGAGGCAGAACTTTACAGCCGAAGGGGGCCCAATAATGCAGGACGGTTTTATCAAGGTGGCGGCGGGGACGCCGAAAATTCACGTGGCAGACTGTGAATACAACGCAGGGCAGATCATCGCCCTGATGAAGGAGGCAGCGGAACAGGGTGTAAAGGTGTTATGCCTGCCAGAGCTTTGCGTCACCGGCTACACCTGCGGCGACCTGTTTTTGCAGGAGGCCCTTCTCCGGGGGGCGGAAAAGGCCCTGGGGCGCATCCTGGAGGAGACGGCAGAGCTGGACATACTCACCGCCCTGGGCCTGCCGGTGCGTTTCGGGAGCAAGCTCTACAACTGTGGGGCGGTCATCTTCAAAGATGAGATATTGGGGCTCATCCCCAAAACCCACATCCCAAATTATGGTGAATTTTACGAAAAACGGTGGTTTGAGCCCGCCGAGGGGGCGGAGCGAGGCTGGGTCGCCTATCTCGCCGGTCACAGTGCTACTGTCAGTACCCGCCAGTTCTTCAAATGCGAGAGCATGGCGGAGCTGACAATCGGTGTGGAGCTGTGTGAGGACCTTTGGAGCACCGAACCGCCCTCTGTAAAGTTGGCCCAGATGGGAGCTACTTTAATCTTGAACTTGTCCGCCTCCAACGAACTGGCGGGCAAGGCGGCCTATCGCCGTTCTCTGGTGGCGGGGCAATCCGGACGGCTGGTGTGCGGCTACGTCTACGCCGACGCTGGCGAGGGGGAGTCCACCACCGACCTGGTGTTTGCCGGACACAACATGATCGCAGAAAATGGGACCATTCTGGCAGAGGGACGGTTCGGTACCGGTCTGACTATTTCGGAGATTGATGTAGGCAGGCTGGCCCATGAGCGCCGGAAAATGAATACCTTCCCGTCTTGGACACAGACTGATTGGGTCCCCCAGTATTTTGATTTGGAGTTCAGCGAGACCCGACTCACCCGGCCCATCGGAAAAAATCCCTTCGTCCCGGAGGACCACGGGGACAGGCGGGAGCGGTGTGAGGAGATTTTCACCATCGCCGCCCTGGGGCTGAAGAAGCGGCTGGAGCACACCCAAGCCTCCTGCGCGGTGGTGGGGCTGTCCGGGGGGCTGGACTCAACCCTGGCTTTGCTCATTACCGTCCGGGCCATGGACCTGCTGGGCCGCCCCCGGAGTGACATCCTGGCCGTCACCATGCCCTGCTTCGGTACCACCAGCCGCACCAAGTCCAACGCCCAGGTGTTGGCCGAGCGCATGGGGGCCGACTTCCGCACGGTGGATATCGGTGAGGCGGTGAAGGTCCACTTCCGGGACATCGGCCAGTCCATGGAGGACCTGTCGGTGACCTTTGAGAACGGCCAGGCCCGGGAGCGCACCCAAGTGCTGATGGACCTGGCCAACCAGCGGGGTGGCTTGGTCATCGGCACCGGCGACCTGTCCGAGCTGGCCCTGGGCTGGGCCACCTACAACGGGGACCATATGTCTATGTACGCCGTCAACGGCTCCATCCCCAAGACCCTGGTCCGCCACCTTACCGCCTACGCCGCCGACCAGGCCCAGGAGACCGACCCCCAGCTGGCCGCCGTCCTCCGGGACATTCTGGACACCCCCGTCTCCCCGGAGCTCCTCCCTCCCAAGGAGGGGGAAATCGCCCAGCGCACCGAGGACCTGGTGGGGCCCTACGAGCTCCACGACTTCTTCCTGTACTACGCCGTCCGCTGGGGCTTCGGGCCCCGAAAGGTGTTCCGCCTGGCCCTAGCCGCCCTGGGGGAGGACTACAGCCGGGAGACCATCCTCCAGTGGCTGAAAAACTTCTACCGCCGCTTCTTCGCTCAGCAGTTCAAGCGCTCCTGCCTGCCCGACGGCCCTAAGGTTGGCTCTCTGGCCCTCTCCTCCCGGGGGGACTGGCGAATGCCCTCCGACGCGGTGAACGCCCTGTGGATGGGGGAGCTGGAGGAGCTGTAAAGGGCCTCCGGCGAATGTAACCCCCCGAAAAAGCAAGTTTACAGCCAAAGAGCCATTGGAAGCCAATCCCAGAAGAAAGTTGACAATGAAACAAGAAGTAAACCCCGCTTCCTGCGGGGTTTACTTTGTTTAAAAATGGATGAAATTGGAGTCTCAGCGGTGTTGGACTGCCGCCTTGACAAAGTCCCGGAACAGGGGATGGGCCTTGTTGGGGCGGCTTTTCAGCTCCGGGTGAAACTGGACCCCCACGAACCAGGGATGGCCGGGCAGCTCCACCGCCTCCACCAGCTGTCCGTCGGGGGACAGACCGGACAGCACCAGTCCGGCGGCGGTGAGGACCTGGCGGAAGTCGTTGTTGAACTCGTAGCGGTGGCGGTGGCGCTCGCTGATCTCCTCCACACCGTAGGCGCGGCGGAGCAGGGAGCCCTCCTCCAGCCGGCAGGGATAGGCCCCCAGCCGCATGGTGCCCCCCTTTTCGGTGACTCCCCGCTGGTCGGGCATCAGGTTGATAACCGGATGGAGTGTTGCTGGGGAGAACTCGCTGGAGTGGGCGTCCGCCAGACCGCACACGTGGCGGACCAGCTCCACCACCGCCATCTGCATTCCCAGGCAGATCCCCAGGAAGGGGACCCCCTCCTCCCGGGCGTACCGGATGGCGGAGATTTTTCCCTCGATTCCCCGGTCGCCGAAGCCCCCGGGGACCAAGATCCCCGCCGCTCCGGCCAGGACATGGGCGGCGTTTTCGTCGGTGACCGTCTCGCTGTCAACCCAGCGGATGTTCACCTTCACCTGATTCTCAATACCGCCGTGGGTTAGGGCCTCGGCCACCGACAGATAGGCATCGTGGAGGGCCACATACTTGCCCACCAGGGCAATCTCCACCGTACCGGTGGGGTGCTTGGCCCGGTGGACCATGGCGGCCCACTCGGTCAGGTCGGGTGCGGGACAGGTCAGCCCCAGCCGGCGGACCACCGCGTCGGCCAGGCCCTCCCGCTCCAGCATCAGAGGGACCTCGTAGAGCAAGTCCGCCGTCAGATTGGGGATGGCGTTCTCCCTGGGAATGCTGCAAAACAGGGCGATCTTGTCCAGAATTTCCTTGGGGACAGGCAGGTCGCTGCGGCACATAATCACGTCGGGCTGGATGCCCAGGCTGAGCAGCTCCTTGGCGGAGTGCTGAGTCGGCTTGGACTTCAGCTCCCCGGTGCCGGGGATGGAGACAATGAGAGAGACGTGGATGAACATCACATTCTCCCGCCCCCGCTCCGCCGCCACCTGGCGGATAGCCTCCAGGAAGGGTTGGGACTCGATATCGCCCACCGTGCCGCCGATCTCCACAATGGCCGCGTCGGTGTCGGGGGTATCCAGGGTGTAGATATTCCGCTTGATCTCGTCGGTGATGTGGGGGATGATCTGAACGGTGCCCCCCAGGTAGTCCCCCCGGCGCTCCCGGTTGAGCACGTTCCAGTACACCTGGCCCGCAGAGACCGAGGAATTTACTGTAAGGTTTTCGTCTATGAACCGCTCGTAGTGGCCCAGGTCCAGGTCGGTCTCCGCCCCGTCGTCGGTGACAAAGACCTCCCCGTGCTGATAGGGGCTCATGGTGCCCGGGTCCACGTTCAGGTAGGGGTCCAGCTTCTGCACCTTCACCCTCAGCCCCCGCTGCTTCAGCAGGCGCCCCAGACTGGCCGCCGTGATCCCCTTGCCCAGGCCGGACACCACGCCGCCGGTGACGAAAATGTATTTTGTCATTGCGCTCTCTTCTCTCAATTAACGGATTAGTGTGTTGTAGATTTGATTGACAGCTTCGATGTATACAATAAAGGACGGGTGGTCTGTATCGTTCCGGCGCAGATATGTGTTCTTCTTGTCCAGATAGACGGTCCGGAGCTGGAGCCACTGATGCTTTGCTTTGATGGCGGCCACCTTTTTTTCCAGACCGTCGGAATGGGCAACTTCGTTCCAGTACCACCTGTCGGTTTGGACGATGCCGGTCTTAGCGTGAATCAGCCTGTGCCAGCGGCCGTTGAAGCAGCTGATCATCCCTAGGTCGATGCTGAACGGAGTTGGATTTCCTGTTTGGATTTTGCGCCGGGCAGTGGTCAGCACCGAGGTGGAATCTTTGCAGTCCCCCCAGCCGTTCCCGGCCAGGACCGCGTTGAACTGCTTCCTCACATATTCCTTGATCTCCCGCTCGGACATGGTGCCCAGCGTGTCCCGGTCGATGATCAGGTTATAGTCCAAATCCACCGGCTCATTAGCGTTTTGCGTCACCAGGTTTCTGGCGCCGCTTCCCACCAGGCAGGCGGTCACCTTCATCACAGAATCCCTGTTGATGCGCTGGACCAGCTGGTTCACAATACCGGAGCATTCCCCCCGCATACGCTTCAAAAAATCCTTGTCCTGAACATAGTGATACATCTAAAATATCTCCTTTTCGCCCATGCCTCCCATATAGCCTTCCTGAACTATATCGTGATAGAATGCCATAGGATTTTCCATTTGTCAAGAGCTGTTTTGGAAAAGCTTCAATTCGTAAAGTATCTTTGGTAGGGTGGGATGACCCTAGCCTGCCGCTTTGTGGCCCTGCTTCGCAGGGCTCA
>NZ_QWKI01000197.1 GCF_009911645.1 Pseudoflavonifractor sp. 60
ACGGTGGCCTCCCACCCGCTGTCAAGAGAGAACGCTTCTATCTGTCCCTCACTGCGGTGGCTGCTTAGATCCTAAAAATCCTTGCGCGAAATGTGTCAACTCATATTGACAAAATCAATCTGAGTTGATCCGGCACGGGCAAGTAAAAGAACAGTTTGGGGCCATATGGCGGCTCCCAAACTGTTCTTTTACTTTTCTTATAACTCAAACAAAACTCTGACATTACCCCAACATATCAGCGGTATGATTGCACCATCAACAGGAGAAAGGAGACTCCCATGAATATCTTGATTGGATTGTTGTCGATCGCTGTTGTGGTGGTCACTGGGAAGGTGACATACCGAGATCTGTTCCAGGAAAAGGAGTACGCAAAATGAGGTTCATATCTGTCATTTGGACAAAATACTCCGACCCTTTGGCTGAGCTGGTCTACTACCTGACAGGCCGAAGCTATACCCATGCGGCCATTTCCTTGGATGAGGATTGCTCATACTATTACAGCTTCTGCTTCAAAGGTTTTTGCCAGGAAACGCTTGAGAAGTACCGGCGCAGAGGCGTTACAAAAAGCTTGCAGCTGCGCTTGGCAGTACCGGACGATGTGTACGAGGGACTGCGGCGTAAACTGCGTTTTGTTGAGCGCAACGCACAATTCTACGAATATACAAAATTTGGTTTATTCTGCGCCCTTCTCCGCATACCCCTGCGGTGGCACAGACGGTATTTCTGCTCCCAATTTATTGCGGAGCTGTTGGAATCCACCGGAGCCACCCAGCTTTCCCGTCCCGCCTGTCTTACTTTGCCAAACCATCTGCTGCGGGATCTGAGGGCATCGCCCGCTCTCTTTGAAGTGGTATCAGGAGTCGTTTAATTACAACTGTAATTTTTTAATAATTCTCTAACGCTTCTATAGCAATGCAACAACATAAACTTGATAAACTCTCATCGTCTTAGGCGGCTGATGCCGTAAATTCACATAGAGGAAGGTGTTTTCATGAAACGCACATTTGCAATCCTGGCGGCGGTGGCCGCGGGCATCGGCATGGTAGCGGCGATCCTGGCCGCTGTATTCGCTCACCACGAGAGTTACTGATCGATCCGAAACGAATCAAACAGAAGGGAAAACACACGATGAACAATTTATTTACCAAAGCCCAGGGCTTGGCCCTGGATCTGGCTATGAACTATGTTTTGAAAGACCCTGCCCACAATATTTCACGCCTGCTGGATGTGGTGGAGACGTTGGATATCACCGGGGAACACGCCAGACAGCTGGAAGTGGTCCGCCCTATGGCGGCAGACCCGGATAATACCTGGAACAAGTTTGTAGTCAAGCTGTGTGAGGAGGTGGACCATGATGTCCTGAAAACCACCGTCCGCAGCTTCTTCTTCAATGCCAGCGTCCTGGGGATGCAAAAACAGGCGGAGAGCAGGGAAAAATACGGCTGCAACATCCCTTGGGCCATCCTCATGGACCCCACCTCAGCCTGTAACCTACACTGTACTGGCTGCTGGGCGGCGGAGTACGGCAACCGGCTGAACATGAGCTATGAGGAATTGGATTCCATCATCAACCAGGCCAATGAATTGGGCACTTACTTCTTCCTCTATTCCGGCGGTGAACCGCTGGTGCGGAAAAAGGACATCATCCGGCTGTGCGAGGCTCATCCGGACTGCCAGTTTACCGCATTCACCAATGGGACCCTCATTGACGATCAGTTTGCGGAGGATATGCTCCGGGTAAAGAATTTCATCCCTGCCATTAGTGTGGAGGGCTTTGAGGAAGCCACCGACTTCCGGCGTGGCAGCGGCACCTTTGCCGCTGTGGAGCGGGCCATGACCATCCTGCGGGAGAAGAAGCTGCCTTTTGGCATCTCCTGCTGCTACACAAGCAAGAACGTAGAGGTCATTGGCTCGGAGGAATACTTCGACCAGATGATCGCCTGGGGCGCCCGGTTCTGCTGGCTGTTCACTTATATGCCCGTGGGCAATGAGGCGGTGCCGGAGCTGATGGTCAGCGCGGAACAGAGAAGATTCATGTACGAACAGGTACGGAAGTTCCGGGAGACAAAGCCGCTGTTCACCCTGGACTTCTGGAATGACGGTGAATACTCGAAGGGCTGCCTGGCCGGAGGCCGGGTGTACTTACATATCAACGCCAACGGGGACTATGAGCCGTACGCCTTCATTCATTACTCAGACACGAATATCCGCACCCACACACTGCTGGAGGCCCTGCAGGCCCCGCTGTTTACAGCCTACAAGGAGGGCCAGCCCTGGAACCAAAACCACCTGCGGCCCTGTCCGCTGCTGGACAACCCGGAAGCGCTGGTGGATGTAGTAGAGCGTTCCGGCGCTCATTCTACCGATTTGCAGTCTCCGGAGGATGTGCGGGAGCTTGCGGGTAAATGCAAAGAAAAGGCGGCGGCATGGGCGGAGACAGCCGATGAAATATGGGCTTGCACCCATGGCTGCGGCAGCTGCTCAGAGTGCGTGGCAAAAAGAGCATGGGTATAGTGAGAACACAATTAAATATAAAAACCAGTATGGCTGCCATAGTTAACGCCATAAGGTTTAGTGCCCATCACCATTTTTTCATCCCCCGCCTGACGAGAAGCAGTGCAAAAACACCGGGCACTCCATCCGCAATGAGCCCAGCCCACAAACTGCCGCTGGGCCATCTGTTCTACCATCTGGGAGAACAGCGTCTCGGCCTGCTGGTCAATGTCAACAAGATAGCTGTCCAGTTTACCACTCAACTGCAAGTTAGTGTAGAGGATCTGGCGATATTTCTTGATGTACCGTAAGTGCCGCTGTCCCCATAGACCAATGGGCTGATCTTCTTCTGCCGGTAGAATTAGGCAAGGGATGTAATAGTCTCCCTGAAGTTCATACCACAAACCGTTGCTCTCATCAAAAATATACTTGTCCATATTGAAATCCTCCGCTATAATATATTCGCACATACGTCACAGCTCTCTGATTGCCACAATCTGTTATATCTTTTTATGGGATTTTCTTTCCCTTGCTTTTGCCCTTATGAGCTACCAGCGCAAGGGTAACATCATGTGAAACCGAATAAAGAAATAAGGTGAATTCACTGCGAAAAATCCTTTGTTTTCAAGGCTTTTGGAGGACTTTATTAATGCTTTATGGCAAGGGATAACTTCCCTTAAAATTGGGCAATTCCAATTCCAGTTTATTGGGCAGTCACTCAAAGCGGTGACTGCCCGTTTTGTGTAACGCTTTAGACCTCAATTTTCCGGGGTACAAGTCAAATCATACGTCCCCAACAAAATCCGTTCCGCAAGTCCTTGAAATAGGGGGCTTTTTTTGCCCCTAAAGCGTTACATCCCAGCCCGGTGGCGGCGCACTCGCTCCCGGATTTTCCGGCGCTTTTCCTGGCCGGCGCAGTCCTCGCAGTAGAGAGCCCGATTGCTCCGGGGAAGGAACAGAGCGCCGCAGATAGCACAGCGTTTCCGCGTTCCCGCCTGGCCCAGCAGCTCTCCCCACAACTCCTGGTCAGATGGAAGGACAGCACTCCGAAAGTACCGGCACAGCAGGGTGTTGGAGATCAGCTGCGGACAAGGGCAGGGGTCGTAACCGTCATCCAGCAGCAGGCAGTTTCCCCGGTCATAATTGGCGTACAGACGGCGCAGGAGCTTTTTGACCCTGGAAAACTGATTTTCGGTCATGCGGGGGAGGTCAGCTGTTGCCCTTGTCATTACCTTTTTCATTGTCAAACTCCAGCCGGAAGTTGGTTTTCTCCCCGTCATCCTTCAAGGACACCGTGGCGTCATAGGTCTTTTTCGTTTTCTCAGACCAGCAGTCAATGAGATGAAGTTTGCCCTCGTTCAGCAGAGCGGAGGTGGTATCCCTGTCGAAGGATTTTTTCTTGGCGGCAAAAAAGCGGTTGTCCTTCCAAAGGGCGAACCGGCAGGCAGGATTTTCACAGAAAAAGCCCTTCTTGCTCTCAGTGACATTACTCTTGCACCGGGGGCAGGGACCAGCTGGAGGGGAACAGCACCTCGCCGCCAGGGACCGGGGCGCACGTTTCCGCCAGCTCCCACACCATGGCGGAGATGGCCTCCATGAAGTCCTCCGGGGACAGCTCCCCATGCTCCACCTGTTTCAGCCGGTTCTCCCACTCCGCCGTCAGCAGCGGGGATTGCAGTTGCTCCGGCAGGACAGTGATGAGTGAGCAGCCCTCCTGAGTAGGAATGAGGCTTGTGACCTTCTTGGCCTTCTTCCGCTCCACAAAGCCAGCGGACACCAGCTTTTCCAGGATGGGGGCACGGGTGGCCGGGGTCCCGATGCCCTTCCGCTCCACATCATCGGGCATATCCTCAACACCGGCAGTCTCCATGGAGGCCAGGATAGTGTCTTCAATGAACGTACAGGAGAGCCTTTCCATTATTCTTCGATCCAAAATATTTTACGGAATATCCCAGGGCATTTTGCGCAGTGAGGAGACACGCTCTGAAATATTTCCAGAATTGCAAATCATATCTCCAGAGCAATTTACCAGAGTAGAGCGAGGCCGGGAACAGCGTTCCGCTACCTATGAAGCAAAATGTGCGGCATCATGGGGTGTGGATGTTTCTCTTCTGAAAGATGGAACTATACCCACAAACCGCCCACCCCGTACTGTTCCTAAGCGGAACTCCGGACGGGCGCTTTTATCTGGCAACGTATTCTGTGGCCATTGCGGAGGGCGGATATTTGCCTCGACCGGAAGGAAAAGTCACCATACTGATCCGAACAAAGTTTCTGAGCGGATACCAATTTACAAATGCTACAACCGTACACAACATAAAGGCATCTGTGACGGACCCACCACCTATCGCGCTGAAAAAGTGGACCAAGTAATCAAAGATATCTTACAGGGGATTTTTGCCCGGGCAAAGTCAATCGATGAGAGAGATTTTGCAAAGCAGAAAGTCCAAAGCACGGCAAAAGAGTATCAACAGAAACTGACAAAGGCCAAAGCTGACCATGCGAAATATTTCAGAGAATTGGTCAAACGGGAAGGTTTGATGTTGGATTCTCTGGAAGGAACCTGTGTTTTTTCCCCCGAGCAGATCAAAAAAAGGATGGACTCAGTTCAGCAATCTCTCATTAGCCTGACGGAAGAAATTGAAACGCTTCAATCCAAGGCCGACGAAGCAAAGGTCGTGGCAGATGAAATTCTGGAACAGCACCACCGGCTGCTCAGTTGGGCAGATATGTTTACTAATGCTCCCTCAGAAGAACAAAAAATGATAGCTTCCTATCTTATCAAAGCCGTGACATTGACTAGAGATTACGGAATCCAAATCGAGTTCAATATTTATGAGGCTCAATATCTCAACGGTATGGAAATGGGCTAAAACGCATTTTTGTACGGGGGACAGGCAGTGATCCAGATACCTGCGGCAGCTGACGAAACAGCATCTTTTGATTTGGTGTTTGCCAGAGCAAGCTGGGGAACCAGTTGACAATGATAATAGAGCACAGTGGTACAGGTAATTTGCTGGAGCACACGAGAGGAAAAAGTGTTGGACAGCTGTAGGAAGGAACAATATAATTTAAATATAAATTTTTACTGCAGAAAAATTTATTTGTACAATATGTATAAGTCCAGGCCACTTCCATGTGTTACACAAAAAGAAAGGGGGAATCTTCCTTGCGTCAAAATTCGGCAAATGAAAAACCCCGTTCCAAGGGCTTTTACGGCACCGTTGAAGCAATTGGCAACAAAATTCCCAACCCGATGATCTTCTTTGTCTGGTTTTGCGTCATCATCATTCTGGCATCCTGGATCTGTTCCAGCATAGGCCTGTCGGCGGTCAACCCGGCTACCGGAGAGACGGCGGAGGTGTACAATCTGCTCTCCAGAGAAGGGATTGCCCGAATGCTGACCAGCATGGTCTCCAATTTCCAGTCTCTCTCCGTCCTGGGTCCGGTGCTCACCTGTATGTTCGGTGTCGGGATCTGTGAGCGGTCCGGTCTGTTTCGCATTGCCCTGCAAAAGATTGTGGAGAGTTCCAATGGTTCTGACCTGAAAGTTATCATTGTCTTTTGCTTTGTCAGCGTTATGGCGGACGCCGCTGGCGGCGTGGGGTACGTTATCATGCCGGTACTGGGCGCCTCCATCTTTGCCACCATGGGCCGCAATCCCCTGGCCGGTGCGCTGTGTGGTTACGCCACCGTATCTGGAGCCATGTGCGCCAACCTGCTGCTCACCTCCATGGACGTGACCAACTACAGCTTTACGGCGGCGGCAGCCCAGCTGGTTGACCCAAACTACTCCGCTTCCCCCGCCATTAACTGGTATTTTGCCGCTTTTTCGGTGCTTATTCTCACCGTTGCCTCGGTGATAATTACCATCAAATTTGTGGAACCCCGGCTGGCCGCCCGACAGGGTGCGGTGCAGGCACAGCGCAGTGTAGAAAAGCTGACTCCGGAGGAGAACCGCGCCGTGCGCAATGCGCTGATCTCCGTCTTAATCTATGCCGTGGTGCTGCTGGTGGGGATGATTCCCTCCGAGGGCATCCTGCGGGACCCGGAAACCGGCGGGCTTTTTGTGGCGGCGGCTCCCCTGATGAAGGGACTCCCCTTCCTCATTGCACTGCTGTTCTTTATTCCGGGCGTAGTGTTCGGTTTGTCCTGTGGGACCTTCCAAAACAGCACCGACGTGGTGAACGCCTTGGGTGACTGTATGAAGGATATGGGCTCCTTTGTGGCGCTGTGCTTCGTGATGGCCCAGTTCCTGAAGTACTTTGAGTGGTCCAATCTGGCCATCATCGTAGCCATCACGGGGGCGGAACTCCTGAACAACTCCGGCCTGCCCATGCTAGTGATTCTAATTTTATTTATTCTGCTGTCGGGCTTTATGAATCTGTTTATCGGCAGTGCCTCGGCAAAATACGGCCTGATTGCCTCGGTGTTTGTGCCCATGTTCATGCTGATGGGCTACGATCCGGCTCTGACCCAGATGTGCTACCGCATCGGCGACGCCTTTACCAATCCCATCACGCCCGCCTTCGCCTACTTTGCCATGCTCCTGTCCCTGTGCAAGCAGCACGACAAGGACTTCGGCTTTGGAACCCTGATGGCTAATATGCTGCCCTACACCATTGGCTTCTTTCTGTGCTTTGTGGCGCAGATGTGCATCTGGTTTGTCTTCCAGATCCCCCTGGGACCGGGCGGCGGAATCTTATATTAATTTGGAGGAATGACATATGAAATCTATCGCTGAGATCAAGCAGGACCTGAAACAGTTTGACCGCAAGCAGCTCTACAAGGACAAGGTGGTCAAAATGCAGCGCTCCATGGTGGAGATGGGCATCGACGCCGTGATCTGCTTCAAGCCCCAGAACACATTCTACCTCTCCGGCTTCAACCCTATTCTCTACAGCCACCCCGTGGTTGTGGTGGTCCCCGCCCAGGGGGAGGCCGTGCTGTTGGTTCACAGCCTGCGGGCCCGCCACTCCGCCGACGAGGCCGCCATTGACGATATCCGCCTCTTCGGCGCCTGGGCCAACCAGAAGCCCATCGCTGATGACGCCTACAGCGCCATCAGCATCATTGCCGACGACTTGAAAATCAAGGGCAAGGTCATTGGCTATGAGGGGGACTTCCTCTCGCTCAACCAGTACAAGAAGCTCCAGGATATCACCAACGCCGCCCAGATGACCGACGTGTCCGACTTCCTGAAGCGGTCCAGAAACATCAAGAACGAGTACGAGATCAACCTGCTGCGCCTGTCCGCCAGCTTGACCAACGTAGGTATGGAGGCCGCTGTGGCCAACATCCGCAAGAGCGAGGCCCAGGCCAGCATCGCCGCTGAGATCGCCATGCGGGAGTTGTGGGCCAAGGAGCTGAGCGAGTTTGAGATCAGCAGCTTCGGCAACACGGAGGGTGGCATTGTCACCGCGCTGTGGTGCTACTCCAACTCGGGATACCGCGTCCCCTACGGCTGTGAGTGCCCTGGCGACCGGGTACCTCTGGAGGGAGAGGTCTGCCTTCCCGTGTGCTGGGCCGCCATTGACGGCTACCACACGGAGAACGAACGCACGGTGATAATCGGCCAGATCCCCGAGAAGTATGAGCGGGCCTACGACGCTATGCTGGCCGGACGGAAGAATGTCTTTGCACTGATGAAGGCCGGTGTAAAGGTGGGCGATATCTATAACGCCGGTGTGGGGCCCTATATTGAGGCCGGCTTCGGCGACTTCCTTCCCGGACGCATCGGCCACGGCCTGGGCATGAGCCTGCACGAGTTCCCCTCCCTGTCTAAGAACAACGACATGGTGCTGGAGGAGGGAATGGTGGTCACGGTAGAGCCCGGCCTGGTCTTCGCCGGATGGGGCTCCACCCGCCACTCGGACACCGTGGTGGTCCGCAAGGACGGCATTGAGATTCTGACCAAGTCTCCGGTGGAGGGCGAGGACCGGCTGGTCCGCTGACCCAATCCAACTGCCCTGAATCCAATTCAGGGCAGTTTTGAAATCAAAATACAAGAAGGAGTTGTTACCATGAAAGCGGCAATTTTAGGTCTGGGTAAGATCGGCCACAACACGGCGGCTACCCTGGTAGACCGGGGGCTGGAGGTCACTGGCTTTACCCGGGATGCGGAGAAGGCCAGAGCTGTTAACGAGTGCGGTATCACAGTATCGGGTGCGCTGAACGGAAATTTTAAGGTGAAAGCCTTTACCGACATCGACCAGGCCATCGAAGGGGCCAAGTTCCTGGTGATTACCACCACCTCCAAGGGGCACCGCCCCATGGCGGAGTTGCTGAAGGGCAAGCTCCAGGAGGGGCAGCGCATTGTGATCATCACCGGCAACTGGGGCGCCTATGAATTTTATAGCGTGCTGCGGGACGAGGTGCGGGAGAAGCACGTCATCATCGGCGAGACCAGCGGCAACCTGGCGGCCTCCCCCTCCCTGACCTACCCGGCTACTACCTTTATGAAGACCTCTAAAAAATCCATGAGTTTTGCCACCATTCCGGGCAGCGCCGGCCCCATGGTGGTGGAGGAGCTGAAGCAGGCCTTTCCCGAGTTTTATCCGGTGGCCAACGTGCTGGATACCTCTATGAACAACACCAATCCTCCGGTCCATGTACCCTTCTGCATCTTTAACATCACCAGAATGGCCAACGGGGAGGACGCCCAGTTCTACGGCCAGTGTCTGCCCCCCATTCTGCTGGACTTCGTCATGGCTGCGGACGCGGAGCGCTGTGCGGTAGCCAAGGCCATTGGCGGGGAATCCAAGAGCATTCTGGATCTGATGAACGCCGCCTGGAAGGTCAACTACGACAACATCAAGGACCTGGGCCTGGAAAATCCCAGTCTGAAGAGCGTCAAGCTGCCTAAGGACCCCTATCACCGCTTTCTCACCGAGGATGTCCCCTACGGCTATATGGCGGTGAGCCGGCTGGGCAAAAAGTACAACGTTCCCACCCCCCGGATCGACCTGTTGGTAGATGCCTACCGCTATCTGCTGGCCGACCGGGCGGAGCTGGACGGGCCGGAATTTAATGTTGACATGGAGGAGGTTCTGTAGTAAAAAGGCTGTAGAATCAACCGCGCCCAGGGCGCGGCGGTATGGAGTGACAGCGGTATGGCAGAGACTGGAAAAAGAGTGGTAAAAAAGGCAGGCAATTTGAATCTGCTCAATTTGGAGTACTTTTTAATCGCGGCGGAGGAGTTGAATTTCACCCGTGCCGCAGGCCGCCTGCACATTGCCCAGCAGTCGCTGAGCAACCACATCACCAAGCTGGAGGAGCACTTTGAAACCCCTCTCTTCGACCGCACGCCGCCTATGTCGCTGACCCCGGCGGGGCTGTGCTTCCAGCGGCACGCCAGACTGCTGTGTCAGTCGCTGGATGAGATGGAGCTGGAGATTCAAGATATCAAGGATTTCAAAAGCAGCGAAATCACCCTGGGGATCACCCCAGCCAGAGGGGCCTGCTATCTGCCCATGCTGCTGCCAAAATTCCGCGCCGCATTTCCCTCTATGAAGGTAAATGTGGTGGAGGGAAACGCAGAACAGTTGGAGCAGCTCCTCAGCGAGGCAAGGGTGGACCTTATCATCGGGCGTTACCCTAAAAATCCCCTGGGACTGACCTGTGAGCTGGTGTGGAAGGAGCAATATGTCTTGATTGTGCCCCAAAATCTGTTGGAGACCTATCTTCCAGACCGGTGGGAGGAACTGTGCGCACATCCGGAGAAAGCTGGCCTGAAAGACTTCGGAGCGCTCCCTTTTCTGGCCAGCCAGAAAGATCTGCACACCGGCACTATTTTTCACAGCTGCTGTTCGAAAGCTGGCATAACCCCCAATATCGTCTTGGAGTCAAAAAATATCAATATCACCCTTTCTCTGTGTTTTGAAGGGATGGGGGCACTGGTCTGCCCCAACAGCTTCCTCCATCCCTTCCGCTATCAGCTGCGTACACAGCGGACCCCGCGGCTGTTTGTTTTTCCTCTGCACTACAACGATGACATTATGGTCAGCTATTTGAGTGGAAAGTATTTTCCTGTCGGGGCGCAAAAATTCAAGGAAATGATTCAAGAGGTGGGGGCTGTTATATCCAACCAGCCGGTCTGGGAGGATCAGTTCCTCACAGAGAAACGAGGCATACCATGAAACGAATTCTTATGCTGGCTACTGGAGGCACCATTGCCTCCAAAGAGAGCGGTCAAGGTCTAAGCCCCGCTATCACCTCGGAGGAGATCCTGCGCTATGTCCCGGATATCGAGGTGCTGTGCCAGGTAGATACCCTCCAGCTGATGAATCTGGACAGCACCAATATCGGCCCGACACACTGGCTAGAGATCAGCGCCGCCATTGAAGCACGCTACTCCAGCTATGACGGTTTTGTCATTGCCCACGGGACTGATACTATGGCGTACACCGCCGCCGCACTGTCCTACCTCATTCAAAACTCGCCCAAGCCCATCGTTATCACCGGCTCCCAGAAGTCCATCATCCTGGATGAGACGGATGCCAAACGCAACCTATTCAACAGCTTTCTCTACGCTGCCGCTCAGGATTCCCATGACGTGAGCCTGGTGTTTGACGGAAAGGTAATCCTGGGTACCCGGGCCCGGAAGGAGCGTACCAAGAGCTATAACGCCTTTTCAAGTGTGGATTATCCGGAAATTGCGGTGATTCGGGATGGAAAGCTGATCCGCTATCTAGGCGTGAAGCACTACAGCTATGGGGCTGAGCCTACCTTTTACCATACCTTGGAACCCAATGTTCTGCTGCTGACCCTCATTCCTGGGATAGGAGCCCAAGTGCTGGAGCAGTTGAAAGACAGTTTTCGGGCGGTAATCTGTCAATCCTTTGGGGTAGGCGGTCTGCCCGACTTAGGGGAGGGAAGTTTTTCCAGCGCTGTCAAGAGTTGGCTGGACAGTGGGAAGACCTTTGTGATGATGACTCAGGTCCCCTATGAGGGGAGCGACATGTCGGTGTACCAGGTGGGGCGGCAGTTGAAAAACAGATACCCCATCCTGGAGGCTTATAACATGACCATGGAGGCGGCAGCTACGAAACTGATGTGGGTGTTGGGACAGACTGACCGTCCAGAAGAAATTGAAGCTCGATTTTATCAGACAATACAATATGATTTGATCCGGGCATAGCTGGGACGATAGACTATATAAAACGGCAATATCAATATGTGCTTCGAGTTTACCGGTGAACGCTGCAAAATCATTGAATACTACAAGTTTAGTATTTGGGCCGCCTAAGCGGCTTCTATCCCATACTGGCGATTTGGATAGTCAAAACTGAAATTCAGAGGAAAGCCGATACCACCCCTCATCTTGAAATCGTCTTTGACTTTGTAAACGAAATATGATATATAAAAATGCCAGCATAAAGTGTACAGCAAAAGATAAGGCAGTTTTTTTATCAAACATTTTTCATGCCTCCATGTTCGCCCGTTGACCGGGCCTTGATTTTTTCCTGCCTTCGTGTTACCATGGGGGCGGAATGGGAGGCAGGTCCCATCCGCCCTTTTGGTGTTAGGCTCCCTTGGCTTTGGTAGGCGTTGGGGAGCCTAACTTTTTACTTGCTGGGGTCTCTCGGGGGCCGCTGGATACCAGTGGCGATGTACTTGATGCACTCGGTAGCTTCCTTCTCAGAGTGCCCGTTGGCAATCAGCCAATCAATGAGCCTTGCGGCTTCCGTAGCGGTCATGCTACATTCCTCCATTTGCTTTACCTCCTGCCCGGTAAGATTTCCCGGCTCCCGGTCGTGCCCGTTCGCTCGGGATGTATCCCCCTTGATGTGCCTGAATGTTACAACGCAAGCGCCTTAAACTCAATCTGGAATATGGTCTAAATTTCCTTGCGTGTGTATGGCAAACTTGCCATGCCGCACAGGCCGGAGAAAAGCGCCGGCGCAGCAGCCCCGGCGCTTCGATTTCTTACAGCTTGATCCCGTAGCCACCCGGACCATACACGGTCTGACGAACCGGGTCGGTCCGCTGGGACCGGATGAAGTCTTTCGCCGCCTCCATATCCGGGAATTCGCCCAGCAGCGGCCAGTTGTAATCACTCTGGTGCTGTCCCCGGACGAAGAAGCCATGCGCCACAGCATGATCCTTGATCGAGGTCGTATCAATGCGGAAAGCGAGGTATTTCATAATTTCCATCCTTTCTGTAGGCCGGGGGCAGCACCCCCGGCGGTTCGGTTCAGTCCAGCAGATTTTCCATGGCGATGGGGTATTGGGCCTTGAGCTTTTCAAAGGCCCTGCGGGTGACCCGGTAGGTCCGCCAGCCTTCCACATCTTTCTTGCAGCCGGGTGCCCAGCAGACCGGGACGATTTCAGTAATTCCCCTCCCCTTCAGTTCCAGGGGAGTATCCACATAGTAGTGGGTGCCGTAGTGGCCCAGGGTGGCCTCCAATTGGACCTCGGGCTTCCGTTGGCCCATTTCCGGGCAGTAGAGGTGGACGCCAGCCCGATGGTCGTCCAGATAAATAATCTCCGCCATACCAGCACCTCCATACCGGATACCGGCCAGCTTCAGCCAGCGGTTCAGCTCGGCCTTGCTGGCGAAGCGGTAGTCGTTGCGGGTACCGCCCGTCCGGTTGATAACCAGGGTATAACCCACGCAGGTTTTGAAGATTTCGTATTTCATAAGCCCTTCCTCCCTTACCGATTGGCCTTAATGGTCTGCTCGTCCACGGCCCACAGCTTCGCCTCACTGCACTCATACAGATACTTACTGGAGCCGTTGGGCTTCCCCAGCCGAGCGCCCTCCGGGAGGCAGAGAACGGAGAGCAGCCCCCGCCCGGTTTCGACGGAAGCCACCACAGTGGGCTTCCCGTTCTCGCCGGTTTTCATTTCCACGTTCATCCCGATACGGGAGAGGCCAGCGGCCACACGATCCAGATTCATCATTTTGAGTACCTCCGTCGTTTGATTGTGGCTGAATGTTACAGCGCACACGCATTAAAAGCAATCTGGAAAAGAGTCCAAAATACGGGATGTGTGTATGGCAAGTTTGACTGATTGACAACTGCCTCGCACACGCCGTATGATGATAGGACTACACAAGGAGGTGGGCGAAATGCCGAAGCTGACCGAAAGAGCAAACATGATCCCCATAGACCGCAGGTGCATGGAAAAGGGTATCAGCCGCCGGGAGCTGGCCAGACGCAGCGGCGTCCCGACGGGCACCTTGGAGGCCTGGGGGAACCGCACCAGGGTACCCCGTGACGTGTACCAGCTACTGAAGGTGGCCCAGGTCCTGGAATGCCATATAGAGGACCTGATCGAGCCTGAGGCGGACCCGGCGGAGAAGTAGTAGCAAGGCGGCGGACGCAGGACCGCCGCCTTTGCTATCCAGGCCAGGGCAGAGCAAAGCCGCCAGGGCGGACCCCGGCGGCTGCTTTCAGATATATTCCGGCTTAATCTCTGCGCCCATCGGGCAATCCGGCTCACCATCAAAGGCATTGTTGCAAGCGGAATGTGGAGTATCCCCACGCTGCTCACACACCTCCCTCGGGGAGCAGCAATCGGTCAGTTTCCAGAGATCGCCGTTTTCATCTTCGTAGACGTAGCGCCCCCAGCTGTCGATGCCGATATACTGCAGGTGCAGAATTTTCGTTTGTACTGCAGTAAGCTCGTAGGAGCTACAGTCGTACCGGTCGAGCGGCTTCTCGTAGTCGATATATCCCCAAGCCTCCCGGCCAATTTCCTCGCAGTAGGTTTTTTGGTCGAAATTGTGGATTTCCAGAACTTTGTTCCATTCCCGCTTCGGGAAGGTCCCAGGCCCAATCGGGCGCTGCGTGCTATAATATCTCATACTGTGTCCTTTCTGCCCTGCCATCTTCAGCACAGGTGGGGCGGTTCCTGTGGACGGGCCTATGGCCCGTTTCGGCTTAGTAGACCACTTCATCAGCGGAAACGACAATCCAGTGTTTACCGGGTACGTCGCACTTAGGATTGGCCTCCCTCGCCTTTCGCAGAGCCTCGCTTTTCGTAGCAGCAAACTGGTGCCCTTTTACAAGCTGCCCGGTCACAGGATGCCTATAGGTGACAGCCCACGTTTTAATTTCAGCCATAACAAGTCCTTTCTGCCCTGCCATCATCAGGCCGGGTGGGGCGGTTCCCGGCGACGGGCCAGCGGCCCGTTTCGGCTTTAGAACATTTCGTCCTCGATTTCCTCGATATTCACCACGATCACGTCCCGCCCCGTATCGTTCATATGGACACTGGCCATTCGGAGGATGTTCACCTCGTACACGTTGTTCAGGTCCGCCATTATCAGCTCCCGCATACCGTCGTATTCCAGGACCTCGCCCACCGTTACGTTGACGATTCGCACCAGGTAATCCTCTGCATCGTTCCGAACCATAGCCTGGAGAACCAGGTTTTTCATTTGGCCCATTTCCATCGGGTAGACCTTTGTGGTGCGCTCTTTATAGCCGTAGTTGGAAAGTTTCATTTTATTTACCTCCGTTTATTTTGGGCTGGTTTCCCGCCCTTCAGGATGGCTGAATGTTACGATGCAAGCGCCTTAAAATCAATCTGGAAAACAGTCTAAAATATACGGCGTGTGTATGGCATACTTGTCCAAAAAAGCCTGGAGGCAGCACACGCCGCCCCCAGGCAAAGACAGAAAAAGGCACCCAGCCATATAGACCGGATGCCTGATTTTTAGCGCCGCTTCTCAGGGAGCGGCAGGGCCAGCACGAAGGCCACACCAACGAAATAGATGGTGGGTGTTCGTATAAGCCCCCTATGGTGGACCATGCCCTACTGGTGATCGAGGAGCTCTGCGACGTGGATTCCCGCCAGGTCTACGATGAAGATAATAAGGGTTGGAAGGCAGTGAGCAACGCCATCAAGGGCAGGCTGGTCGCGGACGACGACCAGTTCAGCCTGAGCCTGTGCCTGCTGGCCCAGCGGTCCCCAGAAAAGGTATGCCACATCTATGTGCTGCCGGTGCAGGACGCAGGAGACTTTTTCTTTATGCGCTCAGATCATTTCCCCTTTTCCCGCTGACCTTCGGTTACATTGGAACCGCAAATTACGCTGTGACCTCCGGTTACAAACCATCGTCAAAATCCCGCACCATCGGTTACAATGGCGATACAATTCTATGCCTGACCTTCGGTTACATCGGACTATGGATGTAACCGAAGGTCAGCCCTGTTTTCCCTTGAAATATCAAGCTTTTTTCACTTCTGATATTCGGTTACATTGAAAATTTGTAACCCTCCTATGCCACCTTCGGTTACAATGACACCCCAATTTGAAAGGAGGAGTCCCCGATGCTGTACGACCGCAGGGATTTTGGCCTGCTGCGTCTGGCGGGGGCCTACCAATGGCTACCCCTCGCCCCGCTGCGGGCGCTGTCCCCCTTGAAACAGCTCTCCTGGGAGGCCGGCCTGCTGTCCCTAATGGGACTGCTCACCTTTTCCCGGAACGGCGAATACCTGTCCCTCTCCCCGGAGGGCTATCAGCTTCTGTCTACCTTTGACCTCAGATTTCAGCCCCCGGCGAAACGTCCCTATTCCAACAGCCCAACCCTTCGACGGAGATTAGAGGTCGGTTCGATCCTGTTCACCTGTCTCAGCGCAGGAATTGAGCCCGCCTTAGACAAGGTGGAACGCCTCAAACACCAGCCTGTTTTCCTCCCAGCCTTTACCCTCCGCACCGGAGACGGAAACCTGATGAACGCCGCCGGCTGCGCTGGTTTCGGCCACTGGGGAAATACGGCCTATATGGTCCTGTACGTCAGTGAGCACAGTACCGGCTTTTTTATGAACAATGAGCTGTCCCATCTCCACAACCTGTCCTCTATATTCAGCGAGCGGCTGGACACACCCCAGGCCCTTATCCTGGCGGGGGAGAACTACCAGGCCATTTATAAAATCCTGACCCGAACAACACCCTCTGAGCGAAACGGCAAAAAGGGCTATGTGGACTACAGCCAGGCATACCCCCGGCTGGGTATCCCGGCCTGTCTGCTCTCTTGCGACGATACCGGGGCGCTCCAACTTGCTATCATGCGGCAGACGGACTACCGCCCCCGCATTGCCCAGGCCGCATTCGGCGCCCGGTGGAAAGCGGAGGATGACCGGCTCCCGGAGGCGGACGGCCATGTGGATGGAAACCCTCTGGTGATCGCTGTGGATATGGACCTGCGCCGCTTGGATCGGATATGCTGGGACGCCCGGCAGCAGGGCCGAAAGGAAATTCTGGTAGCGGCTTTGGAGGGCCAGATGTCCGGACTTCTGTTGGACTACTTTCCGCGGGACATACCTGTCCGGCCCCTTCGGATCAATGCCCGGGTCCTCTCCGTGGCCTTTGGCGGCGAATGTATTCTGGGCGACCCCTGGCCGGAGGAACCGCTGAGACGGAAGGGAGGGCTGGCCCATGTTTAGGCTCTCCACCCAGATCGCCAAGCTGGAGGACCGCTGGGGGAAAAAGCTGGAACGGCACTTGGAGAAGTACAAGGGGAAGTGGAAGCTCTATCTTGCCCTGGGGTTGTCCGCCTGGTACTTCTACGGTATGTTCATCAATTCCATCCGCCTGGGAAACCGGGCCGTCTTTGGACCGGAGAGCGAGTCCGTGACCTCCATCTGGGTGGTCAATCCGTTCTTCAATCTGCTGGCCGTCTTTACCCCCACAGGACTGGCGGTGACAGTGGTGGGGGCGCTGCTGGTCTGTCTCATTACCAAGAAGGGCTACATCTGGTTTTCCGGGTACAAGTACATCCACGACAAGCGGGGCTTTGACATTCTCCCGGACGGCACACACGGCACATCGGGCTTTATGGGCAGGAAGGAGCAGGGGCAGATCGTCCTCACCGGACCCATCCAGGACTTGGACCGCACCCTCCTGGGCAAGCAGAAGGGCAGTCCGGAGGAGGACGACAGGTACGCCGAGTACGTCACCCTCAAACCCGGCTGCGGCCTGACGGAGCACATCATGATCTACGGCGCTACCGGCTCCGGCAAGACCCGGGGCTTTGTCAAACCCTTTATCCTCCAGACCGCCCGCCGGAAGGAGAGCATGGTCCTGGTCGATCCCAAGGGCGAAATTTATGAGAGTATGTCGGCCTTCCTGAAGGCGGAGGGCTACGATGTCCGGATGTTCAACCTTCTGGACATGGAGAACAGCGACGCCTGGAACTGCCTCAGCGAGATCGAGCACAACAAAGACCTGGTGCAGTCTATCGCGGAGGTCATCATCAAGAATACATCCAACGCCAACGAGCGGCAGGACTTCTGGGAAAAAGCGGAGCTGAATCTGCTCATGGCGCTGATGCACTACGTCGCCTCCCAGACCGTCCCCGGGACGAAAGAGCTGCTGCCCATCCAGCAGCGGTCCTTGGGGGCCATCTACCGGATGCTGTCCAATGAGTCCTTCGCCAACCTGGAGCGGAGGTTTGAGGCCCTGCCCAAGGGACACCCGGCCCTGGCCCCCTACGGTATCTTCAAGCTGGCCAACCGGCAGATCTGGGGCAACATCGCCATCGGCTTAGGCAACCGCCTGTCCGTGTTCCAAAATCCCCTGGTGGACAAGATCACTTCCTACAACGAGATTGATTTGACGCTGCCCAGAAAAAAGCCCTGTGCCTACTTCTGCTGTATCTCCGCCCAGGATTCGTCCTTGGAGTTTCTGAGTTCCCTGTTTTTCTCTCAGCTCTTTACCAGCCTGATGGACTACGGCCGCAGGCACGGGGACCATGGGCGGCTGCCAGTGACGGTGAACGTCTGCCTGGAGGAGTTCTGTAACATCGGCAAGCTGATGGACTTCAAGCGGGTGCTCAACGTCTGCCGTGGCTCGGCCATCTTCTGCCAGATCATTGTCCAGTCCATCCCCCAGCTTCAGGACCGCTACCCCAAGACGGAGTGGGAGGAGCTGATCGGCTGTACCGATATCCAGATATGCCTGGGCTGCAACGACGTGGACACCGCCACCTACATCTCCAAGAAGTGCGGCATGGTGACCATCAAGGTGGAGAATAACCAGATGCCTTTGACGCCGCTGTTCTCCCCGGTCTACACCTCCACCCGGCCCTACAGCCAGACCAAGAGCAACACCCAGCGGGCCCTGATGCTCCCGGATGAGATCCTTCGGATGGACAACCGGGAGTGCCTGGTGCTACTGCGGGGTCAAAAGCCCTTGCGCCTCTATAAGATCATCCCGGATGAACACCCCAGCTTTGGACAGCTGCGGGATGTGCGGATATCCGACTACACCCCCCACTGGCGGCAGGAAGAGGCAAAGCCCGCTCCACCGCCCACCGCGCCCAAAGAGGCCAGCCCGCCTGAGAAGACCAGGCCGGCCCCTGCCCCCGCTCCAGCACCAGAACCGGAGCAGGAAGTTCCAGCCACGACCCCGATCACCTTTCCCCAGCAATTTGACTATGGCCTCCTGTCTCCGGAGCTGGTCGACCTGGAGGGGCCGGAGATTGGACCAGACCAGGACGCCCCCTATGGTGCGTTCGATTTAATAGAAACACTGCCCCAGGACGTGGGCGGAGACCAACATGAGGAGGGACGGCGCTGAGTGCGCTGTCCTTCCACTTATAAAAGGAGAGATTGACTATGAAGGCAGCGCCCATGACTCAGAAGCCCTCCTTCCCTTTGATGAAGCAGGGGGATATCCAGAATATCTACCACCTTCAGATGCCCCGCTGGCTCTTTACCGACCCCCGCTATATGGGCTTGGCCCTGGAGAGCAAGGTGGCCTATACCTTTCTGCTCAACCGTTTCCAGCTCTCCCGGCTCAACGGCTGGGTGAATGAGGACGGGGCGGTGTTCATCATCTACACCCGCCACTCCCTGGCCGATGAGATGCAGGTCAGCTACCGGAAGATCATCGAGTCCATGAAAGAGCTGTCCGCCGCTGGGCTGATCTGGGAGAAGCGGTGCGGCCGGGGCAACGCCAATCAGATCTACTTGGCCCTGGTGGAGCATGAGGAGGTCAAAGGCGGCAGCGCTCCATTCGTAGGACCGGAGCATGAGGCCGCTGGCGCTGCTCCTGCAAATCAGCCGACGGACGGTGGGGACGTAAGAAGTGCCGAATCTGCACATCTTGATAAGACTTCACCCCCAGAGTGTCCCCCCACACCCGCCTTAGAAGTGCCGGAGCAGCATTTCAAGAAGTGCGAAAACGGCATCTCTGGAAGTGCGGGAATGGCACATCCAGAAGTGCCGAAACCGCACCCAAGTCAAAGAGAAAAAAGTCATACTGATTCGATTCATACTGAAACCAGTCCGTCCGTCTGCCAGGCAGCGGGACGGACGGACGCGGAGCCGCCGGGAGGAAATTTTGTTCTGGGCATGAGCGAACAGGAGCAGCTTGCCCGGATTCTGGACAACTGCGAGCTGTGGGTATTCGATCCGGAGACGGCGAAGGTGTTCGCCAACGCCATCGAGCGGCTGTTTTACTCGGACAGCTTTCGGATCGGGAAAGCCGTCCTTCCCCGGGCCAATGTGCGCTCCCGGCTTTGGGACCTGGACGCCGTGATCCTCCAGAGCGTGGAGGGCAAGCTGCGGAGCAACCAGCGGGATGTGAGGAACTCCACCGCCTACACCATGGCGGTGATTTTCAACACCATCTGCGAGGCCCACAGCGACGTCCTGGTGGACCCGTATCTGAACGGGACCAGCGAACCGCCGGAACCGAGGTGACGGTATGTGATGAATCTGACGGAGGACCAGCGTTATTTCATGGACATCCTGGAGACAGCCGGTTTTGTCCGGGCCGGCCAGGTACTGCCGCTGCTGCGGATCAACGAGCCGCAAAAGGAACTGAAGCACGCCGAAGCCCTGCTGCGCCGCCTGCGGTATCTGGGACAGCTGACCCTCTCCCCGGAGGGACTGGTCTGCCTGCCGGAGCTGAGGGATGCGCCCCCGGACCTGGAAATGCTTTTGGCGCTGGATGTTCTTCTGGCGCTCCACCCTGACCGGCTGCTCCGTGTCTCCCTCCAGCCGCCCTATAAGCTCTGCTTTTTGGTCCAGCGGGCCGACGGGTGGATCGACTACTTCGCCGTTATGCCGGTATCCGTTGGACATGAGGGGCGTATCAGCCAGCTGCTGCAGGCGGAGCCGAAAAACTACATTTTCCTGCTGCCCCTGGAGGACGCGGCCCAGCACCAGCAGATCACTTTGGCCCGCAGTCATTACTTCATCCTGCGGCAAGGGGACCGTCTACGGTTCTACAAAGGGGGTGAGGCCGGGAAGTGACCCGCCAGGCGGCCCAATACATCAAAAATTGGAAAGGAGCAAAACAACATGGAAATGGAACTTATGGAAAACGGCCTGACCCAGGAGGAACAGGCTACGCAGCCCGCCACTGTGCCCGAGCTGGAGCCGGCCAGCGGCCCTGACGTACCCGAGCCTGTAGAGACCGAGACGCCGGAGGAACCTCCCAAGAAAAAACGCGCGGCCAGAAAGAAAACGGAGAAAGCGACAAACGACCCGGCCCCGGTCCTTGGGGATACCTTGGAGGAGGGCGAGGATCTGCCCGCGCCAGAGGACGCGCCCCTGGAAGATGGCCCCCTGGGTGAGGGCTTGTCTGAGGCTGACCAGCTGGACCCGGAACCCACTGCCGCCGCTGATGGCATTGTGGTGATGGGGCTGGCCGAACAGGATGTGAGTGATGCGCCCGCTGAAGAACCGGAGTCCGTAGAAGCGGCCGTCCCGTCTCCGGCCCAGCCAGACACGCCGGAGCCTGAGCGGACGCGGCCCGCCGCGCCCAGGGCCAGACCCACGAGGTCGGCAAACAACCACAGCCGGCTTCTGTCTTTAGACCTGAACAAGCTGGACCGGGATCTGACCGAACCGGAGCGCCAGGAGTGGAATAATATTTATGCCTCCTTCCGCTCCAAGTCCGTCCTGACCGGGAAGATCATCGGTATTGAGGCCCACGCCTTCAACGTACAGAACCGGGAGACCGGCCAGGTGGAGCGGCGGAGGATCTACTGCGCCGCGGTGATCGCCTACAAGGTCAAGGTGCTGATTCCGGAGACAGAGATGTGGATGCCCGGCGAGGAGCGGCCTACCCACGTCCTGCGGAATATGTCCGGCGCGGAGATCGACTATGTGATTTTGGATGTGGACCGTGTGGGCGGCATGGCCACCGCCTCCCGCCGCATGGGAGCCGTGATTCGGCGGCACGCTTTCGATACGGCCAGAGGAGGCCATGAGCCTGGAGAGCGCCTGCCTTGCCGCGTCCTGACCGTGGGTCCCAACCGCTGCCTGATCGAGTGTGGAGGCCGGGACCTCACCTTGCGCTACCGGGACATCAGCTACTCCAGCTACGACGATCTGCGGAAGCAGTACCGCCCGGGTGAGCACTACGACTGCATCCTCAAGGAGTACGACCGTGCCACCGGTCTCTTGCGTGTCTCTATCAAGGAGGCCGCCCCCAATCCCTTTGAGGGGGCTGTTGTCCGCCACCCACTGGGCTGCCGGCGTCAGGCGGTCATCAGCGGGAAGTATGGCGGCGGGGTGTTCTGCACCATGCCGGATGGCACAACCTGTCTGTGCCTCTACACCGCCCAACACACCGACCGTGAGTTCCGCAAGGGAGACACGGTGATCCTGGCGGTGGTCAAGTACGACTATGAGCGCAGCCTGATTTATGGCCGTATTCTGTCCAAGTGGTAGAGAACTGTTGATAGGAAGCGGGTGGGGAATGATATCCCCGCCCGCCTCTTTTTGTCTGTATCTCTTGAATAAATGTGAGATTTATGATAATATAAAAATCAATCCAAGGGTTATGAGAAAGCAGGTGGCAGTTTTGACAACGACAGAACAGATTGACCAGAAGCACCAGGAGGACCTGCAGCGGCTTAGAGGTTTCCGCCTGCTGGATGATGATTTTCTGACGAAGTGTTTTGATGGAGACCCCAAGTACATCCAATTTGTTCTCCGAATTGTGATGGAGAAGCCTGACCTGAAGGTTGAGGATGTCCGTACCCAGGTGTTTGTGGAAAATCTGCTTAACCGCTCTGTGCGGCTGGATGTTCTGGCAACCGACAGCACCGGGCAAACCATAAACGTGGAAATTCAGCGTTCCGACAAAGGAGCAGGACGAAAGCGGGCAAGATATAACAGCAGCATGATGGACGCAAATCTGCTTCATAAGAGTGAGGACTTTGACCAGTTGCCGGAGACGTGGGTGATTTTTATTACGGAGCGTGACGTGATTGGGAAAGGACTGCCGCGCTACCCGGTTGAACGCTGTTTTTTAGAGACCGGAGAAATATTCGGGGATGGATCACATATTCTTTATATGAATGGCGCATACCGGGATGAGTCGCCAATCGGTAAACTGATGCACGATTTTTCCTGCACAGACCCGGCAAATATGTATTACGATGAACTGGCAGAACGAGTTAGATTTTTCAAAGAGGATAAGGAGGGAATCTCAATTATGTGCAAGGCCATGGAAGATATGAGAAACGAGTCTCTACAAGAGGGTGTAAAAGAAGGCAAGAAAGAGGAAAAGAGATTAACCGTCCTCCGAATGCTGGAAATCGGCAAGTATGCGTTGGAAGAAATTTCTGAGATTGCCGGCCTTCCCTTGGACGAAGTAAAAAAGCTGCAGACTGGTCAGGGTATGTGACTTGGCAGCCTAATTTGTTTATGCGCATAGAGAAGCCCTTCTGTATCCGTCGAGGAACAGGAGGGCTTTTTTCATAGGTCTTGCCGGAGCTTTTCGTTGGCCCGCAGAGCGTCTACCACCGACTGAGTAACGTCCTTGACCACACGAAGCTCGTAGTCGTCGCAGGAATCCACAATCTGCTGAATGTCTCGTTCAAGCTGCGGCCTGGCGTGGACGATGCTGTCATAGAGCAGATCATCTACTGTCACGCCCAAGGCGTTGGCAATGCTGACCAGCGCGGTCAGGCTGATCCTGGTGCTTCCGGTTTCAATGTTGCTCATGTGGGAGGGGGACATCTCCAGCATGGTGGAAAGCCTGTTCTGAGTCATGTCGGCGTTGATCCTGGCAATCTTGATCCGCTTCCCGAGCGCCTTATAATCCAGCTCCAAAGTGTATTCTCCTTTTAGCAAATTCTTCTATTACAATAGAATTACGGTTCAAGGCACGGCAGCCAGCCGTGTCTTTTTCCGCATTGTTGCCAAAGCTGTTAGAA